>JAEZAM010000104.1 GCA_023430465.1 Bacteroidota bacterium | reverse complement strand
CCTCCCGGTCTCGGTAAAACAACCCTTTCCCGCATCGTTGCCAATGAACTTGGTGTTCAAATAAAGGAAACGTCCGGGCCTGTGATTGAAAAGCCCGGTGATCTCGCAGGACTTCTCACCGGCCTTGAACCCAATGATGTCTTATTTATCGATGAAATACACCGGCTGAGCACAGTGGTGGAAGAATATCTCTATGCGGCGATGGAGGATTACCGGATCGATATCATGATCGACAGCGGCCCAAATGCACGCAGCATCCAGCTAAATCTTAATCCCTTCACCCTGATAGGCGCTACTACACGGAGTGGCCTGCTTACGGCGCCGCTGCTGTCGCGATTCGCTATCAAGGCAAGGCTGGAATATTATGATGCCGGTACACTGCAAAAGATCATCGTCAGGTCCGCTGCAATTCTCAACCTGGACATTGCCCCTGACGCCGCGGGTGAGATCGCCAGAAGAAGCCGCGCCACACCACGTATCGCCAACGGGCTGCTGCGTCGCGTGCGTGATTTTGCGCAGGTGCTGAATGATGGCATGGTTGACCTGGGTATAACCCAGCACGCTTTACGCGCACTGAACGTTGATGAATATGGACTCGATGACATGGACAACAAGATCCTCCAGACGATCATTGAGAAATTCAAAGGTGGCCCTGTGGGTCTTACCACTATCGCTACCGCTGTAGGGGAAGAACCCGGTACACTGGAAGAGGTTTATGAGCCATTCCTTATCCAGGAAGGTTTCCTGCAGCGTACGCCCCGCGGCCGCGAGGTAACAGCAAAGGCGTATGAACACCTGGGAAAAAATAAACCCGGTCATGGGGTGACCGGGTCGTTATTCGCGTTGTGATCGATTAATTAGGTTGAACTACCAGCCGGAACCCATTACCGTGAATGTTCACGATTTCTATCTTCGGATCATCCTTCAGGTATTTCCGCAGCTTGGCAATATATACATCCATGCTTCTGCCGTTGAAGTAAGTATCGCTGCCCCATATCTTTTTCAGCGCCTGGTCGCGTGGCAGCAGATCGTTCAGATGCTCCGCTAGCATTTTCAACAGCTCATTTTCCTTGGGAGAAAGCGTCTGCGTGATGGAGTTATGCGTCAGCTGACGAAGCTTGGGGTTGAAATGATACGTGGACAAAACAAATTCCTTGTTCTCACTTTCCTTGTTTATCTCTTCATTTCTTTTCAGAATAGCTTTGATCTTAAGGAGCAGCACCTCGCTGTCGAAGGGCTTGGTGATATAATCGTCAGCACCCAGTTTATACCCTTGTATGATATCATCTTTCATGGTCTTTGCACTGAGGAAGAAAAGCGGGATATCAGGGTCAACATCGCGGATCTCTTCAGCCAGCGTGAAACCGTCCATATTGGGCATCATGACATCGAGCAGGCAGAGTTCGAATTTTTCACGCTGGAAAGCTGCCAGGCCAAGACGGCCATCCCGCTCAAGTGTGACATCATAGTCATTCAGCTCCAGGTAATTCTTCAAAACACTTCCCAGGTTCGGATCATCCTCGCACAATAAAATTTTAGGTTTCTTTGTATCCATGATTGTCTGATTTTTAAACTATAAGATGACAAATAAAAGTAAATCATTTGCCAAACATTCAGGAAGTTAAATAATTATTTGTTAAGGTAAGGTTTCGTGAAAGCCCTTTTTTACATTTATAAATCTTAATTGAACATTCATGTATATCACTGGTGACAATCGTTTGAAGAAGCTGATCATTATCGGCGATCGCGTTTTGATCAAGCCCACAAAGCCGGACCAGCAAACCGCCAGCGGCCTTTACCTCCCGCCGGGAGTCCATGAGAAGGAAAAGGTGCAACAGGGATACATCATCAAGGCAGGACCGGGATATGCCATACCCATGCCCGTGGAAGATGAACCCTGGAAAGAGGAAGAGGATAAGGTGAAATACATCCCGCTCCAGGCAAGAGAGGGAGACCTGGCGCTATTTCTTGTCAGCGCAGCGACCGAGATCATGTATGAAAATGAAAAATATTTCATTGCGCCCCAGGGCGCCATACTTATGCTGGAAAGGGACGAAGAGATATGATGCAACGAGTTTGTTTACTAACTTTCACCAAAACTGATTTATGGGTTTTACTGAAGAGATCAATGCCGGATATGCCTTCAAAGGAGAATCGATGCGCATCGGCTCCGCGATGCTGGAAGGGAAGGTTATTCCTGAAGCCCCTGTGAATATTCCATTGGCCATGATGAACAGGCACGGCCTGATCGCGGGGGCTACCGGAACGGGTAAGACGAAAACGCTCCAGTTACTTGCCGAGAGCCTCAGTAACGCCAGTGTACCGGTTTTACTGCTCGATATCAAAGGCGATCTCAGCGGACTCGCTGCTGCGGGAGCTCTCAACGCAAAGATCGAGGAACGTTACAAAGCGATGAGGCTGGACTATAAGCCTTCCCCATTTCCCGTCGAATTACTGACCCTCAGCGAACAAAAAGGCGTCCGCCTCCGCGCCACTGTTACTGAGTTTGGCCCGGTGCTCCT
The DNA here is from genome assembly GCA_023430465.1 of Bacteroidota bacterium. Classification (GTDB taxonomy): domain Bacteria; phylum Bacteroidota; class Bacteroidia; order Chitinophagales; family Chitinophagaceae; genus JAEZAM01. The sequence continues at coordinate 62,443 of JAEZAM010000104.1, read as the reverse complement.
GTCCCGCATCCTTGGCCTCAATGATACACAGGGCGGCATCGTCTCACTCATTTATAAATATTGCGATGATAATAAACTGCCATTGCTTGATCTGAAAGATTTCATCAAGGTGCTTCAGTTCATTTCCAATGAAGGAAAAGCGGAGATCGAAAAAGAATATGGCAAAATATCTACATCCTCCACAGGCACTATTCTTCGCAAAACAATCGAACTGCAGCAGCAAGGTGCAGACGTTTTCTTTGGAGAAAAAAGTTTTGAGGTGGATGACCTTATGCGGATCTCTGATGATGGACGTGGTGTAATTTCCATCCTTCGCGCAACAGACCTGCAGGACAGGCCAAAACTTTTCAGCACCTTCATGCTACAGTTGCTGGCAGAGCTCTATGCCTCATCTCCGGAGGAGGGTGACCTCGACAAGCCGAAGCTTGTTATGTTCATTGACGAGGCCCATCTCATTTTCCAGGAAGCCAGCGAGGCGTTATTGCAACAGTTGGAAACCGTGATCAAGCTGATCCGGTCAAAAGGAATTGGTATATTTTTCTGTACACAAAACCCCATGGATGTCCCCCCGTCAGTATTGTCGCAGCTTGGTCTCAAGGTGCAACACGCGCTGCGTGCATTTACAGCGGCCGACAGGAAAGTGATCACAAAAACGGCGGAGAACTATCCCGAAACAACCTGGTACGATACCGATCAACTGCTTACTGCACTGGGTACGGGAGAGGCCTTTGTCACGGCGTTAAATGAAAAAGGTATTCCGACGCCGCTTGTACACTGTATGCTGCTAACTCCTGCAAGCCGCATGGATATACTGGAAGAAAATGAGATCGAGGCCATCGTTAGCTCCTCCAGGTTGGCAGGGAAATATAACCAGGCCGTAGACACCCACAGTGCCTACGAAATGCTGAATGAGAAACTTGCCGAGGCAGCCACACAAGCCGCCGCAAAAAAGGAACAGACGCCTCAAAAAACAGCAAAGCCGGTAAAGGAAAAAGGATTCTTTGATGATCCTGTTGTGAAAAGTATGACGCGCACTGCAGGCAATACACTTGTCCGCTCCCTGCTCGGGGCTCTTGGGTTAGGTGGCCGAAGCCGAAAGCGCTCTATTTTCTGATCAGTTGCGCAATGAAATAGCCCCGGTATTATCGGTTTTGAGCTTATTCTCTGCCAGCAAATATTCCAGGGCTTCCCAGAACCGGTCCGTCTTCACTTCAGGCAGCTTCTCCCGAAGCACTTCGGGCCGGACAGGCGAAGCTACCAGCGGCTTCATCATCTCATAGATGGCTTTGAATTCTTTTGCGTGAAGCCTGGTTGATTTCTTCCGCAGGCAATTATCACAGATGCCGCATTCCCCCATTTTTTCATCACCAAAATAATTGCCGATAAACCGGCTCCTGCATTCTGTTTGCTCCTGCACGTAATCTATCATCACTTTGGTACGAACCCTGTACTTGTCACGACGCGCATGATAAGCAGCAAGGTCGATGGTCATCTCATTGCTCCGGGCCCGGTTGCGCTGGTATACCACCTGCGGCCTGTCTTTTCGCTGGTTGTATTCAATCACCCCGGCATTATCGAGAAACTGAAGTGATTGTATTACATACTCCGGCTCTTTTCGCAGCAGGCCCGCCAGTAAATTCTCGGAGATGAACACATACTGATCAAAGATTCCTTCATAGGTGCGCAACAGTAATTTCATCAATGGTTCCGCAGCCGGGTGATCCTGTTCAAACTGGTAAAGCGCGCGTTTATTGACAGAGAACCTGATGGCTGAAGGCACAAAAACCTGCTCATTGAATGAAAGCCAGCCTTCCTGTTCGAGTGTCTTTAGTGCATTCAATGCTGTATGTGCATTGATCCTGAAACGTTGTGCGAATTCCTGCAAATCGAAGTCATAGGAATTGTACTGACCGCCACCGGCTGGTACCTGTAAATAATTACCAACCGCCTGGTATACTTCACTGATCGTGGCCAGGTCGGGGAACCGCGATATCCAACTGTCTTCGAGGTCCGGGAGGTCATTTTCACCATACAATAACACGGCATACGATTTTTTCCCGTCGCGACCGGCACGACCCGCTTCCTGGTAATAATTTTCCAGGCAATCCGGCACGTCCACATGTATTACCGTTCGGACGTCCGGCTTATCAATACCCATCCCAAATGCATTGGTGCAGACGATTGTCCTGATCTTGTTGTTGATCCATGCTTCCTGTTTGCTGTTGCGTTCTTCCTGGCTCAGGCCGGCATGGTAGAAGTCGGCAGAAAAGCCATAGCCCTGCAACAGGTCACTGATCTCCCGTGTGCGTTTGCGGCTGCGGCAATAAATGATATTTGACCCTGGCACTTTGGTAAGTATCTCCCGGATCTTGGTGATACGGGTGCTGACAATGAAGTTGCTGTAGGAGATATTGGGTCGCTCAAATGATTGCCGGAATATCTTCCATTCGTTTCTGGTCTTGTCAAGGGTTAGTTTATCGCAGATGTCTTGCTGCACTTCAGGGGTAGCCGATGCCGTGAGCGCCAGCACTGGCACCCCGGGAAGTTGTTCTCTCAAGCCTGTGATCCGCAAATATGGTGGGCGGAAATCATACCCCCATTGCGAGATGCAGTGCGCTTCATCCACAGCGATCATCCTGATCCCCATGCCGGGCAGGTATTCCTGGAAAAGTGCCGTCTCCAGCCGCTCCGGTGATACGTAAAGAAATTTACAATTGCTTTCAGTAACGGTCGTCAGCGTATTGATAACTTCCTTACGGCTCATCCCGGAAAATATCGCGAAGGCAGTAATGCCTTTTTTTCTCAGCCCTTCCACCTGGTCTTTCATCAATGCGATCAAAGGCGAAATCACCAGGCAGGTACCGGGCATAGCCATAGCGGGCACCTGGTAGCACATTGATTTTCCTCCACCCGTAGGCATGAGTGCGAGCGTGTCATTTCCTCCAAGTACAGAACGGATCACGTCCTCCTGCAACGGGCGGAAATTTTTATAGCCCCAATAATTTTCTAGTATGAAATGGATACTTGCCAGGTCAGATGTTTAAATGAAGTTCGGGATACAGCGCCGTGCTTGATGAGTTTAATCACTCAAGAGGCGCGTTATTCCACTTTTCTCACAGACAGCCGCGCAGAGTTTATGGCCAGTACCACATCGCTAAGCCCCATGACCAGTGCTGCAAAACCCGGCCGCAGGTAACCAAGTGCGGCCACGGGTATAGCTATGACATTATAAGCAAAAGCCCAGAAAAGATTTTGTTTGATAGTGCTATAGGTGTGCTTTCCCAATCCAAGTGCGGCCGGCAGTTTCTTCAGGCCATTGTTCATGAGCACCACACCGGCTGTCTGCATCGCCATCTGTGAGGCATCACTCATAGATATCCCTACAGTGGCTTTCGCCAGCGCCGGAGCATCATTGATGCCATCGCCTACCATGGCTACCGCGCCACTTGCAGCGAGCTGTTCGATGATGCCCAGTTTTTGCGCGGGCGTTTTTTCCGAAAGATATTCATCGATTCCCAGTTTTACAGCCAGTGCTTTTACTTTGGACTCACTGTCGCCACTGAGCAACAGCGTGCGGATGTTCTTTGATCTCAGGTAAGCTATCACACCTTGTGCTTCGGGCCGCAGTTCGTCTTCCACATCTATCCAGCCCACAAGTTTATTGTTTTTGGTGACGTACACATTGTGTGCATCATCATCCGTAAGGTCTGCCACACCGCGTGACGAAACGGCCCTGTATTCGTTGCCGTCTTTATCAATGCCACGCATGCCAAACCCTTTTATTTCTTCGATAGTCGCCCAGCGTATTTCATTTTTTGTTTTCCATATTGCAGCTATACTTCGGGCAATGGGATGCGTGGAAAATTTCTCCAGCGAGTAAGCGATTTTTTTGAAATCATCGCCCGGTATGGTTTGATCAGTGACCTGGAAATTCCTGATTGCAAAATGGCCTGTCGTCAGGGTGCCAGTCTTATCGAATACAACCTGGGTTATGTTCCTGAAAACTTCCAGGCTTTTTGCATCGCGGAAAAGTATGCCGTTTCTTGCCCCGCGTCCCAGTCCTACGGCGATAGCGGCCGGTGTTGCAAGCCCCATTGCGCAGGGACATGCGATCACCAGTACGGCAATGCTGCGCATCAGGGCCGGAGTGAAATTGCCCAGTACAATCCAGTTGATGATCAATGTAAGCAGGGCGATGCCAAGCACCACAGGTACGAAGATCGCGCTGATCCGGTCTGCCAGTTGTTGTACGGGTGGCTTCTCACCCTGAGCTCTTGTTACGAGGTTGATGATGCCGGCGAGAACGGTATCTTTTCCTGCGGCGGTTACCTGGGCCTTGATGTTGCCGGTCTCCACAATGCTGCCGCCAATCAGCAGATCTTTTGACTGTTTGTGCACTGGCAGGCTTTCACCTGTGAGAATAGCTTCATTTACCTGTGCTTCGCCCCAGAGTATTTTGCAGTCGGCCGGCACCTGTTCACCACTACGCACAAGGATGAGGTCGCCTGACCGGAGATGATCACTTTCTACCGGGAAGATGTGTTCCTGGTGCTGATCATCATAGGTGAGCATGTTGGCCATTACTTTTTGTGAGCGGGCCAGTTTGTTGAGCGCTCGCTGCGTTGACTGTACGGAGATATCTTCCAGGTGGTTTCCCAGGAAAACGAGCGTGATGATGGTTGCAGTCGTCTCATAGAACATGTATTGATCCGCCTGCCCCGTCAGTGTACCGTAAAGGCTATAGACGAAGGAGGCCAGGGCGCCTATGGCAATGAGCACATTCATATTGGGTATGCCATTGCGGAGACTTTTCCAGGCACTGCGTCCAAAAAAAGCCATCCCTACTATAAACACCGGAATGGTGAGCGCTAACTGCAGCCAGGGGTTCATGAGCCAATGCAGATGCAGTCCGGGAATCATGTGCAGCATGAGTATGGCGGTGAACGGAAGGCAAAACAGGAATTTTTGACCGGGAGTGGCCAGGAATTTCTTCCTGCGCGTCGCGGCAGACACGTCGCTGCTGACTACTTCATAGCCAAGTTCCCGGATTCCATTTGCCAGTTCTTCCTGCGGTAATGCAGTGGCTGTTTCGAAGCCAACATCGCCTGTGGCAAAATTGACCTGCACCTCTTTCATCCCCTTTTTTTCGAGGTAGCGGCGTATGGTCAACGCACAGTTGTTGCAATCCATTCCATCAACTTTGAGGCTTATTTTTTCCATGTTATCTCCTTATGTACTAACAGTTGGGGCTACAACTTGTTGCAAAGGTAGAACCGTATGCCTGATCGTACGAGTGTATAAGCGCCTATCTTGGCAACAAGGTTGCTAATAGCACAGTACATTTGCAACATGGATACGATGTTCACGCTGGATGGGATCCGGGAGGCTGTCAATTGGTTCTGGAAAAATGTCGGCGATCGCCAGGTCTTTGCATTTCATGGTGAAATGGGTGCTGGTAAGACCACCTTTATCCAGGCCTTATGCGCTCACCGGGGCACGAGGGATACGATGGGCAGCCCAACGTTTTCCATCATCAACCAATACGAAGCCAGCGCCCCAGATGGACAACCATTCACGATCTATCATATGGATCTTTACCGGTTAAAAGATGAGGAAGAAGCGAGAAATGCAGGGGTCGAAGACTGTATTTATTCCGGTGAGATATGCTTTGTGGAATGGCCCGAACGCGCACCGGGTATTTTTCCTCCGGAAACACTCCATGTTTACCTCGAAGTCGTGGATTCACATACCCGAACGCTAAGAATAGCAGGGAATTAATTACTTTTGAAGACGGTCCGTAACGACCGTTTAACCAACTTCATGAGTCAGCAAAAGCCCTTCATCAGCACTTCATTCAGTTACGAAACACTTGAAGAGACCCTGGACATCAAGCCCAAGGCCGAAGGGATGATGATCGGGATACCCCGGGAGATCGCTTTCCAGGAAAACCGCATCGCGCTGACACCGGATGCTGTGAGTGTACTCGTCAGCAACGGTCACCAGGTGGTGATCGAACACAACGCGGGGGATGCGTCTCATTTTCGTGATAAGGACTACAGTGAGGCGGGCGCAAAGATCGTGTACGAGCGCGCTGAAGTTTTTCGTGCCCCGATCCTGGTGAAAAGCGCGCCGGTGATAGAAGAAGATCTTCCGCTGCTGCAAATGAACCAGGTGATCATTTCTCCCATTCATCTGTCTGTGCTGAAGGCAGAGTTGCTGGAATCGATGATGAGCAAAAAGATCACCGCTATTTCCTTTGAGAACCTCAAGGATGACAGTGATTCATATCCGATCGTGCGGGGCATGAGCGAGATCGCGGGCAGTGCCGTAATGCTCATCGCAGCACAGTACCTGAGCTCGGCGAATCATGGCAAAGGTGTGTTGCTCGGTGGTATCTCCGGTATCGCTCCCACGAAGGTCATCATCATCGGCGCGGGCATCGTGGGTGAATATGCAGCCCGGGCAGCGCTGGCGCTGGGTGCATCCGTGAAAGTATTTGATAACAGTGTATATCGCCTGAAGCGATTGCAGAATAATATTGGTCAACGTCTCTGGACTTCGGTGATCGAGCCGCGCATGCTGGCGAAGCAATTGAAGACCTGCGAAGTGGCAGTAGGTGCGTTGACCTCCCAGACCGGCCGCACGCCGATGGTTGTTACGGAAGAAATGGTGAGCAATATGCGTCCCGGCTCCGTGGTGATTGATGTCAGCATAGACCGGGGTGGCTGTTTTGAAACATCAGAGATCACCTCCCACGAGCATCCGATATTTTTGAAATACGGTGTAATACATTATTGCGTCCCGAATATCCCGTCGGGTTTTGCCCGCACCGCGTCCCAGGCCATCAGCAATGTACTGATGCCCCTGTTGCTGGAGGCTGGTGAGGAAGGTGGATTTGAAAACCTTGTCTGGCACCGGGTTCACCTGCGCAGCGGGATCTATCTCTTCAAAGGCGCACTGACCAATTTTTACCTGAGCGAACGATTTGATCTGAAGTATACGGATTTGAACCTGCTGATTGCGAGTCAGAGATAAGGGAGTGCGGAGCTGCCTGCCGGCAGGCAGGGTGCGTAGTGCGGAGTGTGGAGTGCGGAGGTCTCTGAAGTTTTGGCTGGCGAACGCAATGCGAAAAGGTTTTTTTTGTAAATTTTTGATATGTCGACAGTTCAAATTACCAGTAAAAAAGGCACCGAGGGCGTAAAGAAATTACGTGAGCAAAAGCTCCGTAGTGGACTGCCATTCATGATAAATGTGACGGAGCTGTCTTCAAATCATGCTATCTGGAATACCCGAATGGCAGCATCAAACTTATTACTATCCTCCAGTCCTCCCAGGAAGTTAACGTAATTCGAGAGTTAACTTCAACAGAAGCAATTAGCTTACGAAACCGTTTGTGTTTTTCATCTGTAAAGTAAAATGCCAAGCTGTATGTAATGACCGATTCCAATGGCGCCGGTAAGTCTTCAGTTCGCCCGAAATATTTACCATCTCATTTTTCAATGCACCTCCTCGATCCCCGTTCGTGAATTACCGGAGTGGTTTAAATCAAACCTCCCGAATTTACTGGCGACTATTCCCTCTGACTAAACGCCCGTGCTCCCAACCGCCGCGGGCTGTTATTTGCTATCTTTGAGCATGCGGAATTATAGTGAAATAATGATTAGGCTTTCCTCATCTTCATTTGCGCGATCAAGACTGTCCATTCCTGTTTGTTGTTAAGTCAGTCTCGCATCTTTGACTACAAATGAACTTATAGTCTTAAACCAATTGAATGGACCATCTTCCGAATCTCATTACAGATCTGGGTTTGATTCTTGGCGCTGCAGCCATAACCACAATTCTTTTCAAATGGCTTAAACAGCCGCTCGTTCTTGGATATCTGATTGCCGGATTCCTTGTAGGTCCGAACTTTCCCGTGCTGCCCAGTGTCGCAGAAGCAGACAATATCAGTGTATGGGCTGAGATCGGCGTGATCTTTCTCCTGTTTAGCCTGGGGCTGGAGTTCAGCTTCCGCAAACTCCTCAAGGTTGGTACGCCCGCCTCCGTAACTGCCCTGGTCGAGGTGGTGTTCATGCTATGCACCGGTTACCTGGTCGGCTACCTCATGGGATGGTCCAGTATCGATAGTATGTTTCTCGGTGGTATGCTCTGTATCTCCTCCACCACCATTATCATCCGTGCCTTCGATGAACTCGGGGTGAAAGGACACAAATTCGCCAGCCTGGTCTTTGGCATTCTCATCGTGGAAGACCTCGTGGCTATCCTGCTCATGGTCTTGTTGTCCACCCTCGCCGTCAGTGCAAAATTCGCCGGAACGGAAATGCTCATGGCAGTAGCCCGGCTCATCTTCTTCCTGGTACTTTGGTTCATTGCAGGTATCTTCTTTCTTCCAACTTTTCTTCGCCGTGCTAAAAGGTTCATGAATGATGAAATGCTCCTCATCACTTCACTGGCGCTATGCATGCTGATGGTGTGGCTGGCTACAATGGTGGGTTTCTCTGCCCCGCTTGGTGCCTTCATCATGGGATCTATTCTTGCGGAAACGGTCTATGCCGAGAAGATCGAGCACCTTATCAAATCAGTCAAGGATCTGTTCGGGGCTGTTTTCTTTGTTTCTGTAGGTATGTTATTTGATCCGGTGATGATGATCGAATATGCTGTGCCTGTACTTATCATCAGCGTGGTCACTATCCTGGGCCAGTCGTTCAGCACCACCATGGGCGCACTTATATCCGGTCAGCCTCTCAAGTCCTCAGTTCAGGCGGGTATGAGCCTGGCCCAGATCGGTGAGTTTTCATTTATTATCGCTACGCTGGGTTTGTCATTGAAAGTGACTTCGGAATTTTTGTACCCGATCGCAGTGGCGGTTTCCGCCATCACCACGTTCAGTTCTCCTTACATGATCAAGGCCTCCGAACCATTTTATTACTGGCTGGAGAAAAAATTACCCGCCAGATGGGTCAATGCCATCAATCGGTACAGCAGCCGGGCCCAAACCATCTCCAATACCACGGAATGGCAGGTTTATGTCCGCAGCGGACTGGTCAATACTTTCGTCGTAACGATCATCACAACAGCTATCCTGCTTCTCTCCTCGTATTATGTGCTCCCCTATACGCAGAACCAGTTTGGTGACAATACCTACAGCACCATCCTCGGCGCGATCTTCACCCTGCTCCTGATGGCGCCCTTCCTCTGGTCGCTGGCGATCAAGCAGCATCGAAAGGACCTCGTTTACAGGTTCATCGCGCAGAACAAATACCGTACAGGAATGCTGGTGCTCCAGCTTTTCCGCACAGCCATTGCTGTTTTGCTGATTGGTTTCCTGGTAGATAAATTTTTCAACCCCCGCATCGCACTCGCCGTAACGATCGGAATGCTCGGCCTGCTGCTCATTTTCTCCAAAAGAATACAGCAGCTTTACTCGCGCATCCGCATGCGGTTCCTGGCGAACTACAATGAACGCGAATCTGCGCGAACCAGGAAAGATCAACTCGCACCCTGGGATGCCCACATGGCAGAATTTGAGTTGCATGCCGATATGCCCGGAATTGGTAAATCATTGCGGGAGCTTGCCTGGCGTGAAAAATATGGTATCAATGTAGCTTTCATAGAACGTGGCAGCAAGGTGATCAACACCCCAAAGCGCGGACAGGTACTTTTTCCCGGAGACATGATCAGCATCATCGGTACCGATGATCAGATAGATCAGTTCAGGAAAGATATGGAAGCGGCGAAAGCAACAGCCGTGACCAAACGCGCTTCGGAAGTTGTACTGGAACATTTCATCATCAGCGAAAAATCAGGCTTTGCCAATAAGAATATCCGCGAAGGTGAGATTCGGGAAAAGATCCGTGGTATCGTCGTTGGGGTTGAGAACGAGCAGGGCCGCCTCGTAAATCCGGACTCTTCCTATATCATCCGCCCGGGTGATATCGTATGGGTTGTGGGCGATAAGCTTCGATTGCTATCACTGCAGAAGTCCGAACAACTCCTTTGATGTTACCAGTATTTTGTTCCCTTCAATCTTGCCAGTTCAATATTTGCCAGCGCAAGCTGGTAGGCATATTGCAATTGCGACAATTCCACTTTCTGTAAGCTGTTTGCTGCATTCAGCAACTCTACGTTTGTGCTGATGCCATTGTCATACCTGCTCTGGGCGAGCCGCAGTGCTTCTTTCGCGATATTCACCTGGTCGGCTGCATTGGCCAGCCGCTCGTTATTGGAACGAATGTCTGCCAGTACCTGCGCGATGTCTTTGCGATACTGGTTATCAAGTGTCGAGATCGCCAGTTCACCTGATTTCACGAGGGATGCTGCCACCTGGTTTTGTTTTTTCAGGCGGCCTCCTGAATAAATAGGGACACTTATCCCAACGCCGACGGTATAATTGTAGCGAAGTTCATTGATGTCAGGTTGATAGCCATTTCTGAACCCGGTACCACCCTGGAGATTGATGACAGGTTTAGTGCCTGTTTTTGCCAGGGCCAAATCAGCCTCAGCAATCCGCACGCGTTGCTTTGCGAGCACGTACTCGAGGTTCCCCGATCTTGCTTCATTCAAGGCGTCATCGATCGGCGTGGCTGCTGTATAGAAATCAAACTTTCCCTGCAATGCGGATGCTGAATCGCCGGTGATGTACGTGAGCAACAACTGCTGTTTTTCCAATGAGTTCAACAGATCCGTTTTCCGGTTCTGTTCGATGTCGATATTATTTTGCATGGTAAGCACATCGATCTTCAGGGCATCACCATTCCGGAGTTTATTTTCCTGCAGGGTTTTATTGGCAGCATACACTTTTATCACAGAGTCCTGTACTTCTATCGCCTTCTGGAGATAGATGATGGAGTAATAAACGGTAGCTACCTGGGCGGCAAGTTGGGCCTGCAGGTAATCACGGTTGGTGACAGATTGCTGCAACTCCAGGCGGGCTCTATCAACACTAAGCCTGGTTTTACCAAAATCAAACACAGGCTGTACGACTGACAGTCCAACATTGTAATTGTGATTGGGCTGGAAAGTGATTTTGTTCCCCCCGAAGTTTGCTTCCGCAACAGGGGCTGTGTAATTATAACCTGCAGCAGCAGCGATCACCGGCTTGTTGCCAGTTGCGGCAATGCCAACGCGCTGCTCATTCACCAAAATCTGTTGTTCCAGTTCCTGGAATTTCGGGAAATAAGTGAACGCGCGGTTGACGAGCGATTTAAGTTCGGGATTTACTTGTTGCGCAGCAGCCTGGATAGCCAGGGCAACTACACCGATCAGGATAAAATATCTTTTCATGATGTATAATTCATTAATGGGCTTCTGCAGCAACCTTTGCAGCTTCGGCCGGGTTCATTTTTTTTCGTTTCAGAAGAAACATCAGCGGTATGGCACAAATAAAGAAGAGACTGATGAGCAGGAAAGAGTCGAGGTAGGCAAGCATATAACCGGATTTGCTGACCGTGGCATCGAGCAACCGGTTGCTGATCGTTTCCGCTGAAGCCGGATTGATACCGCGTGCTATCAGGCCGGATGAATATTGCTGCATTCTGCTGATCAGTTCCGGGTCATTCGATTGCAGGTTCGATACCAGGTCATAGCGGTGTACGGCGTAGCGCTGATTGACGTAGGTGTTCATCACTGCAATGCCGAATGCGCCACCGAGCTGCCGCAGCATGTTGCTCAGTGCAATGCCGTAAGGCATTTCTTTTGGCTTCAGACCTATTACCGCCTGGTTGGTCATGGGGATCATGATGCAGGCTGTGCCGATCCCGCGAAGTATCTGTGGAATGATAAAAAAGCTTCGCGGCGAATCGATGGTGGCCAGCGAGGAGGTATAGCCGTGAATGAGAAACGCTGCAAAGCCGATCGATACAAATACAAGGGGCGATACACCTTTGGAAAGATTGCGGCCGATCACCGGCATTAACACAAGTGCGGCGAGGGCGCCTGGTACAAGACCCAGACCAGCTTCAGTAGGGGAGTAACCCATTACCCGCTGAACCAGGACAGGAAATATAAAAACAGAGCCAAACAATCCAAACCCAACTACGAAATTCAGGATGTTACTAGCTACCAGGTTCCGGCTGCGCAGGATGCGCAGATCGATCATAGGTTCCGGTGTCGTCAGCTCCCGCCATACAAAGCCAACCAGTCCCACAAGCGCAGTCAGGCTGAGTATGCGGATGTTCTGGTTGGTAAACCAGTCATCGGCTTCACCGCGTTCCAGTACATATTGCAATGATCCGATACCTACTGCAAGCAGCAGGATACCCGTATAGTCGATCGATATTTCATTTCGTTTGATGCCGTATTCTTCCGGCTTCTTGTCCAGGAAGCGAACGGCAAGAATGGTTGCGAGGATACCGAAAGGAATATTGATATCGAAGATCAGTTCCCAATGGTAATTCTCTACGATCACACCTCCCAGTATCGGTCCGAGGGTTGGACCCATCACCACGCCCATGCCAAAGAGCGCTGCAGCCATACCACGTTTTTCTGGCGGGAAATTGTCAAACACAATAGCCTGTGAAGTGGAAAGCAGCGCTCCGCCGCCAATACCCTGGATAAATCGCCAGAGCACGAGTTCACCAAGGCTACCCGACTGACCGCAAAGCCAGGAGGCGACAGTGAAGAGAATGATGGAGCCTACGTAATAATTTTTTCGTCCGAAGTAGCGGGCCAGGAATCCGGTCATGGGTATGATGATCACATTCGCAATAGCGTAAGCTGTGATCACCCAGGACGTGTCTTCGATGGTAGCCCCCAGATTTCCACTGATATCATTCAGTGCTACATTCACGATCGATGTATCGATCAGTTCCATGATAGCCGCAGATATCGCAGTGATGACGATAATCGCTTTTTTGAAACTCATAAAGATTCTGGTTAGGAGCTTATTTCACCTTCACTTCTACTTCCGCACTGAGACCGGCTTTCAGCACCTTCTTAAGGTCAGCCGTATTCTCGAATTCAATCTTGACCGGTACGCGCTGGGTGACTTTTACAAAATTTCCGGTGGCGTTGTCAGGCGGCAACAGCGAGAACCGCGCGCCGGTGGCTTCACTGAAAGAACTGATATGTCCCTTGATCGTTTTACCGGGATAACCATCGATCCTGATATTGACCCCCTGACCGATTGCCAGGTTTTTCAATTGTGTCTCTTTGAAATTGGCGATGATCCAGAAGGTCTCATTATTCACGATGGTGAACAGGGGCTGGCCGGGCTGGATGAATTGTCCTTTCTCCAGGTTCTTCTTTCCTATCCGTCCCGAAGCCGGAGCGCTGATGCGTGTATAGCTTAATTTGAGCTTTGCCTGTTCCAATGCTGCTTCGCGGGTAGCGATCAACGCTTCGGCCTTTTTTATCTGAGCCTGTGCACTGCCTGTTTGTACACTGGCCTGCCGGACCTGCTCACCGCCCGCGGTCAACTGGCGCTGAGCTGTCTCGGCATTCGCCCTCGTTTCTTCCAGTTGCTTGCGGGTGATGGAGCCATCTGCAAACAGAGCTTCATCACGCCGGAGATCTGCTGCGGTTTTGTCCACACGGCTTTGCAGCACGCCGGAATTGGCGCTGGCTACACGACGCGAGGCATTGATATTGTCAACATTTGCGATAGCTGTAGCCAGATCAGCTTTCGCCTGCAGCAGATCAGCTTCTGCCTGTGCCACCGCAATGCTGTACTCGCGATCATCCAGTACCAGCAAGGGCTGGCCAGCCTGCACCTGCTGGTAATCGGAAATGTTCAATGAATCGACATATCCCGCGATCCTGCTGAGAACGGGAACGGCATTGCTCTCCACCTGCGCGTTGTCGGTAGTTTCATAATGCAGGGCATGCATCAGTTTGCCATAACCATAATAGCCACCGAGGATCAGTACCAGTGGAAGGATGATGTAGGCAGGTTTGAATTTCTTCTTTTTGGGGGTTGTTGTAGCGGTAGTGTCCATGACGTTGATTTCAGTTCAGGGGGTAAAAGTAAACCAAGTTGACCAATTAGTCAACTAAACTGACTAAATATTTTTTTCGTACCTTTGATCATATGAAAAATGATGAGCTGGACAGCCTGCTGCTTGCCACGGCGGCCCGCAAGGAAATAAGCTGGGGAAAGATCACGATTATGCTGCGCCGCCAGTTTGAACTCTGGGCGAACCACAAGCTCGTAACCCATGGTTATGATGGGTTTAAGATGGCGTACATGCCTGTTCTCATGAATATCGGGCCTGAGGGTATCACCAATAAGGAACTGGCAAAAAAGGCTATCGTTACAAAACAGGCCATGAACAAAGTGGTGAAGGAACTGGAGCGGATGGGCTATGTGAGCAGTGATGTTCACTGCGATGATAAACGCTGCATACAGCTCACGCTAACTACAAAAGGTAAAGAGTTTGCCCTTGAATGCCGGCAGCGGGTGTTCAAGCTGGAAGAAGAGTACGAGAGTCTGTTAGGTAAAAAGAGATTCCTTGAGCTCAAGAAAACTTTGCTGGAGATAATGGCGTACAATCAGGAGAAGCTTGCGCAGCAGTGATCCTATTTTTTGAATGAGGCCATACTGATGCGTTCCTCGCAGAAGCGATATTCCGTTTCATCATTGCTGCTCACAATGATAAGTCGTCCGTTTCCGTAATCATTTATAAGGCGGTGATACAGGGCTATACCATCCGTATCCAGGTTGGTGCAGGGCTCATCCAACAGCAGGACAGGTGTATCGGAAAAAATGCACTGCGCCAGTTTCACGCGCTGCTTCATGCCTGACGAATAATACCGGATCTGTTTATGCTTCGCCCTTTCCAGTCCGAGTTCATCAATTATCGTTGCGGGAGTAATACCGGGAAGGAAAGGTTTGAATTCATGGTGAAACGCGAGAAATTCTTCGAGGTTCATTTCTTCAACGATGTCCAGGTATGGCGCACAAAGGGAAATGAAGTTATAAACCCGTTCGGCTGGTATTTCTGTACCACCCTTGTGCCAGTGGCATTTACCTTCATTGAAATGCATAGACCCGCTAAGGACCTGCAGCAGGGTTGACTTTCCTGAGCCATTTGACCCGGTGATCGCATAATTTTTTCCCTGTTCGAATTGGTAGGTTACGTGACGGAAGATCCAGTCGCGGTTAAAACGTTTACCCGCATCAGATAGGGAGATCGTCATCGCCATTGCCTTTGGTGAAACGTTTGATGATGCCCCGGCCGCTTTCGCGGATGAAGGTCACGATCTCGTCGCGTTCATCGGTTGCAGCGAACTCTTCTTCAAGAAATTCCACAGCCTGAGAAGTATTGAGTCCTTTATTATAGATGATGCGGTAGATGTCTACAATGTGGTTGATCTTTTCAAGGGTAAAACCGCGGCGCTTCAATCCAACCGAATTCACTCCAGCGTAGCTGAGAGGCTGACGACCGGCTTTTATATATGGGGGTACATCTTTGCCTACCAGGGCGCCACCGGATATGAATGCATGCGAGCCGATCTGCACAAATTGGTGTACGGCGCAGACGCCGCCCAGCCCGACCCAGTCGCCAAGGACCACGTGGCCGGCCAACTGGCTGCTGTTACTGAGCGTACAGTTGTTGCCGATGAAGCAGTCGTGCCCGATATGGCTATATGCCAGTATCCAGCAATTATTTCCCACAACGGTCTTCCACTTATCGCTTGTTCCCCGATGAATGGTGACAAATTCGCGGATCGTGCAATTGTCCCCGATCTCTACGGTTGTCTTTTCCTCTGCATATTTGCGATCCTGCGGGATAGCGCCGATAACGGCACCCGGGAAGATCCGGCAATTCTTGCCGATCCGGGACCCTTCCATGATGGTGACATTCGAGCCGATCCAGGTACCCTCACCTACCTCTACATCCTGGTGGATTACGGTAAACGGATCCACTTTTACATTGGTGGCTAACTTGGCGTTTGGATGTATATAAGTATGAGGATGAATCATGTAGGTCAGTTACAAAAACCTCCGCATAGGCGGAGAAGGAGCAAAGGTAGTTGTTCAGGCCAAATCCGGAATTTTTTTTAGAATGCCCTCCGGGCAAAACTATCCTTGCAAATCGGTGTTGCACCTGTAAATTTGCAGCCGGATGCACACTCCCCCTGATATACTTTCGATGGCCTATCGCCAGGCGCCCATGCAGGAACAGATGCAGGTTCTCCAATTACGGGAACAGCACGTGCCGGGAACGGTCCAGTATTCGATCGGCCGGTATCGGCGGCTTCCGCAGTGGAATCTCGAGGATGCCGGTATGATGGTCTATCACATAGAAAAGGACCCCGCCCGTGAAAGTTATCTCGAATTGAAGTTCTGTGTTACCGGCAACATGTATTGCCGGCAGCGCGATCCTCAGTGTGAAAAATGCCGGGCCACGGCTGCGCGGGACTGCAACGCCCGGGTTGACAGTGTGGACGTACTCAGCTTCCGGTTCTCGCCGGCACAACTCAGCCAGTTCATGAAGCCCGGTACCGGTGAAGTATCCACCGCCAGCGATGAAATACTCGGGTTTACCCGCAAATCTTCCTTTACCAAATTGCTTCCCCTTTGCGGCAAATCGCGCATGGTGCTCGAGGCTATGCTGAATACGAGCTATACCGATACCCTTGCCAATATCTTCATCAATGCGCAGATCCAGATGCTCCTATTGCATAGCCTGGATTGCATGGTGGGTGAAAAGGAGATCGACGTGATCAACTGCAAGTTCCTGGCAAATGAAGCTGATCGCGACAAGATATTCAAGGCCCGCGAAGTACTGATCGAGCATATCGGTGAACCCATCACGATCAAGGAACTCAGCCGCAAAGTGGCCATGAACGAATGTTACCTGAAGAAGGGATTCAAGGAAATGTTCGGTACGACCATCTTCGACTTTTACCAGAGCCAGCGTATGGAGCACGCGAAATACCTTCTGTATGAAAAAGGGTTAAGCGTTACGGAAGTTTCCCTCCTGCTCGGCTATTCTTCCATTTCCCATTTCTCCACGGCATTCAAGAAACATACGGGATTGAAGCCTTGTGAATTGCTTCTGAGATAGGTTTCCCGCAAAGACGCAAAGTAAGCAAAGGTGCCAAGGTTGTTTTGCCTTAGCGTGAAATAAAAAAAGGGTTTACCAGGAACGCGTCCTGACAAACCCCTGGTTTTTGATTACCGTCCCGGTAACGAGTTACCCGCTGCAGCTGATGCAACCATCTTCCATGGTGCAGACTGCGCCGGTGACAATTTTATCTTCAGTGGTGTTTCCACTCTCTACCACGGTGAGATCATGTTTATCGATCAGTGGCTCGATGGATTTTCCTCCCTGTTTTTCTACGGTAAATTGTACTGCTTGTGAAGCGGCCTTAGTACGCAGGTAGTACATACCTGTCTTCAGGCCCTTCTTCCAGGCATAGAAGTGCATGGAAGTAAGCTTACCTGTGGTCGGCGCATCCACGAAGAGATTGAGCGACTGTGACTGGCAGATAAATGCTCCACGATCAGCAGCCATGTCGATGATCGCACGTTGCTTGATCTCCCATACCGTTTTATAGATATCCTTGATGTGATCAGGGATGCCATTGATCTTCTGGATAGAACCATTGTGCGACATGATGCTGTTCTTCATCTCGTCATTCCAGAGATTCAGATCCACCAGGTCTTTCAGCAGGTGTTTATTTACCACAACAAATTCACCGCTCAATACACGTCTTACATAAATGTTGGAAGTGTAGGGTTCAAAGCATTCGTTGTTGCCCAGGATCTGTGAAGTAGATGCCGTTGGCATAGGTGCTACAAGCAGGGAATTGCGTACGCCATATTTCAGCACATCGGCTTTCAGCGTGTACCAGTCCCAACGCAGCGTTGGTTCGGTATTCCACATGTCAAACTGGAAGATGCCTTTTGATACAGGTGAATCCGCGAATGTGTCGTAAGGGCCCTGCACTTTCGCCAGGTCCTTGCTTGCTGTCATTGCCGCGAAATAGATCGTCTCGAAGATCTCTTTGTTCAGTTGCTTTGCCTCGTCGCTTTCAAACGGAAGGCGGAGCAGGATGAAGGCATCCGCAAGACCCTGCACACCGAGACCAATGGGGCGGTGACGCATGTTGGAATTGCGCGCTTCATCAACGGGATAGTAATTGTAATCGATGATCTTGTTGAGGTTCTTTGTTACCTCGTAAGTGACCTCGTACAACTTCTCATGATCAAATTTTCCATTGATCACATAGCGGGGCAGGGCCAGTGAAGCAAGGTTACAAACCGCTACTTCATCAGGTGATGTGTATTCGATGATCTCGGTGCAAAGGTTGGAACTCTTGATCGTACCGAGGTTCTGCTGATTGCTCTTGCGGTTCGCTGCATCTTTATACAGCAGGTAAGGTGTACCGGTTTCAATTTGTGCATCAAGGATGGCAAACCAGAGATCCTGGGCTTTTACCGTTCTGCGGGCACGTCCTTCCTGCTCATATTGTGCGTACAGCGCTTCAAACTTTTCACCCCAGCATTCATGCAATCCCGGTGCTTCGTGCGGGCAGAACAGGCTCCAGTCGCCGCCGGACTCTACGCGCTGCATGAACAGGTCTGGTATCCACAGGGCATAGAAGAGATCGCGTGCGCGCATTTCTTCCTTGCCATGATTCTTGCGAAGATCGAGAAACTCAAACACATCCGCATGCCAGGGTTCAAGGTATACGGCGAAAGCGCCTTTGCGTTTTCCGCCACCCTGGTCAACATACCGGGCTGTGTCGTTATAAACACGGAGCATCGGTATGATACCGTTGCTGGTGCCGTTTGTGCCGCCAATATAGCTGCCCGTTGCACGGATGCCATGGATAGCCAGGCCGATACCTCCGGCGCTTTGTGAGATTTTGGCTGTTTGTTTCAGCGTGTCATAGATGCCATCGATGCTGTCTTCTTTCATAGTAAGGAGGAAGCAGGAGGACATTTGTGGTTTTGGTGAACCGGCATTGAACAGCGTTGGTGTTGCATGCGTGAACCAGCGCTCGCTCATCAGGTGATAGGTCTTGATGGCGCTGTCGATGTCTTCCTTGTGAATACCGATCGCTACACGCATGTACATGTGCTGCGGGCGTTCAGCCACTTTGCCATTCAATTTAAGCAGGTAAGATTTTTCCAGTGTTTTGAAACCGAAATAGTCGAATCCGTAATCCCGGTCGTAAATGATTGTTGAATCGAGCAATTCGGCATTGTCGCGGATGATTTCCCAAACATCATCAGCTAGCAGGGGGGCGTATTTGCCCGATTTCTGATCGGTGCACTCATACAGCGCCTGCATGGTTTTGGAAAAGCTTTTTACCGTATTCTTATGCAGGTTGCTGACAGCGATGCGGCTGGCAAGCAGGGCATAATCCGGGTGCTTAACCGTGAGGGATGCGGCTGTTTCAGCAGCCAGGTTGTCGAGCTCGGTAGTCGAAACGCCATCATACAGGCCTTCGATCACTTTTTTGGCAACGTCAACAGCGTTGACAAAACGGCGATCAAGTCCATAGCAGAGCTTTTCGATCCGTGCGGTGATCTTGTCAAATTTGACACTCTCTTTTTTTCCGTCTCTTTTTAATACGAACATAACAGTGAAATTTATGGGGTAGTGTAACCTTGATTCAATACGTCTTTAAAAATCTTCTTCGGTCGAGAACGCCTGGTCTTCCTTGCTGGAAAGCACACCGGATTTCTGGTAATCACCCACGCGTTTTTCGAAGAAGTTTGTTTTGCCTTCCAGTGAGATCATTTCCATGAAGTCGAAAGGATTGGTAGCGTTGAACATTTTTGGATAACCGAGTTCGGACAGCCAGCGGTCAGCTACGAATTCGATGTACTGTTGCATCAGCTTGGCGTTCATTCCGATGAGCGCTACGGGCAATGCTTCGGTGATGAATTCCTTCTCGATGGCCACAGCATCACCGATGATGCCATACACCTCTTCCTGGGTCAGCTTATTATTGAGCATGCTGTAAAGGAGGCAGGCGAATTCGCAGTGCAGACCTTCGTCGCGGCTGATGAGTTCGTTGCTGAAGGTCAGGCCGGGCATCAGGCCACGTTTCTTGAGCCAGAAGATGGAGCAGAAACTGCCGCTGAAGAAAATACCTTCTACTGCGGCGAAAGCTACCAGGCGCTCAGCGAAGCTGCCGTTTTCGATCCAGCGCAGTGCCCATTCCGCTTTTTTCTTCACCGCAGGTACGGTATCGATGGCATGGAACAGACGGTCTTTTTCTTTTGGATCTTTTATATATGTATCGATCAGCAGTGCGTACGTCTCGGAATGGATATTTTCCATCATGATCTGGAACCCATAGAAGCAGCGAGCTTCCGGAAGCTGCACCTCGCTCATGAAATTGACGGCGAGGTTTTCATTCACGATACCATCACTGGCCGCAAAGAAGGCAAGTACATGGGAAATGAAATGGCGCTCACCATCGTTGAGGGCATTCCAGTCTTTCTGATCCGCGCTCAAATCAATCTCTTCCGCCGTCCAGAAGCTGGCCTCATGTTTTTTGTATTGTTCCCAGATTTTAGGGTAGTTGATGGGTAGGATGACGAATCTTTCCTTATTCTCCCGCAACAGCAACTCATTCTCGTTTGACATATATATAGATTTTTCAGTATTATGAATAAAACCCTTGTCCGGACTGCATTCCATGCCTTTCGGTCTGGAAAATGCGCCGGCTGGATCTTAGACCGAAGCAGTAAGGTTTTTCAGGAACTGTCGACGAATGTACCTGCAAAACGAGGAAATTCCGGGTCTTACTTTCCCACAGAATGTTGATAGTTTTTTTTGCTTCCGGGCGAAAGAATATAGACTGGGGAAAGGGGTGGATTTGACCGGGCCGATCAGGCATAATCTATATTTTTGCCTATGCGCTTCCTGCTGATCATGGCTCTGCTTACCGGATTTATTATCGCCGGATCTTCATTTACCTCTGAATCATTGCGGCGCCAGTATTCACGGCCATCATCCGCATGGCCACGGCCCTGGGTGGATGCCGGTGTGGAATGGAAAGAGTTGGGTATCCTGCCTTCATCACCAGTTGACATGCGTGTTGATTCACTGCGGCAACTGGCACGATTGGGGGCCATGCTATTTTTTGATACGCGGCTAAGCGGTGCCGGGCGTATATCCTGCGCCAGTTGCCATCAGCCTGAAAAATCATGGACAGATGGCCGGTCAAAATCACTGGGACATGAGGATCAGGAAAACAAACGGAATTCACCCACCATTCTGAATGTATGGGGCTACACCCGGTTGTTCTGGGATGGCCGCAGTTCGGGGCTCGAAGACCAGGCATTTGCCCCGATCAACAGTGAAAGCGAGATGCACAGCGACATACGCGAATTGCCTGCCCGCCTGCGTAAGCTCAGGCAATACCGTGAACTATTTGATTCCGTTTATCCCGGCGAGGGCATCGATCCGGATAAGATTGCCGCGGCACTGGCAACGTTTCAACGCACTATTGTCAGTGATAGTTCGGCCTTCGATCGGTTCCTGGCAGGTGACAGGAAAGCCCTGGATAACCCGCAACTGCGCGGGCTTCATCTGTTTCGTACAAAAGCGCGGTGTATGAATTGTCATCATGGTCCCTTGCTGACCGATAATCAATTTCACCAGACAATTTTCTCCGGCAATGATATTGGCCGCTATATGCAAACCCATGTGGATGCAGACTCCGGGCGCATCCGCACGCCTTCGCTCCGCGATGTGGTATATACCGGCCCCTGGATGCATGATGGAAAAGAGACTTCACTGGCGGAGATTATTCGTAAGTATGAATCACAGGTCGGCACCGACCCGTTGCTGCATGATATCCGGCTCTCGCCGCGTGAAAAAAAGGACCTGCTCGCTTTTCTGCAGGCAATATCAGCCCCGCCTCCGCCATTTAACAAACCTGTTTTACCGGAATAGCAGAATTCAAGGAGGAAAAATTATCTTTGCTACCCGTTAAACCGGATTTATATGAAAAAGATATTGTTTGCCGCGGCACTTACCGCCTTTGTTTTTACTGCCAACGCACAGCCACCTGCGGGTGATGCAAAACCGGGAGACTGGTATGGCGAAAAGATCACGGCAGATGGCGCCATTCCAATGGCTGATATTCCCGCACAGCTTGCAAAAGATGATAACATAGACACCAAGATCCGCGCGAAAGTGCTGGATGTTTGCCCGAAAAAAGGCTGCTGGGTGAAACTGGCCGTGAATGATACCACGACCGCTTTTGTGAAAATGAAAGATTATGGATTTTTCCTGCCTGTAGCTGCAAAAGGAAAGACTGTGGTGATTGATGGCAATGTGAAAATGAAAACCACTTCTGTCGCTGAGTTGAAACACTACGCAGAAGATGCAAAGAAATCAAAAGAAGAGATCGACGCGATCACCAAACCTGCCCGGGAGATCAATGTACTGGCAAAAGGTATTGTGGTGGTGGAATAGATCGCTGATGATCGTATAACGAACTACAGTAATCGTAACCCCGGGCTGAAGCCCCGGGGTTTTTCGTGTCAGCCATGTGCGCACCGCGCATGTGCCGGATCACTGCGCTGGGTGGCGCCCCGGTTCACAGCGCCCGTCCCGCCCCGGGCTGAAGCCCCGGGTATTGTCACAAGCAAGTCAGTTTCCCCTTCTCGAAACAACTAATTCCCTCTTGCGATCGATTCGGAAGAAAGCCACTATCAACTTTGCTAACAGCTTTATTGATGTTGCGTCATTGAATTTGTCATCTTTCTGTCACAACAATAACAGTGAGCATAGATTGACAAATCGGTGATAATACAACTGCCACCCTGAACCAACTTTGCATCCGCAATCGAAACCAATGACCAGATTTCTTGTTTTTTTATCATCTTTTATACTCCTTGCCTCCGATAGTTTTTCCCAGGACACCGTAGCTGTCAAGGGGCTTGAGGAGGTTGTCGTTACCGGCCAGTACAAGCCGCAATCCATGCGGAGTTCCGTGTACCAGGTGAAAGTGATCAATAGTGAACGCATCCGCCGCCAGGGTGCCACCAACCTGCAGGACGTACTCAGCAACGAATTAAATATTCGCTTCAACCAGGATCTCGCCACGGGTGGGTCTGATATTACCATGATGGGGTTGAAAGGGCAGAATGTGAAAATTCTGATTGATGGTATGCCGATGGTAGGGCGCCAGGGTACATCAAATGAGATCAACATCAGCCAGATCGATATCAACTCGATTGAGCGCATCGAGATCGTAGAAGGACCTATGTCGGTTGTTTATGGTGCCGATGCATTGGCAGGCGTGATCAATATCATCACTAAAAAAGCGCGTGTTGCAAAAATCTCCGTTACCGCACGGCTCCATGAGGAAACAGTGGGCAATGAGTTTGGCGCCGGCCGCGGCATTCACAATCAACACGTCGGGTTTACGTTTCGTAAAAACAGGTGGGAAGGCGGCGGTAGTTTCAGTCACAACTATTTTGGCGGCTGGAAAGACAGTGCCACCGGCCGTGAACTGGTCTGGCATAAAAAAGACCAACTCATCGCCAATGGATTTATTGGATACAACAATGGTCGTTTCAATATCCGCTATCGCATCGACGGCCTGGATGAGATCATCACCAACCCTGGAAATTTTGTTTTCTTCCAGAGCGGCTCGGGTGAAACGCTCGCCCGCGACCAGGAATATCTCTCCCAGCGCGTGATGCACCAGTTGCAGGCAGGCTATTTTGTAAACAGCAATCTGAACTTCCAGTTCCAGGGCGCATACTCGGATTACAGTCGCCAGGTGTATTCAACCACTGTCAGTGATAAAACAGGTGATGTCCGGCTGGATATGTCAACCGGATCACAAAGTGTGGTTGATTTCTCCGGGCTGAACATCCGTGCTACGGCGGTGTACCGTGTGTCGCCGTTTCTTTCTTTCCAGCCAGGTGTCGACCTTAATCTGGAAAGCGGTGAAGGCGAGCGTCTCCAGGAGGGTAATAATGAGGTGAACGACTATGCATTTTTCCTGACATCGGAATACCAGCCGCTGAAATGGATCAGTGTCCGCCCCGGGCTTCGCTTCATCCACAACTCCGTGTATGATGCACCTCCTGTGATCCCATCGATCAATTCCCGTTTCCAGTTGGCTAATAATCTTGACCTCCGCGTATCCTATGCACGAGGCTTTCGCTCCCCATCACTTCGTGAACTTTACTTTAACTTCTTTGATGCAAACCACCAGATCACCGGCAACCCGGACCTGATGGCGGAGACATCACATAGCTTCAACGGTTCGCTGTCGTGGACAAAGATCAGTCCCGCTCAGGTGGCTTATACCACCGTTCTCGGCGGATTCTACAATCGTGTGAAAAATCTTATTGACTATGCCGTGTCGGCAACAGACCCCAACCTGTTCATTCTAACGAACGTAACAGACAGCAAAACCGCCGGCATCAGTCTCACCACTATGGTGAAGTACAAGTACTGGAACATTTCAGTCGGCGGATCATATACCGGTTTCTATAACGACATCGCAACGGTTGACAAATCATTGGATGAGCTGCAATGGTCGGCTGAAGCAAATACATCGATAGGGTATAGCCTGCCGAAGGTCGGGCTGGACTTTAACCTGTTTTATAAATTCACTGGCAAACGCCCGGGTTACATCCAGAGCGGGTCAGATATACTGCGTTCCGAACTCGAAGGATATCATTGGGCTGATTTCACCGTGAATAAGAAGCTGGTAAAATATGTAACCATCAATGCAGGGGTTCGTAACCTGTTTGATGTAGACCGCGTGAGGAATACGGCGAGTGCCAACGGGATTCACACGTCAACAGGGGCGAGGAATATTGGCTATGGCCGCTCATGGTTTGCGGGAATCGTTTTCAACTGGGACAAGAAATAATCTACACACACATTTATAAATAGAATAGCAATGCTAAAGAAGAATCTGTTAAGATCTGGACTGGTACTATTGAGCGCAGTGATATTGCTTGCTTCGTGCAGGAAAAAGGACGTGGCGGCCTTGCCGGATAACCTGGTAAATTTTGAAACAAATGCGCAGGGCATACCTGCGAGTGAGACGAGCATCGTGATAAAATTGAAATTGCTCCGCAGCACTGACCGCGATATTGCAGTGGCTGTAGGCGTTACGCCGACCAATCTTACTTACGGCACCGATTACACCACAACGCCTGCGGCGACCAACAATGTGATCAATGTAACCATCCCTTCGGGAAATAATGAAGCGAGTATCACCGTTTCCAAGGTGGCGGGTGTAGGTTACATAGGGGATGAAAAACTTGTGTTGGATATTACGAGTTCCGCCACTCCTGTTTTTATCGGCGCTACCAAACAGTTTACGCTTAATTTCTCGGAGCTGTTATCAGAGAATGCCACAGCAACCATCAATGGTGGTGGTGCTACTTATCCCAACAAGGTATTCATTGACCTGAGTGCAAACCGCCAGACGGCTGTACCCCGCGCGAGCTGGGATCTTGGATTTTATACAGGTGCAGATGATTTCCGCGTGATCCTGAATTCATCCACGGCGATGATGGCAAAGCAGATCGATAAAAATGATCTTACACAGGTAACCGCCGCGGATACACTGGGTTTTGGCGCAACAGTGTTTTTTAATGGAACAAACCCTACTTTGGAATCATTGCCTTATATCGATTACCCGAACGGAGATCTGAGCAGGACGGCCATTGCTGCTATCAGCGCAACCGCTGCTGATAATAAAGTGTACATCGTAAACCGCGGTCTGGCTCCAGGTTCACCTGCACCGGCACGTGGATGGAAGAAAGTGCGTATCATCCGCAATGCCGGCGGTGGTTATACCCTGCAGCATGCAGATATTGCAGCCACCACTTTCCAGGAGATCACAGTAGCAAAGAACGACGCTTATTTCTTTAACTATATTTCCTTTGAAAACGGCGCCGTGCCTGTTGAGCCGCAGAAAGCCAAATGGGACCTGGCGTGGACTTATTTCTCCAATGTTACCAATTTCGGTAGTGGAGAGGTCCCTTACCTCTTCCAGGATATCATTTTGCAAAACCGCAATGTGGCTGTGGCGAAAGTGATGGTTGCTACCAAGCCATTCGATGCATTCGCAGAAGCTGACCTGGCAGGACTCACTTATGGAACGGCACAGGCAACGATTGGAGCAGACTGGCGCTCAGGTGGCGGACCGGGTGTGTCGCCCTCTGTGCGTACGGATCGCTACTACATCGTGAAGGACGGAGATGGTAACTATTACAAAGTAAAATTCACTGCTCTCACAGAAAATGGTGAGCGCGGTTACCCCGCTTACCAGTCTGTACTGGTAAAACAGGGATAAAAAGTTTGACCCGATAAACAAAGCCACCGGCATCACCGGTGGCTTTTCCTTTTTCCGTAAACAGCTTTACGCAATCCGTAAACAACGCAGACCTGCTTCATCGTTCCTTTGTCACAAATTTGTAATCAATGAAATCTTTGAAAGGAATATTGCTGGCTTCCATTGCATTTGCATCCAGTACCGCGGACGCGCAAGACCTGGCCGCGAAGAAGAATATCGATAAACTCTGTGGCTGCTTTGATGTGGAATTCAAATACGCCGAAACCTTTTCACCCGATACCGCTTATAAATTCCATGACCGCGAAAAGATCAGCGGGGGAACGGAGCTGATCCTACCTGTAGAAGTCTCTGACAAAAAGATCGTGATGCAGCACCTCCTCGTGATCTCTGACGATATGGTGATCAAGCACTGGCGGGAGGACTGGACCTACGAGAACCCTGTTGTCTGGAAATATGTGAGCGACAAAACCTGGAAAAAAACCACGCTTTCAAAATCAGACGTAAAGGGCAGATGGACGCAAACCGTATGGGAAGTGAGTGATGCCCCCCGCTACCAGGGATTCAGCGAGTGGGTGAAAACCGATGGACAGGTTTTCTGGCAAAATACGGTCGATGCACCATTGCCCCGCCGCGAATACACCCAGCGGCACGACTACAACATTCTCCGCCGCACAAACCGCATCGTGCTGCAGGATGCCGGCTGGGTACACGAGCAGGATAATCGGAAGATCAAACGGACAGATGCCGGGGATAAACTGATCGCCGAGGAAAAAGGCATTAACCGGTATACCCGCATCGATGACAGTAAATGCGCAGCAGCATTGGCTTTTTGGAAAAAATCCGCCACCTACTGGGCAAAAGTGAAAGCCTCCTGGGATACTTACATGACCGGCCATGACGTCGTGACCCTCCAGACCCGTATCGATGGGAAGTTGCTGCACGAGCAACTGGATGAGATCGCACGGGATTTCACAAAGGGAAAGGTGGCTGACAACGCCCTTGATGGCCGTATCAATGGTGTCCTTGAAAAATACCTGGCGTATGCCCCGGCGAAACGGGATGATCAGCCGGGCGGTACACACTAATACTTAACTGCTTCTATGAAGAGCCAGGGCATTGTCCGCGACCGCGCACAATGCCTCCTTTTTTCCCGTAACTTTGCACACCTTAAAAACGAGGCAGGACACGCATTATGGCAGCAAAATACAGGGAATTCACCGGGTTAAATCTACCCGCCTTCGAACAGGAGATACTTCAAAAATGGACTGATAACCAGGCTTTTGAAAAAAGTATCTCTATTCGCGAGGGGGCTGTTCCATTTGTGTTCTACGAAGGGCCACCCAGCGCCAATGGAATGCCGGGCATCCACCACGTGATCTCCCGGACACTGAAAGACCTTGTTTGCCGCTACAAGACCATGAAGGGATTCCAGGTCAAGCGGAAAGGGGGGTGGGACACCCATGGTTTGCCCATCGAACTCGGCGTAGAAAAGGAACTCGGCATCACCAAGGAAGACATCGGCAAGAAGATATCCGTGGAGGAGTATAACCAGAAATGCCGCGAAGCCGTATTGCGTTATAAGGATAAATGGGATGATATCACCCGCAAGATGGGGTATTGGGTTGACCTGAATGATCCATATATCACCTTTAAGAACGAATACATTGAATCGCTCTGGTGGTTACTGAGTGAATTGTACAAGAAGGGCCTGCTGTACGAGAGCGTGAGCATCCAACCTTATTCACCCGCCGCAGGTACCGGCCTCAGCTCCCACGAGCTTAACCAACCGGGAACATATAAGGATGTGAAAGACACATCGGCAGTGGCGATGTTCAAAGCTGTCAGCAATGAGAAGTCCGCTTTTCTTTTCAGTAAAGTTGAACCATCATCCGACGAGGTATTTTTTATGGCATGGACGACCACGCCATGGACATTGCCCTCCAATCTTGGTTTGACCGTTGGCCCGAACATCGACTATGTACTCGTCAAAACATTTAATCCATATACGCACCTGCCGGTAAATGTTATACTGGCGAAAGCCCTGCTCGGTAAATACTTCAAGCCGGAAGGCGAGAACGGCGATTTTGCCGGCTATGACGCTTCGGTGAAATTGTTGCCATGGATGATCCTGGAAACTTTCAAAGGGTCACAACTGGAAGGCCTGGGCTATGAACAATTGCTGCCTTACCCGGCCAACAGCCTGGAGGCCATTCATGAGATCACCCCAGGCGCGGAACCATTCCGTATACTGACCGGTGATTTTGTGACAACAGAAGATGGTACCGGGATCGTTCATACGGCACCCGCATTCGGCGCAGATGACTATAAGGTTGGAAAAAAATTCAACATCGGTATCCTGACGCTCGTTGACAGGCAGGGAAAATTTGTAGATGGTCTTGGTGAATTCAGCCAACGCTATGTAAAGAACTATAAGGACGAGAAAGAGTATGTGGATGTGAATGTTGACATCAGCGTCAAACTGAAAAAAGAGAACCGCGCCTTCAAAGTAGAAAAATACGAGCACAATTACCCGCATTGCTGGCGCACCGATAAGCCTATTCTTTACTATCCACTTGACGCCTGGTTCATCCGCACCACGGCCATCAAGGACCGGATGGTGGAGCTGAACAAAACGATCAACTGGAAGCCAAAGTCCACAGGTGAAGGCCGGTTTGGCAACTGGCTGGAGAACATGGTGGACTGGAACCTGAGTCGTAGTCGTTATTGGGGCACGCCGTTGCCGATATGGCGCACCGAAGAAGGTGATGAAGAGGTTTGCATCGGTTCGATAGAAGAGTTGAATGCCGGCATCCGGAAAGCAAATCAGGTTCTCGGTGGTGATGTAAACACGCATTACCTGCATGAAGGTATACTTGATCTGCATAAACCATACGTGGATGATATCGTGCTCGTAAGCCCTTCCGGCAAGCCGATGAAGCGTGTGCCGGATCTGATCGATGTATGGTTTGACAGTGGTGCTATGCCCTATGCGCAATGGCATTATCCATTTGCAAACAAGGAAGAGTTCAAGGCGTCTTTCCCCGCTGATTTTATTGCGGAAGGTGTTGACCAGACAAGAGGTTGGTTCTATACACTGCATGCCCTGGCGGCATTGCTGTTTGATTCGGTGGCCTATAAGACGGTAGTCAGCAACGGGTTGGTGCTGGACAAGAACGGCAACAAGATGAGCAAGCGCCTCGGAAATGTGGTTGATCCGTTTGAAACAATCGAGAAGTATGGGGCAGATGCCACACGCTGGTACCTGATCACCAACGCCTCACCCTGGGATAACCTGAAATTCGATATGGAAGGTATCCGCGAGGTACAGCGTAAATTCTTTGGTACCTTATATAATACGTATCAGTTCTTCGCACTTTATGCCAATGTAGACGGATTTACTTTCAGCGAGAAATATATTCCGGTAAGTGAACGGCCGGAGATCGACCGTTGGATCCTGTCTGCGCTGAACACCCTGGTGAAGCAGGTCAATGGGTTCATGGATGAGTATGAGCCTACACAGGCGGGGCGACTGATCGAAGATTTTGTGGATGAACAGCTCAGCAACTGGTATGTACGACTTTGCCGCCGTCGTTTCTGGAAAGGTGAGTACGAGACTGACAAGATCAGCGCTTACCAGACATTGTATGAATGCCTCGAGACAGTCGCAAGACTCGTCGCGCCGGTATCACCTTTCTTCAGTGATGTTTTATTTACCGAGTTGAACAAGGCAACCGGCCGTTTTGATGCAGGATCGGTACACCATGTTGATTTTCCTGCGGCGAATGAAGACGTGATCGACGGAAAGCTCGAGGAAAGAATGCAACTGGCGCAGGATGCTTCATCGCTGATATTATCGTTGAGGAAAAAAGTTAATATAAAAGTCCGGCAGCCCCTGCAGCGCGTCATGATTCCCGTGATGAATGCCGACATGAAAGAGCAGCTAGAACTGATCGAAGACCTGGTGAAGGCGGAGGTGAATATAAAGGAGTTGCAATACCTCGCACCGGATGATACATTTATCAGCAAGAAGGTGAAGCCGAATTTCGTGGTACTGGGTAAAAAGCTCGGGCCGAAAATGAAAGCAGTATCCACAGCTTTATCACAATTCACACAACAGGACATTGCTACGCTTGAAAAAGAAGGTGAATATAATTTGTCAATTGATGGCGAACCCGTAATATTGAAGATTAGCGAAGTTGAGATCACAAGTGAGGACATACCGGGCTGGACAGTGGCATCGAAGGGTAGGGTGACCGTGGCACTTGATGTGACGGTGACCCCGGAGCTGGAAGCAGAAGGAAATGCGCGGGAGTTTGTGAACCGTATACAGAAGATCCGGAAGGAAAGCGGGTTTGAACTCACGGACCGGATAGATGTTAAGGTAACGGCCGCAAACGGTATGAGGGAGTCATTGGCACAGTTTAAAGACTATATTTGCGCCGAAATTCTGGCAGATACGCTGGAAATAGTTCCCGAAATCAATGAGGGGATTGATATTGAAGTAAACGATGTTTTATTAAAAGCGATTGTTTCAAAAAAAGGTTAATGTATGGCTACCAGTAAGAAACCTGCCCCAAAAGGGGGGAAATCCGCCGCAAAGTCTGCCCCATCCAAGTCGGGAAAGTCTGCGGCTAAAGCAGCACCTGCAAAGTCAGCAAAGGCGAAACCTGCCACAAAAGCTGGCAAAGCTATTGCAGCTAAGAAACCTGCCCCTAAGCCTGCTGCAAAGCCGGCGAAGGCGACAGCAAGGCCGAAGCCAATCGCAAAACCTGCCCCTGCCAAGGGTAACAAACAAATGAGTAAACCCATTAACAAGAAACCGGAACCCGCAAAACGTCCAGCACCCAAATCGCCGCCCCGTGCAGCCAAGCCAGAGCCAACACCGGCACCGGCTCCGCCACCACCGCCGCCGCCACCAAAAAAGGCAGGCGCAACTGATCCAAAATCACTGGTGACGATCAAGCCAACGGCAAAGCCAATCACGAAGAAGGAACCACCAAAGCCTACCAAGGTGGTGATTCCGAAAACGACGATCAAGAGTGCAGTGAAATATGAACCGGAGTTCACAAAATCAGTATTAGATACCCCTATGTACGAGCAAACCGGCCCTTCGATGAGATACTCTGATAGTGATCTTGTGGAATTCAGAGAGATCATCAACAAGAAATTAGATGCAGCAAAGAAAGAACTGGCTTATCTCCAGGGACTGATCACCCGCCGCGATGAAGGTGGCGACATGGATGAGGCCCGTTATATGACCATGGAAGATGGCAGCGTGAGTATGGAGCGTGAGCAGTTGAGCCAGATGGCCAGCCGCCAGATCACCTTCATCGATCACCTGGAAAAAGCGATCATGCGTATTGAAAACAAAACATACGGTGTATGCCGTGTTACGGGTAAGCTGATCGACAAAGCACGCCTCCGTGCGGTGCCACATGCTACTTTAAGCATCGAGGCGAAACAGATGATGAACAAGTAAATTCGAAAAGCCTGCATAGAAACCCTGCGAAGCGGGGTTTTTTTATGCCCGATCATGTCTGGGTGATATAAATGTGTAGTTACCGGGGGTTTATTTCCCAAAAAAAAGACGCCAGCCTGCACCGATCGTAAAGCCGTGATTGCGGAACTTACTGGTGGGGTTGTTCATGGCGGACTCATCAATGGTGCCGTCAAAATCGACATCGCGGAGGGTCCGGAGCTCGGTATCTTTTTTATGGGAAGTATACATATACCCCGCGTACAGATCGATCCCCATTGACTTATTGATCATTTTTGTTGCACCTATAGTAAAGGAAGGACTTATCAGCACTCCACCGCTCGATTTCCCTTCATAGGTTTCCTTATAGGTGGTTGTGTAGTTGAAACCATCAGTTTTTGAAGTGCCGGTTCCCGCATCGAAGGCTGCCTGTACAAATGGGATCACATTTTTCCCTTCCAGGTAGTAGCGGGCAAAAATGCCTGCGGTGAAATTGATGTCCGTCGTAGTTCGCTTACGGAAGGTGACCCCATTTTCTTCGTCCGATGCTTTGTCCTTCCGGTACTCGACATTGACGCGGCCGCCCAGCACGAGTTTATCGGTGAAGAACCAGCCCATGTCAGGACTGATATTAAAGCCAAAGGCGTCTGTTCGCGAGGTAAACGGCGCCGTGGCGGAGGAATAAGTATAGTCATAGGTGCCGGCATTGAAAAATGCGGACCCGATGGATACGCCGGCCATTTTCTGGCCTTTGGAGAATTGGGCGTGAGCGGCATTGAAGGTACCAGCCAGGAGGACAAGGAAAAGGAGAAGAGACCGACCCATAGTGATTTAATTATGAAACAAATGTATGGCTTTGGGAAGGTCAGCCAAAGTGATGGTTATAATTGTTTTGCCCCGCGAATAAGGCAGCGGTGACTAATTTCTGATAACTTTTGCGTGTTTTTGGTAAAACAACAATTTCCGCCTACTTTTAAAACCAGAAACTAATTTATCTGCCAAATCAAACGTTATGAGAAAGTTGAGAACTCTTTCCCTTTTATTAGTCGCTATTGCTTTCATATCTGTGAGCTGTACCAAAGAAGGTCCTGAAGGTCCTGTTGGTGCTACTGGTGCTCAAGGTCCTGCCGGAACGCCTGGCCCTGCCGGCCCTGCCGGTCCCGCTGGCCCTGGTGTCACTTATTCCGCATGGTTCTTAACTGGCAATGGGTGGGTTGAGTCTGATCCTACTAACCCTAACTTTTATGGTGAAGTGTTCCATTTCAACCGTGCTGCTCCGTCACTTACACAAGCTGTCATCGACCAGGGTGTCGTATTATGTTATATGAAAGGTGATCCAAACCTGGTACCACCTGCTGTAAATAATCCGTTCCAACTGCCTTACACAGTGGGTGTTGGTTTTGGATTTGTTGATCTCTATGATTTTGCCCTGAGCGCAGGAAACATCCGCTTCCTCTACAAGAGCGATTTTGCATGGGATGCAACTGATCTGGCAACGATCTCTTTCCGCTATATCACCATTCCAGGTACAACTGCCGGAAGAGGTGCCGTAGCAACGTATGCAGGTCATACAATCGAGGAGATCAAAGCAATGCCTTACGAACAGGTGGCTGCTCTCTTCAACATTCCTGCTGAAGGTTCCAACATTCAATAAGCATTTCTGAAAAATAATCGACCGTCCCGCATGCGGGACGGTTTTTTTTTGCACGCCCCGGCGGGCGGTCAACATTACAATTAAATAGATTTGCAATTATGATGATCAGTTTTCAATATGAAAAAAGACAGGTATTGCAGGCCCTGCGCTATCATTTCATCAGCAAACCGGAGATCAAGGCCATGATCATCCTGGTGAATGTGTTCGCCATTGCCTCGGTGCTGCTTTATTCATTTGGAAAAGTAAATGCGCTCGCCTTCCTGGTTGGCTCTACTCTATGGATCGTGCTGATGATAAGTTTCTGGTTTGTACTGCCGGCGGCTGTTTACAAGAGGTCGGAAACCTTCAAACATGCCTTCAGTATGGACTTCAGCGATAATAGTTTCACCTTGCAACATGAGCATGGCTCACGTTCATGGCCCTGGAAAGATCTCAGTCATTTCATTGAAAGCCCTCATTTCTTCCATTTATATTTCGATCCCCGTTCTTTCCTCCTGGTACCGAAGTCAGGGTTCAGTGATCGTGATGAGGTCAGCGATATGCGAAAATTGTTGCGGGAAAAGATTCGACGGTAGCCAAATGATCAGAGCGTTTTCTCCATCAGGTAGTGCGGGATGGTGACCTCTTCAAATTTGTCACCTTTCACCTTGTAGCCAACTTTTTCATAGAACCCCAGGGCATTCATCCGGGCATGCATCCGGATGGTGCGATACCCCCGGTCACGGGCAATGTTCTCTGCGAAGTTCATGAGTGCACGGCCAATGCCCTTACCCTGCAGATCATTGAGGACAGCCATCTGTCGCAGGCGAACGGTATCAGGCATCTCTTCAACAAGCATGCAGCAGCCAAGAATGCGCTCATCTTCGAATGCCGCAATGAGCATATTTTCCTTTTCCGTTTCCAGTTCATCAGGGGAAAACGTCAAACCAAGAGGTTTACGCAGAATATCATCACGGAGTTTCACCATCTGGTAATACTCGGGTGAGCCATGATCTATGATTTTCAGCGCCATCTGGTATGTTGATTGAAGGTTTTCAAATTACAAAGAACTTATAACACAGCCAACGGAAGCGATTATTATTTTGAACGATATGAGGAGAAAAACGTTGTGCTAAATATTCGTTTTCAGATTGTTGGTCCAAATTTGGAAAAAATAGGGTTTCGGAGTTTGGTTTACTCAAAAAGTATATTTTTGCACCCTATAAACAAAACTTATACGACATGTCAGACATTGCATCAAGAGTTAAAAAGATCATCGTTGACAAACTGGGTGTTGACGAAGCAGAAGTAACCAATGAAGCTTCTTTTACCAATGATCTGGGTGCCGATTCATTAGACACCGTAGAACTGATCATGGAATTCGAGAAAGAATTCAATATATCCATTCCTGATGAGCAGGCTGAAACCATCACTACCGTTGGTCAGGCAGTAGCTTACCTGGAAGAGCATGCAAAATAATGCACCTATTTTACCGCTATGGCGGCTGAAATAGCGGGATGGAAATATATAACTCCGCCTTCTGCCTGTAATTTTACAGCGAAGGCGGTTTTTATCTTGACTAACGAATCTTAGAAACTGGCAATATGGAGTTCAAAAGGGTAGTTGTGACCGGTATGGGTGCATTAACCCCACTCGGCAATTCAATAGATGATTACTGGGAAGGCCTGGTCAATGGTGTTTCCGGTGCCGATATGATCACCCAGTTCGATGCTTCTAAATTCAGAACCAAGTTCGCCTGCGAAGTGAAGAACTTCGACCCCGTCCAGTTCATGGACCGGAAAGAGGCGCGCAAGATCGACCGTTTTTCCCAGCTTGCACTTGTAGCCAGTGACCAGGCCGTGGCCGATGCAGGTCTGAACAAGGACAATATCAATCCTGATCGCGTTGGTGTGGTATTCGGGAGCGGTATCGGTGGTCTCATTACGTTTCAGAACGAGGTAATGGAATTTGCCAAAGGTGATGGTACTCCGCGCTTCAATCCCTTCTTCATTCCCAAAATGATCCTGGATATTGCCGCCGGCCAGATCAGCATGCGGCATAACCTGCGTGGTCCAAACTATGCAGTAGTGAGCGCCTGTGCCAGCAGTACCAACGCGCTCATTGATGCGCTCACACTCCTTCGTATCGGCAAAGCTGATATCATCGTATCCGGTGGCAGCGAAGCCGTCATCAGCGAAGCAGGCGTGGGCGGTTTCAATGCCATGAAGGCAATGAGTGAGCGAAATGATGATCCCAAATCAGCCAGTCGCCCGTATGACAAAGACCGCGACGGCTTTGTAATGGGTGAAGCAGCCGGGGTACTGGTGCTCGAAGAACTTGAACACGCCAAAGCCCGCGGCGCACGGATCTACTGCGAAGTAGTAGGTGGCGGCGCCTCCGCCGATGCCTATCATATCACGGCCCCTCATCCCGAAGGACTGGGTGCAAAGAACGTGATGCTCGCCGCACTCGACGATGCTGGCATGAAGCCCGAGGACATCGATTACATCAACACGCATGGTACCTCGACACCTTTGGGGGATATTGCGGAAACCAAGGCTATCATGCACGTATTCGGAGATCATGCCTACAAACTCAACATCAGCGCTACCAAGAGCATGACAGGGCACTGTCTGGGCGCTGCCGGAGTTATCGAGGCAATCGCCTGTATCAAATCCGTCATGCACGACATTGTGCCTCCAACCATCAACCATTTCACCGATGATCCGGAGCTTGATCCTAAATTAAACTTCACTTTCAACACCGCGCAAAAACGTCCTGTCAATGCCGCACTCAGCAATACGTTCGGATTTGGCGGCCACAATGCCTGCGTGATCGTGAAGAAATACAAGGACTGACCCGGCCAGAAATCACAGTAAATTGATGTTGCTAACGAAGTGCTGAATCGCATTTAAATTTTTTTTCGTAGTTTAATTTCTGTGGATTTCATAAGTAAACTTTTCAAAAAACATTCGGGTTCGACTTTCAAGAAGGAGTTGAAGAATATCCTGGGCTTCCAGCCAAGGAATATTTCGCTTTACAAAACTGCGTTGACCCACCGGTCGGTGCGGGAAGGTTCTGACGAGAACAATGAGCGGCTGGAATACCTCGGTGACGCCATTCTCAGCGCACTCATTGCAGACTACCTGTTCAAACGTTACCCCTACAAAGAAGAGGGCTTCCTTACTGAGATGCGCAGTAAAATGGTGAACAGGCAGCAGCTCAATGATATTGCGGTGAAAATGGGGCTTAAAAAAATTACCCTTTATAACAAGCTGGATGGATCACTGAAGGTGAGCCAGATCTTTGGAAATACGCTGGAAGCGCTGGTGGGTGCGATCTACCTCGACGCGGGTTACAAGAAGACGGCCAAATGGGTACTGCAATATATCATCCAGCCGCATATGTTCATGGATGACCTGGAAATACTGGAGATCAATCACAAAAACAAGCTATACGGCTGGGCTAATAAAAATGGCCGGGTCCTGGAGTTTGAGACCCTGAATGAAAAACTGGAAAATGGTCGCCGCCTGTTCACCATTGCTGCCGTGATTGATGGAAAAACAATCGCTGAAGGAAAAGCATTCAATAAAAAAGACGCTTCACAGATCGCGGCACAGGCAGCGGTGATGAAATTGGGGATTGTGAACGCGGACAGTACGGTTACCGGCAATGGACTCGACGGCATGGTCCCTAGCTCCTGACTTCGGGATCATCCATGCAAAGCTCGATCAGTACACCATTGGTGCTCTTTGGATGGAGAAAACATACAAGCTTGCCATCCGCCCCTTTTTTGGGTCGCTCGTTCAATAGCCTGAACCCTTCTGCCTGTAACCTGGTCATCTCTGCTTCGATATCATCCACCGCAAAGGCAATGTGGTGGATGCCTTCGCCCCGGCTGGAGATGAATCTGGCAATAACCCCCTCCGGTCCATCACTTTGCAATAGCTCGATTTTGTTGGGGCCAGTCTGGAAAAATGCCGTTTCAACTCCCTCAGAAGCAACGGTTTCGGTCTTATAGCAGGGGGTATTCAGAAGTTTCTCGTACAGCGGGATGGCAGTAGCCAACTCATTCACGGCGATGCCGATATGTTCGATCCGGTTCATAAAGGGGAATTTCAGTTGAATTGGCCCATTGCCAAAGCCTTTATGACCAGTGAGATGCAGCTTCGGGAAGAGCGGTAAAAACCTCGGCAAAATAGAACCTTTTAAGCTAATTTTGCGTTTAATAGAAACGAATAACGACTAATAGATTTTATGCTACAATTTCCAATTTATCTTGACCATAATGCAACTACCCCCTGCGATCCGCGGGTGGTTGAAGCGATGGTCCCATATTTTACAAGTGCATTCGGCAACGCAGCCAGCCGTAACCACCCGTTCGGATGGCAGGCAGAAGAGGCTGTTGACTACGCCCGTGAGCAGGTGGCCAAACTGATCGGTGCCGATCCCAAGGAGATCATTTTCACCTCCGGCGCAACTGAAGGTGATAACCTCGCCATCAAAGGCGTTTTTGAGATGTATGCATCCAAAGGCAATCACATCATCACCTGCAATATTGAACATAAAGCCGTTCTCGATACCTGCAAGCACATCGAAAAAGAAGGCGGAGAAGTTACTTACCTGAAGGTGAAAGAAAACGGGTTGATCGACCTGGCAGAACTTGAAGCTGCTATCAAGCCAACCACGATCCTTATCTCCATCATGTATGCCAATAACGAGATTGGCACCGTGATGCCGATGAAAGAGATCAGCGCCATCGCCCGCAAACATGGTGTGCTCGTTTTCAGCGATGCTACACAGGCGGTTGGTAAAATACCTGTTGATGTGAACAAGGATGGCATCGACCTGATGGCATTTACAGCACACAAAATGTATGGTCCGAAAGGAGTGGGTGCTCTCTATGTAAGACGTAAAAATCCCCGTGTGAAAGTTACCGCCCAGATCGATGGTGGTGGTCACGAACGCGGCATGCGCAGCGGCACACTCAACGTACCGGGTATCGTAGGATTTGGTAAGGCCTGCGAAATTTGCATGAATGAAATGGAAGAAGAAACAGCACGCGTTTCCAAACTGCGTGACAAGCTGGAAACAGCCCTTCTTCAGATTGAAGAATCTTACCTGAACGGTGATAAGGACCATAAGCTTCCACACGTGACAAATATTTCTTTCAAATACGTGGAAGGTGAGGGATTGATGATGGGCTTTAATAAGAACATCGCGGTTTCCTCCGGTTCAGCCTGTACCTCTGCTTCACTTGAACCATCTTATGTGCTAAAGGCATTGGGCCTGGGTGATGACCTGGCACACAGTTCACTTCGTTTTGGACTTGGCCGTTTCACCGATGAAGAACAAATTGATTACACCATCGAGCAGGTGACGAATACCGTGAACAAGCTTCGCGAGATGAGTCCGCTCTGGGAAATGTATAAAGAGGGCATCGATATGAGCACCATTGAATGGGCCCATCATTGATCCGATTAATAACTATTAAACTTCAACGATTATGGCATATTCAGATAAAGTAATAGACCACTACCAGAACCCAAAAAACGTGGGCACGCTGGACAAAAGCAAAGCAAATGTAGGCACTGGTCTCGTTGGTGCACCTGAGTGCGGTGACGTAATGCGCCTGCAGATCGAAGTGGATGAAGCCACCGGCACTATCCGTGATGCGAAGTTCAAAACTTTCGGTTGCGGTTCTGCTATTGCATCATCTTCCCTGGCTACAGAGTGGCTGAAAGGTAAGTCTGTAGACGAAGCAATTGCGATCGACAACATGACGATCGTGGAAGAACTGAATCTTCCCCCGGTAAAAATTCACTGCTCCGTACTCGCTGAAGATGCGATCAAGGCTGCCGTGAATGACTACAGGCAGAAGAATGGTCTTCCTGAACTGAAATTTGAAGAAAGCGTAGTTCACTAAGCAGAAGAATCAAGTCTCGAATAAATCAGGCTTACCGCACCAACTTATGCTGCGGGCAGCTTTTTTTAATCCTGGAGGTGATATGACAACAGAACTGGCAAATGCAATATATGTAAGCGACAAGGCAAAAGCGAAAGTAGCGCAGCTACTGGCCGATGCCGGTGTAGCCGATGATCCATCTTATTTTCTTCGGGTGAGTGTGGTCGGCGGAGGATGCTCCGGTCTGAGCTACAAGCTTGACTTCGACAATGAGACCAAGCCGATGGATCAGAGTTTTGAAGACAATGGTGTGAAAGTGGTGACGGATCTGAAGAGTTTCCTTTACCTCGTTAATACCACGCTTGATTTCTCCGATGGATTGAATGGGAAGGGATTTTATTTCAGCAATCCCAACGCCAGCCGTACCTGCGGATGCGGGGAAAGTTTCGCCGTATAATAAAACTGTTTAGCAGATACAAAAATCTCCCGGTATCCCCGGGAGATTTTTTTTATATCACGTCATCTGATTGTACAGCGGGTGGTGCAGGAGGCGGTGGCGGTGGTGGCGCTACAGGCAATTCGCCGTATTTTTCTTTCAGTGCTTCTGCCTCAGTATCGACAGATGTATCGTATCGGTCTGATGTTCCGTCTTTCCGGGTGATCGTTACGATCTTCCCATCTTTCCAATGAATATTTTTTACCTGGGGGTGCTTTTTGAAGAAGGCATCCTGTTGCGGATCCTTTTGTTTTTTGGGTGCTGCAGGTGGCGGAGGCGGGGCGACTTGTTTTGAAACTGCCGGGGGCGGTTCCACCGGCGGAGGCGGGGGCAACTTTTCGGTTTTTGACTGGGCACTGAGTACGCCGGCTGCCGACACAAACAGGCAGGCAAGCACCATGATAGATTTTTTCATGCAGAAGATTTTCATATAGACGCGCAACAGGAGCATTTCCATAAGCAAAATTCAGTTTTGTTCGACTCAATCAAAAGCTCAGGATATTTTTCCAGCTACCCTGATCGGCCATGGCGGAAAATATGCATGTTCCCAGAAACCTGGTAATGCTACAGCGAACCCTTGGTTCTATGATCTAGGTCATGTTCCCGCTTTCCCTTATTTTGCAGCATCTATGTGGTCCGTTTGTAAAAAAGAATTACGCCAGTTTTTCAGCAGTCTTACCGGTTACATCGCCATCATCGTTTTCCTCCTGGCAAACGGTCTCAAGCTGTTTGTTTTCGACAATAACATTCTCGACTACGGTTACGCCACACTGGACCTTTTTTTCGAACTCGCCCCCTGGATTCTCCTGTTACTCATTCCCGCCGTTACCATGCGCAGCTTCGCGGAAGAGTTTAAGACCGGGACGTTTGAATTGCTTCAGACCAGGCCGCTGAGCCAGTGGCAGATCGTTCTTGGAAAATATTTCGGCAGCCTGCTTGTTGTTGGCGTCGCCTTGCTGCTTACCCTGGTGTATTATTTCTCCATACAGGCACTGTCGGCCAATGATGGGCTCGACACCGGGGCCACCATAGGTTCTTACATCGGCTTGTTCTTTCTCGCTTCGGTATTCACCTCCATTGGTATTTGCGTCAGCAGTTTTACCCAAAATGCCGTGGTTGCGTTTATCATCAGCCTCATTGCCTGTGTATTGCTGTATTACGGATTCAGCGCTATCAGCCGGCTCGCCCCTTTTTCCGGTGGTGTTGATTATTATATCGAAATGATCGGGATCGATTTTCATTACAGCAGTATACGCCGGGGTGTGATCGATACCAGGGATGTGGTCTATTTTATCAGCGTGATCATCCTTTGCCTCTCCATCACCCGCCGAAACCTGATAAAGAGGTAACATGAAAAAACAATCTTCCATATTGTCCGGTCGCTTTGGATGGGTGTTCCTGTTGCTGGCACTCATTGTGGTCAATTTTCTTGCATCGCTTTTTCATACCAGGATCGACCTTACCAAGGAAAAGCGATATACTCTCAGCCAGGCTTCCCGCGACCTGGCCGCCCAGCTTGATGAACCATTGCTGATTGAAGTATTCCTGAAAGGTGAGTTTCCCGCCGGCTTTCAAAAACTGGCACAGTCTACCGATGATTTTCTCCAATTGCTGAAGGATCGTAACAGTTCCAAAATAAGTTACCGGTTCATTTCACCAAAAGAAGAGCAGCCCACATCCGTCAGGCCTTACGCCGACACACTGGTTGGCCTCGGTGCCAGCCCGATCAACCTCACTGTACAATTGAAAGACGGGCAACAGCAGAACTATGTATTCCCTGTTGCTTTGATGCATTACAAAGGGCAGCAACAACTGATCAACCTGTACACAGGCAGCAGCCGGTTTATTTCACAGAATGAGATCAATGAAGCAGAAGCGTTGCTCGAATACCAGTTCGTCAACGCCATGAATAAAATGATCCATCCTGAAAAGCCTGCGGTGGCTTATGCGGTGGGAAATGGAGAACCGGAAGATATTCGCACCTATGACCTGCGGCAATATCTTTCTACGGATTTCAGTTTCTATACGTTCAACCTTACCACGCAGCCAGTGATACCAAACAGTATCAGCGCGCTCCTGATCGTAAAGCCGTCTATCCCATTCACGGAAGACCAGAAGCTGAAGATCGATCAGTATGTGATGCGCGGCGGCAAGGTGCTTTGGTTCGTTGATAATCTTTTTGCAGAACCGGATAGCCTGGCGTTCAAGCCAGAGGCGGTCGCGTATGACAGGAACCTGAACCTCACAGATATGCTGTTCCGTTACGGGGCAAGGATCAATACTGACCTTGTGATGGATCTTCAATGCGAAGTGATCCCCTTTGTGGTTGGTTCCGGCGCTGATGGCAAGCCGCAGCAGGAATTCCTGCGGTGGAATTATTATCCGCTGTTCCAGTCAGCGAATAATCATCCGTTGAACCGCAACCTCGGACTGGTAGGCGCCAGGTTTGCGAACTCCATCGATACGATCCAGGTGGCGGGTATTCGTAAAACTCCGTTGCTTTCCTCTTCCTCATCGTCCCGAACCATCAGTACGCCTGCACTGATCAGCCTCAACGAGAACAAGACGGCTCCGCAGGATGAAAACTTCAGGAAAAGCAATATTCCCGTGGCCATGTTGCTGGAAGGGAAGTTCACTTCTTTATATAATAATAGGGTTTCCGCCAGCATGCGCGACAGCCTGGAAAAATCAGGGACGGAGTTCCGCGCAACTTCAGAAGACTCGAAAATGATCCTTGTAGCGGATGGCGACATGGTGCTTAACGAGTTTACGCAGGAGGCAGGGCCCTTCCCCATGGGTTGGAACAGGTATACCTATGTGGCGTATGCCCAGCAGGAGGAAGCAGGGAAATATTTCGTACCAGTGGCGAACCGGCAGTTCCTGCAAAACAGCCTTGAATACCTCATCGCCAGCCCTGCCGTCATTGAAACACGGAACAAGAACATCGTTCTCCGCATGCTGGACACCACCCGGGTGAAAGAACAGAAATCCACCTGGCAGCTTATCAACATTGCCATACCGGTGATCCTGATAGTCATAGCGGGGTTTGTTTACCAGTGGCTGCGCGTAAGGAAATACAGCAGGTAGTCCAAACTTCGCGGATGGCAGTGCCCGGAGCACTATCTTTGCTGTTTAATTCAGGAAAACCGGATGAACACAGACCAGATCACTTACCTCGTTTTCGGGGCCGTACTAATTCTTGCACTCGTTTTTGATCTTGGCCTGCTCAGCAAAAAGGACAAGACGGTTACCATCAGGCAGGCCCTTTACCAGACGTTTTTCTGGGTCGGCCTGGCCATGGCGTTTTTTGTATTCATGTTGCTGGAGAATGGCCAGAAACCTGCGCTGGAATATGTGAGCGCTTACCTGATGGAATGGAGCCTCAGCATCGATAATATCTTTGTCTTCATCCTCATTTTTTCTTCATTCAGTGTTAAGGAAAAGAACTACGGCCGGGTCTTGCTGATCGGCATTTTAATGGCCGTCATTTTCCGAATTGTATTTATCACGGTGGGTGTGGTGCTCGTTGAGCGTTTTTCGTGGTTATTGTACCTGTTCGGGGTCTTCCTGCTTTACACGGGCTATAAAATGTTCACTTCATCCGAGGAGGAAGAATTCGATCCGCAGCAGAGCAAGGTATTTAAATTACTCAAGCGCGTACTGCCACTGGTGCCGCATGATGGCGGTGGCAGGTTCACGTTTATCCAAAACGGTAAAAAATATTACACCACACTTTTCGTGGTGGTGATCATGCTGGCAGTGATCGATATTGTATTTGCACTCGATTCAATTCCGGCAGTGATGGGGATTGTAGATACCAAAACACCGGGGTATGAGGATACTGCAAGGCTCGTAATCTATACATCCAACATTTTCGCCGTTCTTGGATTGCGGTCCCTGTTCTTTCTCCTGCGGGGAGCTGTGAGCAAATTTGATTACCTGCCACAGGGTATATCTATTGTCCTTATGTTCATCGGTCTGAAGATGCTGGGTGAGCACTGGATAAATGAATGGATCGACAAGACCACGCAGGTATTTATCTCGCTGGCTGTGATCATGACCTGTATCGGCGCATCTGTTGTATATTCCATCTTCATGAGTAAACGCGGTCTGCCGCCGGATGAACAAGATGGGTCGTTATAAGAACAGTTATCCTGTTGACATACACTTCCGAAAATATCGCCAGAATAGTTGGTGCTGATACCAATGTACCAGGCGTCAGCATCGCGCATTTGCTGATCGACAGCCGGCGGGTGCAATCGCCTGCAACTTCTTTGTTCTTTGCGATCAAAGGAGATCGTAGGAACGGACACCAGTTTATTCCGGAGCTCTACCGCCAGGGAGTACGGGCTTTTGTGATCAGTGATGCAGTTGATCCCGTTCCTTACCCCGATGCTGCATTCATCAAAGTGCCTGACACACTGCTCGCATTACAGCAAGTGGCAACGTATCATCGTCGACAGTTTGATCTGCCTGTGATAGGGATCACGGGCAGCAATGGAAAGACAACCGTGAAGGAATGGTTGTTTCAGTTACTGGATGCAGATCATTTCATTGTTCGCAGTCCGCGTAGTTACAACTCGCAAATAGGTGTACCCCTCAGTGTGTGGCAGATTGAAGAGTCGCACAACCTGGGCATATTTGAAGCAGGTATTTCGCAGCCGGGTGAAATGGGCCTGCTTGAGCCTGTGATCCGTCCAGCCGTGGGCGTATTCACTGCACTGGGTGATGCACACAGTGAAGGTTTCAGGGGCAATGCAGAGAAATTGCGGGAAAAATTATTGCTCTTTAAAAATGCACAGATCATTATTGCGCCCGGGGACAATGCCGATATCGACCGTGCATTGGAAGCGACAGGCAAAAAATTATTACGATGGGGATCGCTGCCGGGTAACGAGGTACTTATCGAGGAACGAAGTCACCAACCGGATGGCACCACCTTGCGCGTGCGCGCGAATGATGCCGTATTTTCTTTTCATATTCCTTTCAGTGACGAGGCATCTGTGGCAAATGCCATGACCTGTGTGTCAGTGCTGATCTACTTTGGGCTGTCACCCACCGTAATCGCCAGCCGCATGCCGCTCCTGCAGCCAGTGAATATGCGACTTGAACTGAAAAAGGCGATCAACCAATGCACGATCAT
Source organism: Bacteroidota bacterium (assembly GCA_023430465.1). Lineage (GTDB taxonomy): Bacteria > Bacteroidota > Bacteroidia > Chitinophagales > Chitinophagaceae > JAEZAM01. Next base: position 17,540 of record JAEZAM010000104.1, on the reverse strand, counting down.
CAATGACAGTTACAGCAATGACCTGAACTCACTGGAGATTGCGCTGGCCTTTATGGAGCAGCAGGCTACGACGGGGCGTCGCACAGTGATATTATCCGATCTGTTGCAGGCATCTGAATCCGGGGAGGCGCTATACCAGCGTATCCTTGAGCTTTTGAAAAAATACCGGGTGACGCGCTTGTTTGCGATCGGTGGGGAGTCGGGCAGGTTTCTTCCCGCCGGTGAACAGGGGGATCTCAGGATTCAGTCGTTTCCCGATACCGAGTCCTATCTCAAGCAACTGCTCAGCAGCCAGTTTCGCGAAGAAACCATTCTCGTGAAAGGAGCCAGGGTTTTTCATTTCGAGGAAATTGTTCAGCAACTCGAATTGAAAGCGCATCAGACAGTGCTGGAGATCGATCTCAATGCCATCGTGCATAATGTAAAGGTGTTCCAGCAAAAACTAAGGCCATCAACGAAGATCATGGCAATGGTGAAAGCGTTTGCCTATGGTAGCGGCGGGGCAGAGATAGCAGGCATATTGCAGTTTCATAAGGTGGATTACCTGGGTGTGGCCTATGCTGATGAAGGTGTTGAGTTACGACGGGCCGGCATCAGTCTGCCTATCATGGTAATGAATGCCGATGAAGCTGCATTTGAAACGATCGTGGAACAGAATCTCGAACCAGTGCTATATTCCTTCGAACTGCTGAGAAGGTTTGAAGCATTTTTACACCGGCAGGGCATTCAACACTATCCTGTGCATGTGGAGCTTGAAACGGGCATGAACCGGTTGGGTTTCCTGTCCACCGAGGTAGAAGCCCTTGCAGCCCACCTGTCCAAATCGGGATTATTGAAAGTGCAGTCGGTATTCTCTCACCTGGCGGCCAGTGAAGACAGGCAGGAAGATGAATTTACCTTACGACAATTTAATCGATACAACGAAGCCGCAGCCGTGATCCGGGCGGCACTTTCCTATTCTTTTCTGCAGCATATTGCGAATACGGCTGCCATTGCGCGTTTGCAGGAGTTGCAACTGGACATGGTTCGGCTGGGCATTGGTATGTACGGCATTGGCCCGGTGGAAGATTTGCTGCCTGCTGCTACTTTCCGGTCAACGATCGCGCAGATCAAGGAGCTCGAGCCGGGAGATACGGTCAGTTATAATCGCAGGGGGAAGATTCAGCGCCGGTCGCTGATTGCCACCGTAAGGGTGGGGTATGCGGATGGGTATTCGCGTCGGCTTGGTCATGGCAGGGGACATATGTATGTAGCCGGAAAACTGGCACCGGTTGTTGGTACGGTATGCATGGACATGACGATGATCGATATCACCGGTACACCTGGCGTGGAGGTGGGCGATGATGTAATCCTCTTTGGTCGGGAACTGCCTGTACAGCAGGTGGCGGAATGGGCCGAAACAATCCCGTATGAGATCATGACCGGCATCTCCCAGCGCGTTAAAAGGGTCTATTTCGAGGAATAGCCGCTCCCGGCGGGCATGGGCTATTTGGTATATATTTGCAGATTAAAACCTCTCAGGTGAAGCTTAGAAATGTTGTCCTCATCATATTGATCATCATCGCGGTTGACCAGGCCCTGAAGATATGGATCAAAACTACCTATACTTTTGGTCCGATAACGAATGTGATGGGCTTGTCCTGGTTCAGGTTATATTTTATTGAGAATCCCGGCATGGCCTGGGGTTGGGAGTTTGGTGGCGAATGGGGCAAGATGGCACTGTCGATCTTCCGGCTCATCGCAGTGATCTTTGGTACCTGGTACCTGGGCCGTATCGTGAAACAGCGTTACAGCCGCGGGTTCATCATTTGTGCCGCCCTTATCTATGCCGGTGCTCTTGGCAACCTGCTCGACAGTATGTTTTATGGGATCATTTTCAGCGAAAGTACTTACCAGACCGTGGCTGAAGCGCTTCCACCCGGTGGCGGGTACGCCGGTTTCCTGCATGGAAAGGTGGTCGACATGCTTTACTTCCCCATGATCAAATCCAATTTTCCGTCCTGGTTTCCATTTGTGGGAGGACAGGAATTTGAATTTTTCAGTCCGATCTTCAATATCGCCGATGCATCTATCTCCGGCGGTATCATTACACTCTTTATTTTCCAGCGCCGGTTTTTCCGAAAGCATAAGGACAATGATTCCGCCAAGACCGTTGAGACCAACGCCGAGGTCAGCGATAAAGTGCAGGTGCTTTAATTTTTCAGCACCCGCTTGGTGATGTATTTTCCTTTATGCTCCACCCTCAGGATATAAATGCCGTTGGCAAGACCTTCTGTATTCGTGAGCGCGAGCTGATTTACCCCTTCACGGATTTCCATCGATCTCCGGATCACTGCAGTTCCTGCCTGGTTCACCAGTTCAACTTTGATTGTTCCTGCCGTCAGCGAAGAGATATCAAAATCAAGTTGATTACGGAACGGATTGATCACCGATACAAAGTCGAAGCCATGCCTCACAGAGGTCAGTTGCAGGATCTTACTGAATATCGCACGATTACCGGCCTCCCGGAGGCGGATGCGATAGTAGGCTTTTGAAGTAACCGGGTTCGGGTCAACAAACTCATAGTGACGAAGTTCGTTGCCGCTATTTCCCAGTCCTGCTTTTGTGGCGATCACCTGGAAGTTGGTCCCGTCAGAACTTTTTTCAATATCAAACTGCACTACACTGCTTTCACCGGATGTAGTCCACCGGAGATTAGCCTTGTCGTTGATGATATTTCCAGAGAACCCAGTCAGTTTTACGTCCAGTACTGGTCCGCAATCAGTCAGTACGTTGAGGGCAACGATATTTACATTGTCCGTTGACCTGCACGTAGATACCGTTAGGTTGGTGAGTGACGTACCAACGATCAGGCGGTAGCGGTCACCATTATTCATCGCGGTTGTATTGGCGCCTGTGATGGTATACGATGAAACAAACTGGTACATCCCATTGACCATTACAGGCGTTACAGGTCCTGCCGGGCTGCCGAGGTTGGTCCAGGTGGTTCCTGCATCGGTGCTTTTCTGCCATTGGTAGTAGGTATAGTTGTTGAAAAACGACCGTACGGTATCATAGAGCACGATGTTGGAATTCTCGCACACATTGGGTGTGAGTGACGGTGAATAGGACATGTTGGGCAGACAGGTTGTAACCCCGATATCATCGATTGCCCAGTCATTTCCACCACCACCAGGCGCATTGTTACGGATGGTAACAACCATGGAGGTTTGACCCGGACGGGTTTTGAAAACGAATCCTTTCTTCACCCAGTTTCCATCGTAGGGAATATTTCCGGAGGTGTAATAATCAACACCATCGATCTGGAAAGAAAGATTGGGTTTCACACCGGCTGAATCGTTGCCCGGGCCGGGTGTATAGCCACTTTGTGACGCACCTCTGCCGGTTGAGTCACAACCGCAACGGCGGCAGATATTCCGGAACCATGCAGAGAATTCATAGAATGTTTCCTCACAGAGGCCGTTGATGGTTTGTGTAAATGCACGGTTGGTTTGGTAGCTCGCGTTGATAATAACGGCATAGCCGGTATTGGTTGGAGGGTTACCCTTGATCGGATCGACAGCACCGGTATGGTCCCCGATGATATCCCAAACGGTGAATACGCGGGAAGCACTTCCTGTGCCTGTTGAATAGGGTACGTTTGGATTGGTTGTGCCATCGGAACTGGTCCTGTTCGCCAGCCCATAGAAGTTATCATTGGGTGAATTGGCCGCAAAATTCAGGAAGGTATAGGGGCCTGGGACAAACGTGGTGCCACCTGCACGGTTTTGAGGTATGCCCGATCCAAAGGTTCCTCCCGACTCGCCCACAACGGCATTGCTACCCGTTGAGTTACTGCAAAGACCATAGTCAGGAGCGATCTGGATCATGTAGGGTGAAAAGTTGGAGAGCTGATCGGTGGTGCTTGTCCCGATCCTGTACCGAAAATTACCGGCACTCATCCTGATGGTGGAATCGATGTCGACCACAGTGGAAACGTTCCGGATAGTTACCCGATACACATACATGCGGATACACGTATTACCGAAGAATGTTGGCCGCAATGCGCCCCAGAGGCTGCCTGCGTTAGTAATGCTTGTACCCTGCGTGCCGACATTGGCTGCACCTGAACCATTACCAATATTGAAACGGATTTGGCCATTAACGGTATTGATGTGTGCAGAATCAGTATCGGCATTATCTGAGTAGGCACGCTGCAGTCGGCCTTCATTGGATTTCATCTGGAGTGAACCCGGAATGTACTGGAATTTTGCGATGTTGATGGTATCGTTATAACGAACAGAATTCACCCTGTTGGAGGAGGATGAATTATTACCGCCCGTTACGGCGATGGTAGCCCGAACCTCGATCACATCACCGGGAAGGAACGTGCCTCCGTTTGGGCGTGTGATATTGATATAGCTCTTACCCGTTGTAACAGTAGGTTGAGCATGCAGCGCTATATTACTTATCAACAGGAAAACAAGGAACGTGAGCCTCCTGATTCCCCGTATAGAGAAACAGTGTACAAGTGTTTTCATGTATTGGATTTTCGTGTATTCAAGGGTTTGGATCGATGCTAAGCTACCACTATATGAGGGTCCCGGCAAGAGTAAAAGACTGCGACCTGAGACGAAGAATTGCTATGGCTTCCTGCGACAAATTCCGAACCTTATCTGCTGAAAATACTGTCGGTGAAGGCTAGCCTGATGGCTGTTTTCAGGTTTTAAATAGGTATTGCCACTTATGGACGTTTGCTGGTTTTCCGGCCAATAAAAAACCCCGCCAATGCGGGGCTTGCAATTTGTTGATGGATGCAATCGTTAAAGACCATGCATGATCCTGAACCAGGCACGTCTTGTTTCTTCACTTAACAGGCTCATTCCTTTTGCCGTTTCGGCATTCAGAGGAGGAGTCGTTTGAGCAGGGTATGGATTCTTCATCGGCGTCACTTTCAGATGTACAACGGATGATTTTGCGCTGCCGGAGATCAGGCCTTTGAGGTAGGTAGACTGACTTCCGTTAGCGGAGGCTGTAGCAGCCTGTTCCAGAACCCGCAGTGGATAAGCGGAAGAGCGAAATGATTTAGCTGTTGTCATAGTGTTGGATTATTCGACAGGTAAGGTATGTTGCCGGATGGTTGAATGCAAACGACAACGATAAAAAAAAGGGCAGATATGACAATCCGCCCTTTTTTTACTAAGAAATTTTACGATTTAGGATAGCTTGCCCACCATGTCTGCCGGTTTTACCCATTGATCAAACTCCTCCGCCGTCACATAGCCGAGCTGCACAGCCATCTGTTTCAGGGTGGTTCCTTCCTTATGCGCTTTCTGCGCGATCTCAGCGGCTTTGTAGTATCCGATCTTTGTATTAAGTGACGTAACAAGCATCAGCGAGTTATCTACGTGCTTGCGGATATTCTCTTCAATTGGTTTGATACCAACGGCGCACTTGTCATTGAAACTGACGCAGCCATCACCGATAAGGCGGGCGCTGTGGAGGAAGTTGAAGATCATCACCGGTTTGAATACATTCAATTCGAAGTGGCCATTCGAGCCACCTATATTGATCGTTACATCATTTCCCAGCACCTGTGCAGCGATCATGGTAAGAGCTTCGCATTGCGTGGGGTTTACCTTACCGGGCATGATGGATGATCCGGGTTCGTTATCAGGGATAAATAATTCACCGATGCCGCTGCGCGGGCCGCTGGACAGCATGCGGATATCATTGGCGATCTTCATCAGGCTGACAGCAACTGTCTTCAATGCACCATGTGCTTCCACGATGGCATCATGCGCAGCCAGGGCTTCAAATTTATTAGGCGCGGTGACAAACGGCAGGCCGGTCAAATCTGCGATATGCTTTGCCACGTTTTCGCTATATCCCTCTGGGGTATTGATGCCCGTGCCCACAGCCGTGCCTCCCAGCGCCAATTCACTTAAATGAGCGAGTGTATTTTTGATTGCACGCAGGCCATGGTTTAACTGGGCAACGTAACCGCTCATTTCCTGCCCAACGGTGAGTGGGGTGGCATCCATAAAATGCGTCCGCCCGATCTTCACTACGTTCATGAATTCACGGCTTTTTGCCTCCAGCGTGTTCCTGAGCTTTTCAATGCCCGGGATCGTTGTTTCAACAAGTGTCTTATAGGCAGCAATGTGCATCGCTGTAGGAAATGTATCGTTGGATGATTGTGATTTATTGACGTCATCATTTGGATGAAGAAATTTTTCTTTGTCACCCAACTGACCACCGTTCAGTACATGTCCGCGATAAGCCACCACCTCATTAACGTTCATATTGCTTTGCGTGCCGCTGCCGGTCTGCCACACGACAAGCGGAAAGTAATCATCAAGCTTTCCTTCCAGTATTTCGTCACATACCTTTCCAATCAGCACTGCTTTTTCTTCAGATAACACACCTGCATCACGGTTAGTGAGTGCGGCTGCTTTTTTCAGATACGCAAATGCACGGATGATCTCTTTCGGCATGCGGTTGATGTCCTGCGCAATGCGGAAATTGTCAATGCTGCGCTGTGTTTGCGCTCCGTAGTAGGCGTCCACAGGTACTTTCACTTCACCCATGGTGTCTTTTTCGATCCGGTATTCCATGTATCATTTTTAGTGTTATTAAAATAATTGTCAGGCGGGGCAAAGGTAAATGCTAATGACCGTTGATTCGTCAATTTATCGCGAAAACCAGCGGTCGTATATCACCGTTAATGCATATTTTAGTAGCTGGCTTTGATTAATGCATTGCATATGAAAAAACTCTTGCTGTCTGCTTGCCTTCTCCTGTCGATCTCCATTTTCTCCCAAACCTATACACCCGGCGCTGAGAATCTTGCTGCCCGCAAACAGTTCCAGGATAATAAATACGGCCTCTTCATTCATTGGGGTCTGTCCAGCCTTCTGGGTGATGGCGAATGGGTCATGAATAATCGCAATATCAAGGTGGTTGATTACTCCCGTCTTCTGCGGGCATTCAATCCCGTCGATTTCGATGCGAAGAAGTGGGTGGATGCTGCAGAAGCCGCAGGCATGAAGTACATTGTTTTCATTTCCCGACACCACGATGGATTTTCCAACTGGGATACCAAATTGTCCGACTGGAAGGTTACCAATACGCCTTACGGCAAAGATGTGTTGAAGATGTTATCGGAAGAATGTCAGAAGCGCGGGATGAAACTGGGCCTCTATTATTCAACGCTTGACTGGTACCGGCAGGATTATCCCCGCGAGACAGGCCGCACGGGCCAGGGTACCGGCCGGACCGGCCCTTCAGACTATAACGCATATCTAAAGTTCATGAAAGGACAGCTTACGGAGCTGCTGACCAATTATGGTCCTATCATGTCGATATGGTTTGACGGGCATTGGGATCAGACAAACCCGGAAGGAAATGCTGATCGTTCATCCAGGATCGATTGGAAATACAATGAAATATATTCCCTGATCCATCAACTGCAACCGGCTTGTATGATCGGGAACAATCATCACCTCGATCCGATACCGGGAGAGGATTTCCAGATGTTTGAGCGGGATTTACCAGGCGAGAATAAATCCGGGCTCAGTTTCCAGGCAGCTTCTACGGCGGTGCCACTGGAAACCTGTGAAACAATCAATGGCTCTTGGGGATATAACATTACGGACAGGAACTATAAGACCGTGAAGCAGGTGATCCGTTTACTTGCCGGTGCGGCTGGCCGAAATGCCAACCTCTTGCTGAATGTCGGCCCTATGCCATCGGGCGCAATTCAACCCGAATTCACAGACACGCTTCGTGTGGCAGGGGAATGGCTGAGTAAATACGGAGAATCTATTTACGGCACCCGGGGTGGACCGTTGTCTCCGCAAACCTGGGGTGTGACCACGCAACGTTCCGGCATGATTTACCTTCATGTATTTGATGATCCTGGTCCGCAAGGTATCAGTGTGCCGTTGAATGGCCGGAAAGTAAAGAAAATACGATCACTTATGAAAGATACTGCAGTGACGAGCAGCAACGGCAAAAATGAAGTGATCATTTTTGCCAAAGCTCCGGCAGCAGGGGAGGCTTCGAACGTAATTGCAATAGAACTCAGGTAAGGAGAAATACACCAGAGAGGTAGTTTGACAACGAATCAGTTGCGAACGATGTCCTGTGAAGTTTTGAGCGACCCTTTTTTCAGTTTTCACTAACTTCAACCATCATAAAAAACAATTGCTATGTCAACAAATCGCCGACAATTTCTACAACAAATGTCTGGTCTTGCCGCGGGAGTAGCCGGCCTGTCCATGTTTACCGGTAGTGCCTTTGCAGGTGCCGCTCCCAAAGCGCCGTTCTTCGAAATATCCCTGGCACAATGGTCGTTGCACAAAGCATTGTTTGGAAAGAAGCTGGACAATCTTGATTTTCCTGCGAAAGCAAAGAATGATTTCGGGATCAGTGTAGTGGAGTATGTGAATCAGTTCTTCAAAGACAAAGCGAAAGATACCAGCTATCTCAATGAATTATTGAAAAGGTGCAAGGACAATGGTGTCAAGAATCACCTGATCATGTGCGATGGTGAAGGTGATCTTGGTAACCTCAATGATGAGCAGCGCAAGAAAGCAGTGGAGAATCACTACAAATGGGTGGATGCTGCCAAATATCTTGGCTGTGCCACGATCCGCGTGAATGCAGCAGGTCAGGGCTCAAGGGAAGATGTGGCGAAAGCCGCCGTAGACGGCCTCTCCCGCCTCGGCGAATATGCCGCAAAAGAAAAAATAAATGTGATCGTTGAAAATCACGGCAGCTATTCTTCTGACGGTGGCTGGCTGGCAGGCGTGATGAAATCAGTGGGCAAAAAAAACGTCGGCACCCTCCCGGATTTTGGAAACTTTTGCATCAAGCGTGATCCGAAAGACTGGAAGGTTTGCCAGGATAGCTACGACCGTTATAAAGGCACTGCCGAACTCATGCCTTATGCAAAAGGCGTAAGCGCAAAGTCTTATGACTTCGACGAACAGGGCAACTGCATCGAGACGGATTATAATCGCATCCTGAAAGTGGTGAAGGATTCCGGTTTCAAAGGATACATTGGGATCGAATACGAAGGAAGCGTATTAAGCGAAGACGAAGGTATCCGCAAAACAAAAGCCCTGCTGGAAAAGGTGAGGGCATCACTGGCTTAAACTTATTTTACCCAATAACTATAATATCGCTAATGAGTAATTCATCGTCCAGAAGGAAATTTATACAAAAGATTGCCACCGGCGCTGTAGGAGCTGCTATCTTACCAAACGCATTGAATGCAGCACCGGCCGGACAGGTAACGCAGGCATCTTTATCACGCACCGGTAATGCCGGTGCAGATCAGCCATTGAAGATCGGTTTGATCGGCGCGGGCGGGATGGGCATTGCAGATGCAAACACAGCCATCACGGTGCCCGGCGTCACACTTGTCGCAGCCTGCGACCTTTACGATGGCCGGCTCGCAGACGCAAAAAAACGCTATGGTGCGGATATTTTTACGACCCGGAACTACAAGGAATTATTGCAGCGAAAAGACATCGATGCGGTGATCGTTGCCACACCTGATCACTGGCACAAGGATATCTCCGTTGACGCAATGAATGCAGGTAAGGCGGTCTATTGTGAGAAGCCGATGGTACATGATGTATCTGAAGGCGCTGCCGTAGTGGAGGCTCAAAACAAAAACAAAGTCGTGTTCCAGGTCGGCAGCCAGGGTGTCAGTTCCCTTGGTAATGAAAAAGCAAAAGAATTGCTTGCAGCCGGTGCAATCGGAAAATTAAATTATGCCGAAGGCTTCTGGGCACGTAACTCACCTGAGGGGGCCTGGCAATATGCCATCCCCGCTGATGGAACACCGGAATCAGTTGACTGGAAAAGATTTTTGAATAAATATCCTGATCGTCCTTTCGATGCAAAGCGATTCTTCCGCTGGCGTTGTTACCGGGATTATGGTACCGGTGTATCAGGTGACCTCTTTGTGCACCTCTTCTCCAGCCTGCATTTCATCACTAATTCAAAGGGGCCTGAAAAGATCATGGCGATGGGCGGACTGCGTCACTGGAATGATGGCCGTGAAGTGCCCGATGTACTGATGGGTATGTTTGATTATCCAAAAACACCGGAACACCCCGGATTCAATCTTTCCCTCCGTGTCAACTTTGTTGACGGTACCGCAGACAGTACCTACCTGCGGCTTGTAGGCAACGAAGGCAGCATGAATGTTGAATGGGATAAAGTGACGCTCACCCGGAACAAGGGCTATGCCGGTACAGATGATCCCCTGATGGCAACAAAACTAGGGAAGAACAACCCGATGGAATACGAACGTAAGAAGATGCTGCCGCCAAACTCTACCGTTTATTCGGCTGAGTCCGGATACAAAGGTGCTCATTATGATCACTTCCATAATTTCTTTACGGCTATCCGTGAAAAGAAAAGCGTGGTGGAAGATGCCCTGTTCGGGTATCGCGCAGCCGCTCCTGCTTTGCTTTGCAACGATAGCTATTTCAGCGACAAGGCAGTTAAATGGGATCCGGTAAAACTTAAAGTTGTATCATAAATTAATTATCATGATAAAAAAAATTGGTGCTGGCCTCACCCTAATATTGATCGCCATGACATTAGTATCCTTCTTCAAGCAAAAAGACAACACGCTCACTGACGCTGAAAAAAAGGCGGGTTGGAAATTGTTGTTCGACGGTAAAAAGCTTGACCAGTGGAGAATGTACCAGAACAAGCCTGCAGACTGCTGGGGCGTAAAGAATGGCGAGATCTATTGCAAGGGCAGTGAGACAGACAAAAGTGACCTGCGTGCAGACCTTATCTCGAAAGAACAGTTTGAGAATTTCGAATTATCCATCGAATGGAAAATCGCGCCGGAGGGTAACAGCGGTATCATGTATCGTGTGACGGAGGATCAGCCCGCAGCCTACCTTACAGGCCCTGAATACCAGTTGATCGATGACGAAGGGTTTCCTGATAAACTGGAAGACTGGCAGAAAACGGGCGCTGATTATGCCATGTATACACCTTCATCACGCCCGGTAAAACCTGTTGGAGAGTTCAATGTAACGAAGATCGTTGTCAATGGCACACACCGCGAACATTGGCTCAATGGTGTAAAGATCATTGAATTTGAAGCGTACTCCGATGATTGGAACAAACGCAAGTCTACCGGGAAATGGAAAGATACCCCCGGATATGGCATGGCCAAAAAGGGTCACATTGCACTCCAGGATCATGGAAGTGGTGTGTGGTTCAAGAACATCAAGATCAGGAAGCTCTGAGGTAATGATAAATTTGGTAAGAGGGTTGTACCGATACAACCCTTTTTTTTATTCTAACCATTTCCCGATATGAATGGTATATCGAAGCAATCTGTATGCGTTGGCATTCTTGCCATGATCGGCTGGTCTTCGTTTGCGCAGTCGGACAAGCGGCTGATTGCTATGCGGCCCGCAACACATTTCACCGAATCATTTCCCCTGGGCAATGGCCGTCTCGGAGCAATGGTTTTCGGAAACCCGGATCAGGAGCGGATTGTGTTGAATGAGATATCCATGTGGTCCGGGAGCGTCCAGGACGCGGATAAGAAAGAGGCCTATGTTCATCTCCCTGCCATAAGAAGATTGCTGCTGGCCGGGAAAAACAAGGAAGCACAGCAACTTCTCCAGCAACATTTTGTGTGTGCGGGCAACGGATCGGGTTATGGGGCAGGGGCGGACGTACCGTTCGGATGCTACCAGACGCTTGGTGATCTCCGGATCGACTGGCATGATCTTGCCAACAAGGCGACGGCTTACCAACGGACGCTCGACCTTGACAGTGCGATTACCACCAGCAGATGGATAAAGAATGATGTTCAGTTTCAGCAACAGGTATTTGTATCCGCGCCGGCAAAATCGATCGTGGTGCGGCTGACCGCTGATCATGGTGGTGCGTTGAATTTCACTACATCGTTATTTCGCCGAAAGGATGTTAATTATGACACCTTACCTTCCGGGCTCCAAATGAAGGGGTCTTTGCCGGGAGGCAACGGCATGGAAGGGATTCGTTACGCCGGCCAGTTGCTTGTGCAATCTTTTGGCGGCACAAAGGTTCATACCAAAGAGGGTGTTCGCGTGGAGGGAGCGGATAGCTGCCTGCTTTATTTCAGTGCAGTTACTGACATGAACTGGCCAAATGTACATACCCGCGGAAAGGATCCTGTTGGTGTAGTAGGTCAACAGCAATCAATGATTGCATCGAGGTCATTTCAATCGTTGCTGCGGGAACATATAAATGACTATCAGCGGCTTTTCAACCGTTGTTCGATCAGCCTTGGCCAACCTGTCGATGACCATGTTGATATTGAATCCAGGCTTGCCCGCTTTCGAGAGGGGCAGGAGGACCCTTCTCTCATTTCCCTATACTTCAATTTTGGTCGTTATCTGCTGATCTCATCGTCGCGGCCCGGCGGTATGCCGGCTAACCTTCAGGGTTTGTGGGCTGAAGAATACCAGACACCCTGGAATGGCGACTATCACCTGAACGTCAATCTCCAGATGAACTACTGGCCTGCCACCGTCACCAACCTGGCAGATTGCCAGGAGCCATTATTCCGTTATATCCGGCAATTATCGAAAGCCGGCAGGAGTACGGCGGCTGCTTATTACAATGCCCGCGGGTGGGTAGCGCATGTGATCAGTAACCCATGGGGATTCACTGCACCAGGTGAGGGCGCCGACTGGGGATCCACCTTAACCGGCGGAGCATGGCTGGCGACTCATATCATCGAAGCATACGCGTACAACCCCGATAAAGCATTTCTCAAAGACTATTATGAACCACTCAAAGCAGCCGCACAATTCTTTACAGATATACTGATACGCGAACCCACTAATGGCTTTATGGTAACAGCACCCTCCAACTCGCCGGAGAATTCATTTAAATTGCCCGGTGGGGGCACTGCTGCCACCTGTATGGGTCCCGCAATGGATATGCAGATCGGCCGGCAGTTATTACTGGGGACTGCATTCGTTGCAAACGAACTGGGCCGTGATAGAAAATGGGCGGACAGTTTGCGCATGATTGCAGCAAAGCTGGCACCTGTACGCATCAGCCCGCGAACGGGAGGTATTATGGAATGGCTGGATGATTATGAGGAAGCGGAGCCACATCACCGGCATGTCAGTCAGCTATACGGATTGTACCCCTATCATGAGATCACGCCCTGGCGCACACCTGAGCTGGCATGGGCTGCCAGGCGAACACTGACCCGGCGGGGTGATGGAGGGACCGGCTGGAGCAGGGCCTGGAAAATTGCCTTTTATGCCAGGCTGGGTGATGGCGATCACGCGCTGACCATGCTCAAAGCCTTGCTTAATCCTGTAACCATTCGAAAGGACGGAGCAGGTACCTACCCTAATTTATTCGATGCACATCCACCTTTCCAGATCGATGGCAACTTTGGCGCAACAGCAGCCATTGCTGAATTTTTTATTCAAAGCCATGGCGAAAATTCCGTGATACGAATGCTGCCCGCGTTGCCAAAACACAGACAGTTCAGCAAAGGGGCTGTTCGTGGAATGAGGGCCAGGAATGGATTTGAAGTTGATCTGAAATGGCAGAACTTCGAGTTGACGGAAACAAAATTAAAGTCGCTGAATGGAAAAGTTTGCCGAATTGCTTTTGATAAGCAACCGGCATCTGTTGTTAGCGCCGGGAAGGCCACCAGGTTTACCTTTAAGAATGGCATCGTTTCGTTTCCGACAAAGGCCGGTTCAACGTATACCATTGTACCTCCTAAATAAAAGCTTATGTACAGTAATCATTGCACTGGCCGTAATACCGGGATTGTCTGTATCCTGTTACTTGTCTCGCTGAACTTTCATGCCGCCGCCCAGGTGAAATCCGCGCAGGTGAAGCCGACAGCGAACCAGTTGAAATGGCATGATCTGGAATATTACTGGTTTATTCATTTCGGCCCCAACACCTTTACCAATAAGGAATGGGGCGAAGGCGATGAGCCTGCAGAAGCATTCAATCCGACTGAAATGGATTGCCGGCAGTGGGCGCGGATTGCAAAGCAGTCAGGTGCGAAGGGCATCATCATTACCGCAAAACATCACGATGGTTTCTGCCTGTGGCCGAGTGCTTTTTCCAAACATACGGTGAAGCAAAGCAAGTGGCGCGATGGGAAGGGAGATGTATTGAAAGATCTCCGCGATGCGTGCCGGAAAGAAGGCCTGCTGTTTGGGGTCTACCTATCACCCTGGGATCGGAATCATCCTCAATATGGTACGCCGGCGTATAACGAGGTGTATATGCAGACAATGCGGGAACTTGTCACCCGCTATGGTCCCTTCTTCGAATTTTGGTGGGATGGTGCAAATGGAGAGGGACCAAACGGAAAGAAACAGGTGTATGATTTCCGTGCCTTTGAGAAGACCATGCGGCGCGTGGCGCCAAAAACCCTGCTCTTCAGTGACATTGGTCCTGATATCCGCTGGGTAGGAAATGAGCAGGGTATTGCCGGCAAGACCAACTGGAATTATCTTGATACCGCAGGCTTCAAACGTGGCCACGGAGCGCCTCCAACTGATACGCTGAACCAGGGCAACATGAATGGCCGGCATTGGATCCCCGCAGAATGTGACGTGAGCATCAGGCCAGGCTGGTTCTATCATGAAGAAGAGGACAGTAAGGTGAAATCAGGTGCACAGTTGTTTGATCTTTATCTGAAATCAGTGGGCCGTGGCGCTAATTTTCTCCTCAATGTGCCTCCTGATCGCCGGGGCCTGATCCATGCGGCCGACAGCGCTGCGCTGGTGGAGTTTGGGCAATTGAGAGATAAAAATTTCGCAACAAACCTTGCGCGCGAGGCAAGGGGAGAGCTGCATTCCGACATGGCTGTGTATGAAATCAAGAGCATCATAGATGGTAAACTGAATACAGCTCAAAAGCTTAGCAGGCATACCCGTGGTAGTTACTGGGTAAAATTTGGAAAAGAAACCAACCTGAATTGCGTCGTTATTGGTGAGGAGATCGCGAAAGGACAGCAGGTAAGCGGCGGTAAAGTTATTTTACTGAATGGATCATCTGTCGTGCAGGAGATACCGTTTACAACGATTGGGCGAAAGAGGATCCTGACATTTCCAGTGCAAACGGCAACAGCCATACGGGTAGTGATCACTGACGCAAAAGGCCCTGTATCCCTTACCGAAATACAGGCGTATCGAATAGATGATAATTTAATTGAAAAATGATGAAAGGAATTTTAGTTTACGCAGTTGTGCTGCTTTGTTCTCATACACTTATTGCGCAGGAGAAAGTGAAGGACAGGAAAATGGAAAAACTGATCCGCAACAATTTGGAGCTTGCGGCGCATCAGTATAAATTGCTGGCGAAGAATACACCGCCGGATGTAATGCCCCGCAATTATAATCCTAAGGAAAAGAAACTGGTGACAAGTGACATCAGGTGGTGGACCAGCGGATTCTTTCCGGGCACACTCTGGAATATATATCATTATACAAGGGACAGTGCCATCCGGCTTGAGGCCGAAAAAAGACTGGCCATCATAGAAAAGAATAAATTTCACAAAGATGATCATGACCTGGGTTTCATGATCTATTGTCCCTTTGGAAATGCTTACCGGATCACGGGCAAGGAAGAATACCGCGATGTGATTTACACGGCTTCCGAAACACTGATCAAACGCTACCGGCCAATTATTCATTCCATCCAGTCCTGGGATTCAAGCAATCATTTTCGCTGTCCCGTTATCATTGATAATATGATGAACCTGGAGATGCTTTGCTGGACAAGCGATGAACAACGAGAGCCAAAATATAAAGTCATTGCGATTGATCATACCGATGCAACGATCAAAAACCATTACCGGCCTGATCATAGCAGTTATCATGTTGTTGACTATGATCTCCAAACAGGGCGTGTGATCAAAAAAGTAACAGCGCAGGGATTCGCGGACGAGTCAGCCTGGGCACGTGGACAGTCGTGGGGCTTGTACGGCTTCGTGGTGATGTACCGTTTCACCAACGAGGAGAAATATTTACAGCAGGCCAGGGATATTGCGGCCTTCCTGCTGGATCATCCAAACATGCCGAAGGACAAGGTGCCTTATTGGGATTATAACGCCACTGACATACCGAATACTTACCGGGATGTGTCAGCCGCTGCCATACTTGCTTCTGCGTTGTTGGAGCTGGGCCAGTTCACGGAAGGAGGGGAGCAGAAGAAATATGTTTCCACGGCAAGGGTGATACTCGAATCACTATCTGGATCAGCCTACCGCAGTAAAAAGGGTGCAAACGGCGGCTTTTTGCTGAAGCACAGTGTTGGTTCCCTCCCCCATAATTCGGAAGTGGATGTATCGCTCACGTATGCTGATTATTATTTCATCGAGGCGTTGCTTCGCTACCAGAGCTGGTACCTGCCTGCACGATGAAATAGTTTAGCGAAAAGATGGTTTTCTTTTTTCGAGAAAGGCTGTAACGCCTTCTTTCATTTCGGCAGTACCGAAGCAGGCGCCGAAGAGGCGGATTTCTTCGGCAAAGCCATCAAGAGATGGATCGAATTGGGCATTTACTGCAGTGATGACGGAAGCAATTGCCTGTGGGCCTTTTGAAATGATCACGCGAAGAAGTTTGATGGTTTCCGGCAGCAATTCTTCTGTTGTGGTGACGTGATTAACGAGGCCAAATTGTTTTGCTTCGTTGGCATCGATCATGTTTCCGGTCATCATCAGTTCCATAGCCTTTCCTTTACCAATAAGGTAAGCCAGGCGTTGTGTACCGCCGTAGCCGGGAATGAGTCCGAGATTTACTTCGGGCTGACCGAAACGGGCATTGTCAGAAGCCATACGAAAATGGCAGGCCATCGCTAATTCGCAACCACCGCCCAGTGCAAAACCATTGACCGCTGCAACTACAGGCTTTGCGAGATTTTCAATCCGGTTGAAGACATGGTGCTGGCCACGGCGGGCGAGTTCCGTACCTGCCGACTGATCCAGCGTGAGGAATTCGGAGATGTCAGCACCGGCAACAAAAGATTTTGGTCCGGCGCCTGTGAGAATGATCGCATGTACGGCGCTGTCTTTTTCTGCGGCCACCATTGCCTTCCCGAGTTCATCGATCACTGTTTTGTTAAGTGCATTGAGTTTATCGGGGCGGTTGATGGTGACGATTAAAATTCCATCCTGGTAATCTGTCAGTAAGGTCTGGTACATGGGATGTTTTTGTCAAAAGTAGAGAAAAAAGCTTCGCCGTTTCCGGCACGCAAAGCGCGCAAAGGGAGCAAAGTCGCAAAGCAGCACTCATCCAGTATCCAGTCCCCAGTATCCAGCATCCTGATTTCAGGGCCCTTCGACCCTTCGACAGGCTCACTTCGACAGGCTCAGTGCAAGCAGGGCAAGTACGCGAATTCGCTTCGCTCATTCGCTACTCAGGGACCGGGGCGTAAGTGTTCAATTAAAAATTAAAAATGAAAAATTATAAAGCTAATAGTGGCCCGCTCTCGCTCTCTTTCTCGCTTTCAGGAAGCTGGAATCCAGCACCCAG
>JAEZAM010000065.1 GCA_023430465.1 Bacteroidota bacterium | reverse complement strand
CGGCATAACATGCGCGGCCGCAGGCAAAGCTGGCGGGCGCCCGGGGGATATAACTAACCAACATAACTGTAGGAAGCGCCATCGTCAGCTTTAGCGCATCACTATGCCGTATTCCCCCATTGGATCCTAGCGCAGTTTTTTTTGCCTCTTTTTTTTTGAAAAAAAAGAGGATAGAGAGTGCGGGGCGCGCGGAGGCTGGTAAGTAGAGTTTCACGCAAATCCCGAGGGATCGGGACGAAGCCTCGGAAGAGAAACAAAGACGCAAAGCCCCGGCTGAAGCTTCACGTCTTAGCGTGAAACTTACAGCTTCAACCTTTTCTTCAACTCAGCTACAGGCATGTTCATCATTCTTCCCACTGGTTTGCCATTGCGATAGCTGATCACCCGCATCATCACCGCATCTTTTGGTACAGTAAGCGCGGATGTATACTTTGGATAATACTCGTCCGGGTATGAATTGTCGAAACTGTAATGGATATCGAGTCCGTCGATCTCAGGCACCAGTTCCACGATTACTGTTGAATCTTTTTTGCTCAGCTTGAAATCGGCGTCGAACATGCTGGGTGCGTACTTGGTTTTAGCCATGTTCAGCCGTTCGAAATGCTGCTCCACTTTTCCGGTGAAGCGGTTCCAGTCTTTTTTCTCCTTTGGCGACCAGAGTGTTTCCGATACGGCGAATGCGCGGGGCCAGATCATGTATTGCACCTGACGGAGGTTATAGACCTGCTCGGTCCACAGGTTGCCCTGTCCACCTTTGATGAGCGCTGGGTTAACGCCATCGGGGACCGGTTCAAACTGGTAGGTTTTTTTCATCCTCAGAGATGCATATACCGGTGGCTCCATGATGCGATCGCTTTGCATATAATCGAGGTAAACAAAGTCAGTAGGTGTCATCACAACTTCGTGGCCCATCTTCGCTGCTTCAATACCTCCTTTCATGCCCCGCCAGCTCATCACGGCCGCGTTCGGTGCGAGGCCACCCTGGAGGATCTCATCCCAGCCGATCATCTTCTTTCCTTTTGAGTTGATGATCTTTTCCATGCGTTTTACAAAATAGCTTTGCACTTCATCCAGGTCTTTCAGTTTTTCTTTCTGCATCAGGGCCTTGATGGCATCGCTTTTTTCCCAGAAATTTCTTGCGGTTTCATCGCCACCCATGTGGATGTACTGGAAAGGAAATAGCTGTGCTACTTCTGTAAACACTTTGTCCATGAACTCGTACACCTTTTCATTCGCAGGGCAAAGGGAGTTATCTACCAGGCCATAGAAGTGACCACCGGCCGGCCAAACCATAAATGGTTCACCTGAGTTAACGGAATAGGTACCGGGTGTGCAGGCCAGTTCGGGATATGCAGCCAGGGCGGCGAGGCTATGACCGGGAACGTCAATTTCAGGAAGTATGTCAACGAACCTCGTTTTTGCATAAGCCACGACTTCGCGGATATCCTCGTGTGTGTAAAAGCCGCCATAGTTCTTTGGTTCATCGGGAGTGGGCGGGGAAAAAGTATTGAAGCTGCCGGTCTTCTCCACGCGCCAGGCACCTACAGAGGTCAGTTTGGGCAAGCTTTTTATTTCGATGCGCCAGCCCTGGTCATCCGTCAGGTGCCAGTGAAGCAGGTTGAATTTATACTTCACCATATCATCGATGAAGCGCTTTACTTCTTCTTTGGTGAAGAAATGACGGGAAACATCAAGCATCAATCCTCTCCAGCCAAAGCGTGGCCGGTCTTCGATCTTCACCACGGGGATCGTCCATTTCACAGCACTCACAGCGGTGC
Organism: Bacteroidota bacterium; assembly: GCA_023430465.1. Lineage (GTDB taxonomy): Bacteria > Bacteroidota > Bacteroidia > Chitinophagales > Chitinophagaceae > JAEZAM01. Next base: position 20,365 of record JAEZAM010000065.1, on the reverse strand, counting down.
GGCTTTCCACGGCGGGAGGGAGAAGTTGCAGGAGTGTTTGTACACCCCAGAAAATGCCGGCAGGTGTGGCGGCTTTCAATACGATGCCGGTGGGCGTTACCTGCAGGTTATAACCTTCAGCGGGCATACTGCCTCCGGATTGGAGCTGAAGGAGAATGCCATTTCTTACACCTGTTCCTTTTGCCTGTACGACGGTGCGGCCGGTAGAGCGCGTCAGTTGCCTGCCGAGAAAACCGGCAATACTGTCAAGCCCGTTACCACTTGAGTAAATGCGGATCTGCTGTGGGAGTGTGAAAACGCCGGTACCATATACTGCAGACACGGGTTCGGGTATCAATGCCTTTGCAGGACTGGCATTTTGAGCGACAACGAGGCTAATGTGCAGGAGGGAAACTGCGAGAGCGGCGATAAATTTTTTCATGGCAACTATTTGAAAAGTATGGTTCGAGCAATCCGGCACGCAGACCCCGAAACTTCGGGAGCCAGGTGAGCAAAGATTAGAGACCGTCGGTTCCCAAAGCTCAAAACTCAAAATACAAAATATAGCAGTCTTTCCTCTTAACCTCAACCTCAGCCTCAACCTCTACTACTGCACTCCGCACTTCTCTCATCCCGGCATCCGCGAAATGTATTTCTCGATCTGCTTGATCTGGTCGACGATCTGGGGGGTGGTTGGTTTCAATGCCTTTGCCTTGCGGAAAAAATCTTTGGCAGCACGGTTCTGGCGTTTGTTCATCATCAGGCTGCACATCTGCAGATAAGCAGCCGCCTCATTTTCCTTATCGGGCAGTCCTTTACGGATCGCTCCACGAATATAACCTTCCGCGGCTTTGTAATCGTTTTTTTGCATGGCCAGCATTCCCATCTGGAGCATGCTTGCGCCTTCGGCTTCTTTCATGGGCATACCGAGATCAAGCCCTTTCTTCATGTTTCTTTCGGCGCCATCGAAATCCTGTTTCATCATATCGATGTTGCCACGCAGGGTATAATACACCGACCGGATGGGTTTGTATAGCAGGTTAGGAAACTGGATGGAATTCAGCACTTTTTCCGCACCCTCCATATCGCCCGTCTCCATATACTCCTGGATCAGGCGGAGTGGTCCAAAGAAAAAATGTCCCAGGATGAGGATGAGTCCGACGAAGTGCAGTGGGAATCCGGGCCAGAAGCCGGCGGAATAGTTTACGTAAGCACCCAGCGCAATCAGCGCTATCCCGATCCACAGTCGATATTTTATGAGGAGGTTGTAGAATTTCATGCTATCCGTTTGAGCCCGCGAAGGTAAGAAAGTTGCTACTGATAACTAAAAACTTAAAACTCAAAATGCAAAACCAGCAAAGTGTGATTCAGAAGTCCAATCCAATTTCATATCCGGCCGGGAGCAACTACCCCGTCCGCCAGTTTTGAGTTTTAAGTTTTGACTTTTGCATTTTGAGTTAAATTGTAAAATGAAACATCTTCTCCTTTCCCTAGTTTTTGCCACTTTAAGTCTATCCCTTATGGCCCAGGACACAAAACCAAAGCCCCGGCTTAACCATATCGCCATGTATGTCCATGACCTGGGCATCAGCACCCGTTTCTACAGTGATGTGATCGGGCTGGATACCATCCCGGAACCCTTTCACGACGGCCGCCATACCTGGTACAGCATTGGCGATAAGGCACACCTTCACCTGATCCAGGGTGCCGCGAAAGGACTTACTCATGAAAAGAACAGTCACCTCTGCTTTTCAGTACCCTCTATCGATGCGTTCATCGCCGTGCTGGACCGCAACAGGATCGTTTATGAAAACTGGGCCGGGCAGAAAAAGTCAGTTACCCTCCGGGTGGATGGTATCCGGCAGATATGGTTCCAGGATCCCGACGGATACTGGATCGAGATCAATGACGACAAATAGCGCGCTGCCCTATCTTCGCGACCCTAAACTCGCGACATGACCGGTATCGATAGTGTTGTTCTGAAAAATGTGATCGTTCATAAAGTTGGCAACCCCACCCGAGGGGAGGAACTCGTACTATCTGACAACCTGCTCGAAATCGAAGATGAGATCGACGAACGCTTACTGGTAAAGTATTTCCTGAACGGGTTCAATGAAAATGAATATTATCATTTCACACACCTGGATACGCTGGAACTCAATGAAGTTTATGCCTGGGTCACCCGGCTTTTCGAAGAACCTGCGGATTTTATTGAAACCTCAGGGCACATCGCTTCATTTCTTCACAACAAATCCACTCACGTAAAAGTAAAAGAAGGCGAGGTCTATATCGCCCTGCTGGAAAATGTACCTTTTGAGAAAGAGTACATCAATGCAATAGGCATATTCAAATCAGAAACAAGGGAAACTTTTTTGCAACTCCTTGCCAAAGACCGCGACTGGAAGCTGACGCACCAGGATGGCATAAATATCAACAAAGCTGACAAAGGTTGCCTCGTGTACCGCACAGCCAAAGACGAGGGATATAAAGTGTGTGTGCTTGATAACACCAATAAGCAGCAGGACACAAGGTACTGGGTCAATGACTTCCTGCAGGTGGAGCCGCTGGCGGATAGTTACAATCAAACGGATAAATACCTGAGTCTTTGCAAGAATTTTATCACCAACGAATATGCCTCAAAGTTCGAGGTGTCAAAAACCGATCAGGCCGATCTGCTGAACCGGTCTATTGAATATTTCAAAACAAAAGAGTCTTTCAGCCTGGATGAGTTCACCACTGAGGTGATCCATCACCCGGAAGTGGTGGATACGTTCATGGATTATAAAAAGAATTTCGAATCCTCCCGCAACTTCGAAATCGGCGATGAATTTGACATCCACCTGGCTGCGGTGAAAAAGCAACAGCGCGTCTTCAAATCAGTCCTGAAACTGGATAAGAATTTCCATATCTACATCCATGGCCGCCGCGATCTGATAGAAAAAGGGGTAGATGAAATGACGGGAAAGAAATACTACAAGATTTACTTTGAGGAAGAATCATGAAAACCTAAAACTCAAAACGCAAAACTTAACGTGCTAAAGCGGTTTGTCAAAATCAAATCCAAGTGTTGCTTATCCGAAGTGGTGTGTTTCGCCAGTGCAAGCTAAACACTTTTTACTTTTAAGTTTTGACTTTTGAATTATAAAACGGTCCGGCAAATCCCATAGAAATGGCATTTCAGGCGACTATATTGTTTCTGTTGTATGCTAAAACCCTCAATACAGCGTTGGTTGCCCGCCGGACCGTAGGGTATTAGACTTTTTTTTCTCGTATAACTTGCTGTAGTCCCGGAATTTTTTTTAGTGAGGTACCAGGTTGAACTCTTTGACCTGCTCCCCGAGGTCGAAAACCGGAACTTTGCTGCCAATATGCTGGCGAATCAGCGAGCTGCCGGCTGCGCTGCGATATCCTCCCGCACAATGTACCACGATGGGTTTGTCGGCAGGTATGGTATCCAATTGATCCCGAAGGCTTCCAAGCGGAATGGCGATGCTGTTTGAGAATGGTTTACCTGATTTCGTTTCACTGGTATTCCTCACATCGATGATGGTATAGTCATCCGGATTCGCGCGGAAAGCATCCAGGTCAATTTCCTGCTCACTGACCTCGCCTCCTTTCGCCACGAAGGCGGCATCGACCTGCGCCTCATAACCGATGGAAGCCGTGCGCGCCAGCATTCTCCGGATCTGTGATTCATCCTTACCTGCGAGAATGAAGCGTTCATTTGGCCGGACGATACTGCCGAGCCAGGTTTCGAATTTCCCGTCCTCCATCAGATTCAGCGCCCCCGCGGCATGTCCTTTGCGGAAGGTTGCTGCCGGCCTTGTATCCACAATGAGGATGTCTCCGCGGGTTGCAGCGTCTTCCTGCACAATGATCTTGATTTTATCGAGGCTGGCCTGAAGGGCAGGTGCACCCTGCCTGTTGAGTTCTACATCAAAAGGAAAATAGGCAGGAACGAAAGGCTGATCGCTCAGCAGCTCCTTGACGAACTCATCTTCGGTCATGCCCTGCAGGCACCAATTGGTTTGTTTTTCCTGCCCCATCGTGCTGCTGCGTTCCTTGCTGAGATTTTTTCCGCAGAGTGTTCCTGCGCCATGGGCAGGATAGACCAGCACGTGATCTGCCAGCGGCATTAATTTCCCCCGGAGCGAATGATACATTTTTTTCGCCAGTTCATTTCGTGATAACTGAATGCTGCCCGCCGCTTCGCGCAGATCGGGACGACCACAATCGCCAATGAACAAGGTATCACCGGTGAACACGGCCACCTGTTTTCCATCTTCCTCCAGCAGGATACAGATGCTGTCGGGTGAATGGCCGGGCGTATGAAGAGACGTGAATTTCAGGTTCCCAAATGAGATCGAGGCGCCATCATTGAAATGCTGATGAGCATATGCCGCACCTGTATATTCATGTGTGTACAGCGTGCAATTCGTTAATTGCTGCAGCTCAAGATGCCCACTGGCGAAATCTGCATGCGGGTGTGTCTCAACCACCGCCGTAATGGATGCACTGTTCTCCCGGGCGTAATCGATATAAGGTTTGGGGTCACGCGATGGATCGATCAGAATGATGTCATGGGTTTGTTCATTCAAAATAGAATAGCTGTAATGTGCCAGGTGCTTGTCTTCCCATTGTTTGATCTGCATCGCTTAAAATTTTATGGCAAAATGATTAAAAATTTTTCCTGCACCGGATGATCCGAATCATCCTGGTGGTTGAGGAGAATCAGTCAGTGCGGCAGGCGATCTCTCAGGTATCCGTATACCCAGGTACCGGCAACGGCACTGGCAATGATCACGAGGACAACGGTATAACCTGCCCCTACCTGTGCGAACAACGGTCCCGGGCAGGCACCCGTGAGTGCCCATCCAAGCCCGAACAGCAAGCCGCCAAAAACCTGGCCCTTGTGAAATTTTTTCGGTGTAAAAGTTATCGCCGATCCATCCATGGCCTTAGCCCTCGTTCTCTTGATGATCCATACGGACAAGGCACCGGTGATGATTGCAGAACCGATAATGCCATACATGTGAAAACTTTGCAGCCGGAACATTTCCTGGATGCGAAACCATGAAAGGATCTCTGATTTTATAAACAGTACACCGAGATAAATTCCGGCAAAAAGGTATTTAACCAGGGTGGAAGCCTTTATTGTTCCGGAAGCATTGTCCCTGTTTTCTTCAACTTCGCTGTCTGTGGATAGCAGCGCTGCTTTCCTGTTATCAGTAGTTGTGATCATTGCCTAGAGTTTTAGGATGAAAGGAAGAAATACATTGGCCATGAGGAAACCCCCGGCCATGAAGCAGATGGTTGCTACAAGTGAAGGCCACTGCAGGGTGCTGATGCCCATGATAGCATGGCCACTGGTGCAACCGCCGGCATATCTTGTTCCAAAGCCAACCAGAAATCCGCCCGCCACCAGTGCGATGAAGCCGCGCAGGGTCGTCAAAGCATTCCAGCTAAATAGTTCTGAGGGTAACAGGCCGGACTGATCATGGATGTTGTAAGCAGCCAGCTCGGCGGTAAGCCGGGAATCGATGATGGGAGCATCAGGTCCGGTAAGAAACGAACTGCCGATCAATCCACCCGCGAGTATGCCCAGAATGAATAAGATGTTCCAGCTTTCTTTTTTCCATTCATACCTGAAGAATGCTATCCCGGCAGGGAAAAAGGCAGCACAGGCGTGCCGGAAGTTGGCAGAGATACCGAAATGTTTATTTCCCAACAGTAACAGCAGAGGAACGGTCAAACCTATCAACGGCCCGGTGATGTACCAGGGCCAGGGACGTAAAAGGAAATCCGGCATAGGAATTATTTAGGCACCAAAGGTCGTGATTCCTCAATATCCTTTTCGCAGCATGTCTGCATAGGCATTCGGAAGCGGGCTGGCTTCTATCGCTGATGCGGCTGCATCATAATCATAATCGAAGCGGATAAAATCAACCTTCACAAGTTCTTTATCACCTGCGTTCAGGTTTTCATTCAGGGTCAGTACGACAAAACATCCTTCTGGTGTGCCATCTTTGGGTTTACCCACAGACCCCGTATTGATGGCGTGATAATACCGGTGATTGGACGCCAGGATACGGTGAAACGGTTTATGAGTGTGACCGAAGCAAAGTATATCAGCTTGTGCATCCTGCACGATGCGGAGCAGGCTCTTCTCTTCACGGTCTTCAAAAAGGTATTCATTGATCTTGCGCGGACTGCCATGCACCAGCAGGATGCTGACCTTTTGATCCGTGTGCTGGAAGTCGATCCGGATATGCGCTGGCAACGAGCGGAGAAAAGCACGCTCCTTCTCACCGATGACTTCATTGGTGTACGAAATGGAAATTTTACCCATCTCCCTGTCTTCCTCCGTTTTATATGCGCAACCACATTCATTGCTGTGCATGCCGATGCCCTGGTCATAGTTGCCGGCAATGGTTGGAATGTTCCGCTGTTTTACCTCGCGGATCACCTCATTTGGCCAGACGTTGTACCCGACAAGATCACCGAGGCAATAGATAACATCGGGTTCCTGGGTTTCGATGGCACCGAGACAGGCGGCAAGTGCCGGCAGGTTTGCGTGGACATCGGAGAAAAGGGCGAGTTTCATAGCTGGTGTTAAGATGACTATCGCAATATTACGATAAAAATTTTGCAGGCTGCTGTGATGACCTTCCCATTTTTTCCCGATATATCTCAAACAATGATTATGCAAGCTACCCGGATATTCATCACATCCCTGCGTATCGCTGCGCTGCTGCTGGGAGTTGCACTGCTGGTCATGGCGTGCAAAAAAGAGAAGGATCCTGCACCTGATCCCTGCGCGAACCAGGTGCCGCCACTCGGTAACCTGATCTACCGCACTGATGGGCAATATGCCTATGCTACCAGCGGCGGCGGCCGAATCCTGATCGATATGGATGGACACATCACCCTGACGCACGATGATTATCCCAATTTCAAAATTGAATTCTGGGGGATCGTGAGCTTACCGGGTGGTGATATCAACTCAGGCAATCATGAGAGCCTGAACGGCAAACATATAAAGGATCGTGTGGGCAACCGGCGAACGTTCATTTTTCCTGACGGTGCTAAAATAACGATGGTGGCTGCAGGTGAAGCAGAACCGCTGATCTCTGTAAGTATTTATGAAGGTAACGAAGGACATCGCATCATGGCTACCTGTAATACCGTCTCTGAAAGCACCACAACCGGCTCTTTAGCCGCGCAACGCGATAATGAAGAAGCTGACGGCGAAACCAGCACCATCGAGATCACCGCAACCGGCCTGACCTGGGCAAATATTTATACGGAAAACACCCCTGGCAATAAAGTGAATGAGTATGTACTGCTGGGGAAACTGGTACTTGCCAACCCCAACCAGGTGAATGATTTTTATGATGATCCCCGGCTGGGGCATACCTGATGCAAGAGGGCATTTCGCGCTTCATTAGTATCAAAAAAGTTCCATGAAAGTGATAAATCCTTATCTTATGATTCTATTCAGTTCAACATGGGAGAAACCGGCCTGGCCGAAAATAGTGGCTTCATGGAGCAGGTCCGCGCTATCAGGAGAAATGATACGCGTGCTTTGCAGGAGGTGTATACGTCCAATTACCCTGTCGTGGAAAAATTTGTACTCAACAACAACGGTACTTCCGACGAGGCGAAAGATGTATTCCAGGAAGCATTCACCGCCATGTGGCGAAATATCCAACTGGATAAATTTATCCCACATAGCAGTTCAGCCCTTGGCGGATACCTTTTCCAGATCGCGCGAAATAAATGGATGGATCATCTTCGTTCCGCACATCGTACAAAAGTGATTCATATGGATGACGGGCAGCTTCCATCATTCCAGGTAGAAGAGATACCGGTGGATGATCAGAAATACATCGATGCCGTGAAAAAGTATTTCCCTAAACTGGGCGATAACTGCAGGAAGATTCTGCAACTGTATTACTATTCCAATGAATCGATGAGAGCGATCGCCGGGCAAATGGGCTGGACGGAAGCGACAGCGAAGAACAATAAGTACCGCTGCCTGCAAAAATTAAAAGAACTGATCAATCAATCATCTTGAGAAAAAACCACAACATATCAGAACAGGAGTTTGAACAGTTTGATAATTACCTGTCGGGTACTATGTCTGCAGATGAACAGGCTGCATTTGAGGCGGGCCTGCAGCACGATGATCAATTGCGTGCGAAATTTGAAGAAGCCAGGTTATTGTTCACTGGTATTGCAGAAGCAGGGTTGAAGGACAAGCTTCCAGCGTTTCATCAGAACGTTCCTGCGGGTACAGCAACAAAGCCCCGCAGGTTCGGCTGGATAAGAATAGCTGCGGCGGCTGCCGTGCTCGTAGTGGTAGCGGCCTTGTTCCTGTCTCGTACGCCCGAACACGAAAAGATATACGCTGATTTTTATGAAGCTGATCCCGGTCTTTCCACCGCCATGGGAACGACGGACGACTATGCATTTCATCGCGGGATGATCGATTATAAAACAGGAAACTATGCCGGGGCTATCGAACAATGGCGACCCCTGCTGACTGCCAGCCCTGCAAGCGATACCCTGAACTATTATACAGGCCTGGCATTTCTTGGTATGAAAAAAACTGACAGCACAACATACTACCTGCAACGTGTGGCAGCATTGTCGGGGTCGGCGTTTCAGCAGGAAGCACGCTGGTACCAGGCACTGGCCTTGATCAGGGAAAACAGAAAAGAGGAAGCGATCCGCGTGCTGGAGCAAGCCAACCACCCCGGGAAGGAGAAGTTGTTATCCCGGTTAAAATAAATTCAAGTGAACCGACCATACCTGATCGTTGCCGCATTGCTTGCGGTGACAGGCATCTGCAATGCACAGCCGCCCCGTGTACTGATCCAGAAAGCGCTGAGTCAAAAAAATATTTCTCGTGCCGATTCATTGCTGCAGAACAGGCTCAGCTATTTCTATTCGAATAATCTGACCGATTCGCTCCCTGGTTATCTGGTGCTGATGGCACGCATTGAAAAGGAGAAGACAGATCCTGCATCTGCGGAAGTGAAGGTGCAGCAATTTATGGATCGTGTAAAAGCAATGAACCCTTCCGTACTTACAACCGCCAGCCTGTATGGCGAAGCAGCAGAGTTTTATACCATCATCGGAAAAAATGAACTGGCCTACACTACTGCATTGAATGGGTATAAGCTGGCAGCATCCGCCCCGGGTGTGAAAACCTCCTTCCTTGCCAGTCTTGATTCGGACCTGGGTACCTATGCAACCCGCATGGGAAATATCAGCCAGGGCATGCATCATCACCGCAAGTCCATCGCCGTATTCCTGCGGGCGCCAGATGCCGATCATGAAAGCCTTTACGTATCTCTCCTCAACATGGGCGGGCAAATGTGGTATGCTTCCCGGCTCGATAGCGCACTTTATTATTATGACCTCGCCCTCCAAACCCTTGCAAAGACCGAACGGACACCGAAGAACCAATACTACCGTCCGGCTATGCTGCAAAACAACCTGGCGGGGATCTATAACAGTTTTGGACAAACGCAGAAAGCCATCGACGCCATGAAGAGCTCGATCGCCAATCTTAAAACGTATGAGTCCATCCCCGAAGACATCCCGAAAGTGCCGGATGTAGCCGCTTTCAGGTTTGAAGCCATTGACAACCTGGGTGGAATTTACAAGGATCTGGGTGATTACACACAGGCAATCAGCCTGGCTGAATATTCATATCAGCAAAAACAAAAGTCTGGCGACGCCGACCGTACGGGCATCTTCAAATCACAGATCATTCTCGGTCAGCTTTACCTCAATACCAAGCAGTATGCGAAGGCATTGAATTTTTTGAACGAAGGACTGAATAATATCTCCAAAGCGGGAGATGATCAGCTTTTCTGGCAGGCTGATGCATGCTACTATCTTGCCGTGCTGCATGAAGAACAGCGGAATCCGGGGCTGGCCGCTGTTTATTATGACCGTGCCGACAGCCTGTACGAGGCATCCATGCAGGGGGAGTACGACGATATATACCTGCATTTCCTTCGTGATGCCGCCCTGTTTCATGCAGACCATGGCGAAATGAAAAAGGCCCTGGCCCGCGCTAATAAAGGATTCAACTATGTGCGCAAAACACAGGGGCCTGAGTCATTGAATACATTTTATCAGCTTTCCACGCTTGCGGATGTATACCTGCGGGGTGGCCAGTACCGGCAATCACTCGATTACAGCAACCAGGGTCTTGCCGTAGTAAATAAACTGATCCGTAACAGCGAGTATCTTTTTGATTCGGTAAAAATGGAATCCAATAAGCCCGGGCTAATACTCATCCGGGCAAAGGCCAACTATGCATTATTGACAAAAAAAGACAGCACCACTATCAATCCAATACTTAGAGAGTTGAATGAGGCGGTAGCGATCATTGAAAGAAAGAAAACCGTCATCCGCGATCCGAAGGACATCTCATTGCTGATGGGTCACCAGATGGGCTTATTGAATTTTATCAAAAAGCTAAACCTTGACCTGTACCAGGCCGGCGGTGGCCAGTCGTACATTGATCAACTGATGAACCTGCAGGAGTCCGGAACCTATTCAAGGATACGGGCCCGGCTCGACCGTTCAGATTCGATCAGGTTTGTGAACATTCCGGTGGCAGAGCAGGAAAAGGAGAAGAAACTGAAGGCAGCGATCAGTGAATCGCTGGGGAAAACGGATTCGCATAACCGGAACATGGATAATTATTTCAGGGCACTGGAGGAATGGCAGAAATTCCAGGAACACATCAGGAAAGAATATCCGGCCTATTACCGGATGCGTTATGAAAAGATATTCACGTCGCTGGGTGATGTGCAAAAATCTGTACCCGCCGGTACGACGATCATTCGTTATTTCTTTGTAGATAAAGATCTCTTTGCGGTTGTGCTGGATGGCCAGACCAAGAAACTTGTGGCGCTTGAGGCAAAGAGCATAGAGGACGATATAAAAACAGTGTCTGATTTCTCTGCACAGGAAGCAGCACTTACAGTAGCATTGCATCGGTTGTATGGGCAGCTCTGGCAGCCGCTTTCGGCCTTTGTAAAAAATCAACGGGTGCTGGTGATACCTGATGGGATACTTTTCAACCTGAGTTTTGAAATCCTGACACCGACGCCCATTAAAAAATACCAGGAGCTTGCGACAAGCAGCCTTCTGGCGAAATATACCTTTGCCTACCACTACTCCCTTGCATTGGTGGGGCCGCGGGAGAAAAAAGATGTTGGTGAAAAAAACTTCGTTGCATTTGCGCCGGGTTTCATGGATCAGCAGAAGAAAAGCTATGCTGCTTCGGTAAAGGATTCATTGCTGCTTGACAGATCATATATTACCCTGCTGCCACAGCCATTCAGTGTGGATCTTGTGAGCCGCGCGAAGGAGATATTTGGCGGCAAGGCATTTACCAATAATTCTTCGACCGCTGCTGCTTTCCGCAGCAATGCGGGTGGTCATAAGATCATTCATATCGGTACGCATGCGGAATCGAACAATCTGTCACCAGAATTTTCCCGGTTGATATTTTCCAAGGCCCGCGCTGACGAGCAAAACTCGGTTTACCTGCATGAAATATACAATTGTGACCTGCGCTCTGAACTGGCCGTGCTTACTGCCTGCGAGTCCGGTCGCCCGGGTTACCAGGATGGTGAAGGAATGATATCACTTGCGCATGCATTCAACTATGCCGGCAGTGAAAGCATGATCACCGGGTTGTGGAAGATAGATGAGCAGGCAAGTACGATCCTGATGGATGCGTTCTATGCGTTTCTCCGAAAAGGCATGGCTAAGGATGAAGCCCTGCGGCAGGCCAAATTGAAATACCTAGAAACAACCAAAGGCAGAATGCTGGCTCCCCAGTATTGGGCCGGGCTTGTGCTCATGGGCGATACATCGCCTGTCGTTATCGAACCATCCCGAAACATCCATACGTGGTGGCTGGTTGCGGGTGCGGCACTTGCCCTGGGTGTTGCGGGTATATTTATTTTCCGTAGAAAAAAAATATGATCGTTCACATTTCATGATGACCAATTGATGGCAGTACCGATAATAAGGTATCATCCATGCGGCACATGAATAAATTTCCTTTCCTTCTTTTCGCCCTTGCTGTTGTGCAAACCGGCTGTGACAGCAACACCACCTCCGACAGCCCTGGCCAGCCAAGCTCTTCGGGTAGTGTAGGCCGTAACGGAAGTGGCAGCGTACAATCATACAATGGTTTTGTAGCCGGCCGCGACTTCCAGGAGTTTGAGCGCGTGCGGCTGCTGGATAAGGTTGGCTTTACGGAGCCGCAGGAAGCATACAGCATCCTTCTGCCGACCGGCTGGTCACATGAGGGTGGCATCGGTTGGAATAACCCCGGTACAGCATGCGCCGGCACCTTCAGTCAGTTGAAAGCAGCATCGCCTGATGGCCGGTTTGAGTTTCGCATCTACCCGGAGCAAGTATATGGTTGGAATACTGATCCCGAATTGCGCGCGATGCAGCAGGGAAACAATGGAAATAACTGCGCCACCCGTGAGCCCATGGATGCCGAGACCTACCTGCGTGAGATTTTCAGCAAGGAACTTGATAATCCTGAAATAGTAAAGGTGGAGACCAACAATGCCGTTATCGACCAGATGCGGCAGATGAACGACCGGGTATCGGCTGAGATGCGCCAGTACGGCGCCGGACAGATGGATTATACACAGACAGCGATCAATGCGACAGTCAGGTGGAAGGATGGCAGGGAAGGGTTGGTGACGCTCGGTGCGAACACGGTTGCCACCACGGTCCCGAATATGTACACCGGTACATCCAACCAGGTATTCACCACCAGCATTACCAGGCGAACGCTATTCAAATATCCTGCAACAGAAAAGGAGACCGCTGGCCAGCAGCTCAGCGTGATCATGTCCAGTATACGCACAAACAATGCATGGGCAGATGCGGTGAATGATTTCTGGCGAAAAGCGCGTCAGCAGAGCCATGTTGTTCATGTAGGCAAAATCCGGATGATGGATGAGCAGACAAGACGTATGGGTGAACAGGCCATTCGCAATGGTCAGCAACGGCTGAATGATATGGACAACCAGATGCGCAGTTGGGAACAGCGGCAGAGTGCCAATGACCGGATGCATACCGAGTTTATCAAGACGATCCGCGAGGTGGAGAATTTCCGTGATGAAACGGGGAAGTATGAAATGAGTGCAGGTTATGAGAAAGTGTGGAGCAGGGGGGATGGGAATCATTTTATACTATCGAATAACGATTCGTTTGATCCGGCATCGGTGTTCCAGGACCAGAACTGGAAGGAAATGCGGAAAGCGGAGTAACGAAGTGCGGACCTGCCTGCCGGCAGGCAGGGTGCGGAGTGCGGAAATTTTTTTGCCCCCGGTCCCTGAACCTGCCGAAGGGTGGTTGAAATCAAAATTCTTCAAATAATACACATGAAAAAGATCCTCCTCGCCGGGTTATTTATCCCGGTATTATTTTCCTGCAAAAAAAGTTCTGACGGTCCCGATGGTCCTACGCCTCCGCCGCCGACGCAGAATGACATTGCTGCGATCGACAACTCGGTGCAGACATTCATGAACAACTATTCCATTCCCGGTGTATCCATTGCAGTAACAAAAAACGGCAAGCTCGTTTATGTGAAATCGTATGGTAAAATGAGTGCGTCTGACAATACACCTATAAAAAACAACAGCCTTTTCCGCATCGCCAGTGTATCCAAGCCGGTCACGGCGGTGGGTATCATGAAACTGGTGGAAGCAAACCTGCTGACGTTGGATTCGAAAGTGTTTGGTCCCGGAAGTATTCTTGGATCCACGTTTCCCTCTGCACCCGCAGGTACACATGATATCACGGTAAGACATTTGCTGCATCATACCACCAATGCATGGCCGAACAATGGCACGGATCCCATGTTCCAGCAGCCTGGCATGAGTCATACCCAACTGATCAACTGGACGCTGGCAAACTACAATGCAAGTGTTACCCGGGGTATTTATCGTTATTCCAATTTTGGTTATTGCCTGTTGGGAAGGATCATTGAGAAATTGTCGGGTAAGAGCTATGAGCAATTCATCAAGGACGAAGTGCTGACGCCATCAGGTGTAACAAAAATGACACTGGGTGGTAATACGCTTGCAGACCGGAAAACAGATGAGGTGATCTATACCGGACAGGGCGGCTTTGATCCCTATGCCTACCAGGTGACGCGGATGGATGCACATGGCGGCTGGATTGCTTCAGCAACCGACCTTGCGAAGTTCATGGTGAGGGTCGATGGATTTCCTTCCAAGCCTGATATCCTGCAACCCTCAACGATCACATTAATGACAACCCCATCAGTTCCATCGTCCAACTATGCGAGTGGCTGGGGCGTGAATGCGAACAACAACTGGTGGCATACCGGCGGAATACCGGGAACGGCGACAGAGATCATCCGGTCTGCTGGCGGGTTCAACTGGGTGGTGCTGTGCAATTCAAGAAGTGTGTCAGCGGGTTTTGATACGGCCCTGGACAACCTGTTGTGGCCGGCGATCAGCAATGCCAATACACCCTGGCAGGACATCGATCAGTTTTAAGCATTGTTTTCTCATGTTGAATAGTGGCCGGTCGCGAGACCGGCCTATTTTGTTGATGAGCCGAATACGGATGCTAATCGGCTCAAATTTTGTCGTTTTTTGAGCCGAATAAATTGTATATTCGGCTCATGCTGCGGTACAATTGGGAGTGTCCGGACTGGCCGGATTTTCGGTATTCGACACAAAGTGTTGAGAACGCGATGCTTACGTTTGGTGAGAAAACAGGGCGGGTGGATGGCATGGTCATGGGCATGGGAGATGATGAAAAAATGGAGACCGTTGTCGAGTTGCTGGTGGCAGAAGCCACGAAAACGTCCGAAATAGAAGGAGAATATCTGCGCCGTGACGATGTCATGTCATCGATCAAAAAAAATCTTGGCCTTCCCGGAGATAAAGAACACGTACTCGATAAGAGAGCAAAGGGCATATCGGAAATGCTGATCGATGTGCGCAGAACGTACGCAGAGAAACTGACGACGAAGCAGATGTTCACGTGGCATAAGCTGTTATTCCAGGGTAACCGGCAAATTGACGTGGGGGCCTGGAGAACACATGCTGAACCAATGCAGATCGTATCAGGCGCGGCTGGAAAAGAAAAGGTGCATTTTGAGGCACCGCCATCATCGGAAGTTCCTGGCCTGATGGAATCATTTACCCGATGGTTCAATGACACGGCGCCCGGCGGGGGTCAGGAAATATTAAACGGAGTTGTGCGAGCGGCCATTACCCATTTATATTTTGAGTCAATCCATCCGTTTGAAGATGGAAACGGTCGCATTGGACGCGCGTTGGCAGAGAAGGCGCTTTCGCAAAACCTGAAACGGCCGGTGATGCTAAGTTTGTCAAAGACGATAGAAAAGAATAAACAGCAGTACTATACTGCATTGCAACAGGCACAGCGGTCCAATGAAATAACACCGTGGATCGATTATTTCGTCAACCTGTTAGTAGCGGCCCAGGCAGATGCAGAGGTGCAGGTCGGCTTTACGCTAAAGAAGGTCAGATTCTTTGATAAGTTCAGGAACAAGATGAATGAGCGGCAGATGAAAGTGGTCCGGAAGATGCTGGAAGCGGGCCCTGCGGGATTCCAGGGCGGGATGAACGCATCTAAATATGTGTCGATCACCACGGCATCAAAGGCAACTGCAACACGCGACCTGCAGGAGCTTCTTCAAAACGAGATATTCCGGCTGTTTGACAATGCGGGTGGACGAAGTACCAAATACGTATTGAACATCTGACACAAATGACGAACTTTACCGACCATCTCCATCAGGTTGATGGCCCCCTTCATCTTCTTTCTTTATGAGCGATCACAACAAGCTATACATGCTCCTGATCGGCACGGTGCCCCCGGGTCGGCATACCGAGCAACATGATGTGTTCTTCACCATAGCTCCATCTATCCGTGATGTGATACCTGCTGCCAAAGCATTTTGGCCGGAGGGCGTAAAGGGCATGCATTTCGATGCGTGGCGCGAGGTGACCCTGGTGGGAGATTACCGGGTGACGGTGGTGAATCAGCCCGGCGTGTCCAGTGAGGCTAAACTATTCTTCATCAATCTTGGCGGGTACAAGCGCGATGAGTTCGAAGAGTTCCATTACAAAATGATCGTTGCTGCTCCCGAAAAGGGGGATGCGATCAGCCAGGCAAAGCAGACAGCATTTTTCCGTCATACAGGTTTCAAAGGCGCCACATCGCATGTGGATGATAAGTACGGCGTGGATGTGGATGATATTTATGCGATCGCGGATATTTTACCTACCGGGTTGAAACAGCAGTACAGCCTGCAGCTTGAGCGTGTAACGGGTGAGCGACCTGCGGAAGATGAGATACACCTTGGGTATTTCAAACTTGACAACGTCGATCGCTGGGGTGCTGATTATTGACCCTGCATATAATCCGCAATGGCCGATGCGACCTTTGAAGAAGCCGTTTCACAAAAATCAAGACCGGAATAATCGGGATTCAGGCCTGCGATGTAGGGAACAGCCATGATATATATCTGCTGGTTGGCTGCGCCCGCCCTGTTAAGTACCTGGAACTGGTCGTTGATCGAGATACCCGGTACAAGGAGAAAATAATTACCGTTGCTGTCGGTGATCACTTCCTTTTCGCCTTTTTCCTGCTGGGCAACTTTGCCCGCATCCTTCGACCGGTACTGCAGGTAGGCAGGACTCACTGCCTGGTCCCTTCGCAACGATTCAAACGGAAAATCTTCATAAGCAAAGGGCGGCTGTCCAACGCCGTTGATAAAGAGTGGGAATCGACGTACGATCTTATTGCCGGCATCATTGGTATAGGTATAAATGCAGCCTTCATCAGCAGGCTCTACCGTTGAGTCTTTATCAACCGCCACTACGTCCAGCACACCGGCATCATGAAGGGCAAGCAGTTCGCGGCAGGCACGCTGCGGTACCATGGCGATGACGATCGAGATGAGAGGTTTGAGAACGGTCTGCATGCGTGTCATGTCTTCTGCCGGGAAATGTTTGGCAGGATAGTTCATCGCATAGCTGAGTTGGGAGAGCATTTCTTTCCAGTAGATGGAGCGTTTACGGCGGATGGACTTTTCTGCTTCAGCATATTCGGCGCGGAAGAGGGTGAAGGGCTCGATGTTTTCGCGGAGCGACATCATCGACTCCACAAATTCTTCAAGCGGCATGTGTTTTACTTTCTCATAGAATTCAGGATGCTCCTGGCGGAGGGGCTCCAGGAAATTTCGTTGGTAGATATAGTCGAGGGGGATAAATCCTTCATTGGCGGCCATTACTTCGCGAAGTTCAGCTTCCGTGGGGATGATGTCATGCGTTTCATCCACATTCTCGAGGTGGAAGCGAACAGCGGGCAGCAGTCCGTGAATGGAGTGTAGGGTAATATGAAAGTTGGGGCTGGACGCATGACGATGATAGATCAAAGTGCCGTCTTTTTCTTCATAGTAGCCGTTAGCCTTTGCCAGGGTTTTGACCGCATCGATGGCGGTAAGTGAGGAGCCCTTGATGGCGATGGGGAAATTGTATTGACCGGGAAGTTTGGAAGGAGGGTAGGGAGAGTCAAACCAGTTGGGAACCTTTCCCTCGTGTTGGGTGGGCCAGTTGTGCCCGGTGGCGAGGACGATGATATCAAACACGTGATTGCCACCCTCGGTGATGGCTGTGATCTTTTTTGTATCCGTATCGAAGCTGATGTCGGTGACGGTGGTGTTTAGTAAAATGTTGGTATGGATGCCGGCTTTGCGGGCTGATTTGATGGTAAGGTCGAACTGGCTGGCCAGGAACTTGCCGAAGACGAGCCGGGGCACAACCTTGTATTCATCGAAAGACGCCGGGTCGATGTTGAACTCCTTTAGCAGGGATTGCGGGGCATGTTTGATCCAGTGGGTGAGGGAGGAAACGATGGCAGGTATTTCGCGGTCGGAAACGTTGGTGATGTGTTCGTGGCAGGCCCCGTCGGTGCTGTAGGGCATGCCGGCTCCGAGTTGGCTGTTGCGTTCGATGATGGTGACGGACGCTTCGGCTGTAAAAGTTTCAGCGAAGCGTTTAAGGGTAAAAAGTGCTGCGGGTCCACCGCCGAGTATGCCGATATGTATTTTGTTCATGTTAATGAGAAGTGGTCGGGCATTTTGTTAAACGATGTTTAGCCACCGGCCACGGGGAATTTGAAACGATTAAAAGTAGGGAAAGTTCGGTTGCTGGGAGCTGGAAACTGGGGGCTGGGGTCTGGATGCTGGGTTCTGGATGCTGGATGCTGGGTGCTGGGAGCTGGGGGCTGGGTTCTGGGGGCTGGATGCTGGATGACTGGATTTTGGATGCTTTGCGTGCTTTGCTCACTTTGCGAGCTTTGCGTGAAACAGCTTGTGGAAAGGAGACTCGAAGGGTGCTGGATAGAATGATGCTTTGTTCACTTGGCGCGCTTTGCGTGAAGCAGTTTGTCGGTTACCGCTATTTAATCAATAGCCGTTTCCTCCGCTCCTCCAGGATCGCGATGTATTTTTTCTTAGCGGAGTTGGAAAGGAAGCTTTTCATGATCATCTCTTTCGCCGGGTCTGTGTTTACTATTGCATCGCTTAAGATCTTCGTTGCAATTGGTGCAGGTATATCCATCTTGCTGGCAAACTTCATAAACGACTGACCGGTGTATATCCCGTAGGAGTTGAACGTTTGTTCATCCATGTCGCCTTCATAGAGGCCGTCAGACAGTGCAAGGTTGCCATCATCAAGATGCAGGGCGGTGCAGAGCAAATCATATGCAGGTGCAAGCAGGTAATCGCCATCGTCGCTTTCCAGCAGGGAAAAATTTTTCAGATGCGCGTCGCCGTTGGCAAAAAGGTAGTTGAACAGGACTGTCCGGAAAAATCGAATGAGTTCTACAGGGCTTGCCGCGGTGTATTTTTTGATCGCGGTCGCGATGTCCAGATAGGACGCATTGTATTTGAAGTCATTTCCTTCCCGCTCGGGAGATTTATTGAGCAGGGCGGCGAAATCTTCCACCTGGTATTTGGAGCCATCCCGTTTATAGTCAAATCGCCGGGTGATATAGGCAGGAGATCCATCGTCGAAGAATATCATGCCACATGCGGCGGTGTTGATTTGATAGAGTTGCCGGGCGATTTGCATCGTGACGTGTTCGTTGGCGGGCATGTCTTCCACGCGTTCGAGGCGCTCGCTGGGTATGGGCTTCAGGATATGTGTACCAGCAGCAGAGGTAAGATCCAGTGCGTTTTTCCGGAGAAGCAGGCTGTATTTCTCCTGGACACCGCTGATGCTGATCGATTTCCTTTTTTCGTTGTACTGGCGGGTGATCTGCGGATTTTTCCCGGGTGGGGGGAATGGTAATACATGGCTGACTTTTTTAGTGCGGCTGCCGAAAAGCTGTTGCTGGGCTATGGGGCAGTACGATGTAAAGCCGGGAGCAAGTGTGGAGGGGCAATATGAGAGGTTACGCGGTCTCATTGATTTTTTCTACGGTTATGGGACCAATGTTATCATCGTGCACGGTCGCCAGAAGGAGACTGAAGTAATCGGTATCGTCAATTTTGAGGAGTCGTGATTGGAGTCGTTTGTTGGCACCTTCACTTAGCATATTAATGAAGGCAGGAAAAAGTGATTTGCTGATGTACGGTTCCTTGCGCAGTGGCAGCGTGATACTGACGGGCCGGCTGCCTTTGGCAAGAAGGTAGTCGGGGAGGTAGGTAAGGTAATAGGTATTGCCGTCCCGGGTAAGCGTAGCTGCGGGGATATTGTTATACCGGATAACAGCGGATATAGTGGACGGCCTGGTCATTTAGAGTTCATTGATTGGGGGCGTCTCAGGTTGTTTGATGGACAATGTAAGCTCCAGTCCGAGCGGGTCAATTAGTTTTATCAGGGTTTCGAGCGAGGGATTTCCCTGGCCGAGTTCGATGAGCTGGATGGTGCGGGTGCTGACGCCTGAGATGGCGGCCAGATCGGGTTGAAGCAGGCCGAGGAGTTCACGCCGCTTGCGGATGGCAGGTCCAATATTTTTCAGGTGAATATGCAAAATATTTCGCTTTTCGTCGATAAAGGTACTAATAATAGAAATTCATCGATATAAAGCGCAATATATTACGTAAAAGGCTGTGATAATTTATGTACGGAGGTAGGAGGAATTGTGTCCTTAATTAAGGTATTTTTGCCGCCCCATTTGGGGTTTAGTCGCGTAGTTCAATGGATAGAATACCTGCCTGCCGGCAGGCAGGGAAGTTCCTGAGATTGTCATCAGGGCCGGCAAAAAGAGTTCTTGAAAATTTTGGTCCCGTAGTTCAATGGATAGAATA
>JAEZAM010000037.1 GCA_023430465.1 Bacteroidota bacterium | reverse complement strand
TGGGGACTGGATGCTGGATGCGGGATAAACTGGATGCTGGATGGCTGGATGCTGGGTGAGCGATGCTTTGCGCTCTTTGCTCGCTTTGTGGCTTTGCGTGCCGGGATGCTGGATGGCTGGGGCTGGATGAGTGATGCATTGCGCTCTCTGCTCGCTTTGCTCCCGAAGTCTCATCCCGATCCTTCGGGATTGCGTGCCGGGATGCTGGATTTGCGCTTCGCAGGCCGGATTCTACAGTTCATCGCATTTAACCTTGCCCTGAGGGTTCGAATCGTTAGTTTAGGCAAATGAGAAACTTTGCCAAACAACGCTTTTGCCGGACAGTTTTGTTTATTGTACTGACGGGCATTTCAATAAGTACTCTCGCACAGGACAACTGGACAGGGATCAATTTACCCGTGCCGGTGAAGGAATATGCGGGTAACAAATTCCGCTACACTGTTGCGATGAAAACAGATGGCTCGCCCGTCGTACTCGCCATGGCCGCGGCGCAGGTGACACGCGCATCTGGTGAATGGGGATACTTCAACCATGGAGGTGATCAACCAGTCTCCGACACTTCCTGGACAATCCGAAAACTGGAAGGCAGCCTTGACAACGATGCAGCGATGATCAACCTGGGCCTGACCTGCATGGGCAACGGAACTGCGTTCTACGATAACGTTCAACTTGAAATAGAACTGAGTCCCGGAAAATGGACACAAGTCCGGCTTGACAATGGCGGCTTTGAGGAAGGATTTACGGGTACTCTGCCAACAGGCTGGGTCCTGGGCAAGCCATCGCCGGGATTTATACTTAACCAAAACAACTTTTCAGCCTATCGTGGCACTGCAGCGTTGAGTATAACCGGCTTTGGACATGATGATGTCGCCCCTGTAAGTTTTATGAAAGCTGGTGCATACGCCCGCGAACACTACGACAAGTTTGAATACATGATCCCCATGCGTGATGGGATAAAATTGTTCACAGCCGTCTATGTTCCTAAGGACGCGTCTTCGGCCCGCAGATATCCCGTGATGCTGAGAAGAACAACGTACAGCGTTGGCCCTTACGGTAAGGACAACTATCCACATGGCATTGCGCCCAATCCTTATATGGCCGCTGACAAGTATATTTTCGTGCACCAGGATGTGCGTGGCAGGTTTAAGAGCGAAGGAACGTTTACCAACATGACGCCACACATATCCAACAAAAAGTCGAAGAACGACGTAGACGAGAGTTCGGATGCCTGGGATACGATTGACTGGCTGTTGAAAAACCTGCAACATACCAACGGCCGCGTGGGCATGTGGGGTATATCCTATCCCGGTTTCTATGTATCGGCCGGCTCCATCGATGCGCACCCGGCGCTGAAGGCAGTGTCACCACAGGCACCGGTGGCAGATTATTTTTTTGATGATTTTCATCACAACGGGGCTTTCACACAGGCCTATTTTCCGTTTTTCCCGATCGTTGGTGAAGCACGTAAGGAGCCAACCGACCGGCCATGGTACAATGAGATGCAGACCGGCACTGCAGACGGATATAATTTTTTCAGACGCCTTGGGCCATTGTCGGCCGCTGGTGACAGCCTGTTGAAAAATAACCAGCTTTGGCAGGAGATCGTTGATCACCCTGACTATGATAAGTTTTGGAAATCAAGGCGCATCACCGATCACCTTGTTAATCTCAAACCTGCTTTCCTGGTGGTGGGCGGCTGGTTCGATGCAGAGGATCTTTATGGAACACTGACAACCTACAAGAGAATTGAACAGGCGAATAAGGGAACGTACAACACACTCGTGATGGGGCCGTTCGGGCATGGCGACTGGTCGTATGAAACAGGAAAGCAGATGCATCACCAGCTTTATTTTGGTGACAGCCTGTCGAGCTTTTACCAGGAGAAGATTGAAACTCCTTTTTTCCGTCATTTTCTGAAAGGTAGTGGTAGTGGAGAAGCCGGTTTGCCGGAAGCTTATATGTTTAACACCGGAAAAAAATCCTGGGAGACGTTCACGAGCTGGCCTGCGCCAAATGTTTCGAGGCAGCGGCTGTATTTCCAGGAGAATGGGAAGGTTTCTCTTCAGCAGCCCGCCAGGTCCGGACACTCCGGTTATATCAGTGATCCCGCGAAACCTGTGCCCTATACGGCGGACATTGCAGGATCCCTGGGGACTACTCCACGCAATTATATGAGCGAAGACCAGCGGTTCGTTTCTTCCCGCCCGGATGTATTGGTGTTTGAAACACCTGTGTTGACCGACGACCTCACGATCGGTGGTGAGATTCGCGTAAAGCTGCATGTCAGCTCCACCGGTACAGATGCGGATTGGGTGGTGAAACTGGTAGATGTATACCCGGATGATGAACCCAATACACCACATACACCAAAGGGTGTCACCCTGAGTGGCTATCAGCAGCTCGTGCGGGGTGAGGTGATGCGAAGCCGCTGGCGCAGATCATTCGAAAAGGCAGAACCCCTGGTACCGGGAAAAATAGAAACAATATCATTCCAGTTGCCGGATGTACTGCATACTTTTCGGAAAGGACACCGCATAATGATCCAGGTGCAAAGCAGTTGGTATCCACTTATTGATATGAATCCGCAAAAGTTTGTCCCCAATATTTACAAAGCAAAAAGTTCAGACTTTATCAAAGCAACCCAGAAACTGTATCATGGTGGTGCAACATCCAGCTACGTGGAAGTTGATGTTTTGAAGTAAAAGGCCGTTGTCGATTTTATTTCCGGAGGATGTCATGTAGTTGCAGGTATTGCAGCAGCATGATGGTCTTGGCATCCCGGATCTCGGCGGTCTGAATCATTTCCATCGCGCGATCAAATCCTGTTTCCAATACCTCGATATTTTCCTGTTCATGCGCCAGGCCACCGCCTTCGCTGGTTTTCATTTCACTGGTGTATTCGGCAATGAAAAAGTGAAGTATCTCTGTTACAGATCCGGGTGACATATAAGCTTCGAACACTTTTTGGACTTCAGACACCTTGTACCCGGTTTCTTCCTCAGTTTCACGCCGGATACAATCTTCCGGGTTGTCGGCATCAAGCAAGCCGGCGCACGCTTCAATGAGATATCCTTCCGGGTTGCCGTTAATATACGTGGGCAGGCGAAACTGTCGGGTTAACACAACGGTACGTTCCTTTGTGTTATAAAGCAGTATCACCGCTCCATTTCCGCGATCATAGGCCTCGCGTACCTGCACTTCCACGGTTCCGTCTTTCCTCGTTTGTTCATAGGTAAGCTTCTTGAGCGTGTACCAGTTATTGGATAATATTTCTTCTTTGATGATCCTGAAACTTTCACCAGGCATATTCTTTATAATTATGGATGAAGGCTGAAGGTATTCATTTCGAACAATCAAATCAGAACCGCTCGCCATATTTACAGTTGTTGTCAAAAAAAAGCCATCCCCGGGAGATGGCTTTTTTTGACTGGGCAGGTATATCAGCGGACGTCAGCCATTTTTACTTTTACCGGAAAGAACTCGAGCTTTACGATCCTGGTGTCGTCGTTGCAATTGGTATCATCGCTGATGTCGGGACCGCCGGTATCGCCAACAATGTGAAAGAATTTCACAAGTGTACCTTCAGTAGGCGGAACCTGGACGACGGTATTGCCATTGTCAATGGTTCCTTTGACCAGCGCTGACAGTGCCGATTTATCTTCTGGTCCGTAGCCGAAAGCTTTCAACACCGCGGATTTTACATCGGTATTATCCAGGAACGTGTAGAGCACCCTGGCTACGTCTGCTCCGGGCGCCAGGAACTGGAAGCCTCCCGGAGGACTGATGAACTGAGTCCTTGATGCTTTATCGGAGAGAATGGCGGTGATCTTTTTCCCGGAGGGAGCTTCATAGACTGTCTTTGTCCATTTGCCCTCGGTAGTGCTCCAGTCATGAACCGTCTCAATGGCTGAAAAGCTGATATCCGCCAGCAGGGATGCTCCGCGGGGTCCGATCCGTAACTTTACTTCGCATTTCACTTTTGGGCCATGCCCGTCGAATTCGCGGTCGCCCCTGACCAGCTTGTTCGGGCAAAGCCATTCATTGATATCTTCCAGGTTGATAGTGGTACCGATGTTGTTCTCAGTGGCGGGTTTAAGTTCGTTCGGGCTTACCAATTTTTTGAGCTTGATCCGCACTGCATTCATTCGAACACTTACCCTTGTATTCTCATTACAATCGGGGCCGATATCGTCGCCATTGGTATCGCCCGTTATCAGCCACTCTGCCACGAGTCCATCGTTCCTGTCAATAACAGCGCTGGTTTTGCTATTCTTTACCCGGGTTTTCAATTCACCGGGTTTAAAGGACTGAAAAGAAGCATCGGAGACATATTGAACCGTCGCAGACTTACCGCTAAGTATCCCGGTAACCTGGTATCCTTCGGGTGCAGTATAGATCACCTTCTTCAGCGAGTTCTTTATTTCTGTCATGTCCCCTTTCGTTTCTTTTGCATGGAGGGTCAATGTAGCCACGACCGTATTTGCCGTATATGACAGGGTCACTGAAGAGGAGATGATTGGACCATTCCCCGAAAAATCTTTATCTCCCTTTACAGATCGTACCGCACAAAGAGGCCCCACCGTTTCGGGAATGAAATTGGTGGTCGACTCCCCGGCAGCCAACCGAACTGGCGGGGTAACCACTACAGCACCATCACTACCGGTCGACTGGCCAAGCACAAACAGTCGCGGGAGCACGGTTAACATTACTAAGAACAACTTTTTCATTTGATGTATTTTAATGGTAGGTAAAATGGTGTATCAATCGGTGCGGCGATATTTATCTTTCATGAATTCATAATAGATGAACCCAAACCGTTGGTACCAATCGGGCAGTCCATATTGAGCTTCACAGCCCCCGATCGCTTTAAGTGCCCTATCAAGCGCACCCATCATGTCCGCATATTTGCGGTCATACGTTCCCTGGAACTTTTCGAACTGCTGCACGATGCCGCGCCGCGCAGATTGCCAGGAGAGTCCGGCAACTGCGTGCACGCCGCTGGTATTGTCTCCAAATGAAATCGCGGCCTCGTTGAATTTTTTTGTTTCATTATAAATGCAGCTAAGCCTGCCGAGTTGTCGCCGGATAAAATTCAATTCTCCCACAGCTTTGGTGTAACATTCACCGCAGGCTTCATTGCCATCACAGGATGAGGGCATCATCGCATCCGGACTGGAGCCAAAATCAGGTGAGCAGGAGTTCGGGTTGAAATTTTCAATAGTGTTGTAGGCGTTCCCCATTTTCTCCAGCCTGTCAATGAAGGAATTTAAATTCCCTAGCGCTTCGTCAATGGCGTCGCGATCACTGCTCTCATCTGCGCGGCCTTCTTCATCGCGTTCAGAGCGATCATTGTTGAATTCGATAGCCTGTTCCTCCGGTGACTGAGCAGGAGAGGAGAGGCTGATACTTAAAATCATTAGAAGGAGGAGTATTCTCATGACCGCTTCTGTTTTAATTTATAAACCAGCACGCCGATGATCAGCAGAGCACCTGCTGCAACAACTACAAGTAATTTATTTCTGCCCAGCCACCCCGTCCGGGCCGCTGTTGTTGCCGTCTCAGGCCCTGTGAAAACCGAGGGAAGTTCCATCTTAAGCTCTTTCCCTGTCCAGGCTAACAGCACATAACGCACGGGTGTTTTCTTTGCTATGACCATGACGCCGAAATCACCTTCGGTTTTAAAATTCTCACTCCATGTTTCCTGGCCGGCGATGGCTGACTTTCGGTGAAATGATTTCCAGTTCTCCTGGCAAAGCCTGACCTCGAGATCGGCATCAGGACTGGTGGAATTCAGGCTGATATATGTCGGGGAGTACATGCTCAGCCCTTTTACAAAATAGTAAGACGTGTCGTTTGTTTGCGTAAACATCTTATTACCCATGCGCCCGTTTGGTTTTGCATCGCCGGGCTGTCGATAATCTGAAAGCTTGAGTTCCACCGGCCTGATGCGCGGGTCGAGTGTAAAAGGCTGAGCTTGCAATGCCATGGCAGTTGCAATGAGATGCCGCAATAAAAGAAGAATCTTTTTGTTCATAGCGACTATTTTGAAACATTGGTCAGCTCGGTTCGCGTGAGGAGGTTTGAACCCATGTACATTTCCATTTTGACAACAGTAACCACCGGGTCGAACCAGATGATCATTGTATTTTTAGGCATTGCGCCGCGCGCCTTTTCCATGGCTGCCTGCATCTCGGGAGTCATGCCATCCATTTCAGTGATGGCTTCTATCGTTGCATGAATCCTGTAGCAACTGAACGTACCAGCCGCTACTTTCACCTGCTCTCTCGTTTCTACCCTTCGGTCTTTGATTGTTGCGTGAATCTTCATCTGTTTGCCGCCGGTTGTGACTGTTAGCGTATATTTTGATTCCGGGAGTACGCTTCCGGCTTTG
The DNA here is from genome assembly GCA_023430465.1 of Bacteroidota bacterium. Lineage (GTDB taxonomy): Bacteria > Bacteroidota > Bacteroidia > Chitinophagales > Chitinophagaceae > JAEZAM01. The sequence goes on along the minus strand of JAEZAM010000037.1, from coordinate 4,711 downwards.
ATGTCCAGGGGAAATGGTACACCTGTTGAATTGATGCTCATGCCGGGCTTGTTTTCGATGAACGATGAGAGATCCATCATCATGTTTGTTCCATCACAGCGATAAACTCCCTGCATCACTTTTGGAGTGGGGCCTGACGTCTCCGTTGAGACTGTTTTAATTTCTGAGACAGTCATCCCGTCTTGAGAATAGACCCGCTCGACGGTGGACTGCTGAACCGAGAGGACCTTGTTCGTGGCATCAGTGGTTCGGGAGCTCATGGTACTGCCCTTCTTGAAAAAAATCGTTTGCAAGCAGGCAGTGGGGATAGTCGTCTTTACCGGTGAAATTGTGGAGTCGGCCTGGTTGCTGTTCCCTGCACTGGTGTTGCAAGACAGGGCCAGCGCCACGGAGATCAGTAAGAATGTATTTCTCATATGCCAGAATTGTCTGGCTAATGTATGCGCGTCTCCTGCCTTTTTGGGCTACATGATGATGTAGTTCTCAGACCAAACGGTCGCGGATGGCCCGGGATACGGCTTCCGTAGCAGAATGGACGTGCAGTTTTTCGTAGATTTTTTTGATGTGAAACCGTACGGTGTCGATGCTGATCTTCAAATCCGACGCGATCATCTTATAACTGTAGCCATTCACGAGGTGCTGCAGAATTTCGGTCTCGCGGTCAGTGAGATCAAACTTTTCAGCTTCAGCATTCCCGGAAGCGGGCACCATGCGAAGGACTTTTCTCGCGACGGATCCGGTCATTGGCGCCCCGCCTGCCAGGACGTCCCGGATTGCTCCCGCTATTTCTTCAGCTGCGTAGCGTTTCAGGATGTAGCCAGATGCGCCGGCACAGATGGCATTGAAAATATTTTCATTGTCCTCAAATACCGTCAACATAATAACCGGCAAAGATTCATCTACTTTCCGGATACGTGAAACGGCCTCCACGCCGGTCACGACCGGCATATCGATATCCATCAGGATAACCTGCGGCCGGAAACTGCTGATATCAGTTTCGATGGTTTCTGCATTGGGCATTGCGGCGAGAAGTTCAAAATCCGGTTGCTCCTCGATCAGGGCTGTCATGCTATGGCGCAACGCCTCATTATCATCGTACAATAGTATCCTCGTTGACATATTCTCTGCAGTGTTAAAAAAAGGTTTCAGCAAGGATACTTCAGATGCCACTTGCTGGTATTGTTAACGTAAGCTTTGTGCCCCCGCCTTCGCCGGTTTCTATTGCGAGGCTGCCGTTCATCGACGAAGCCCTGGCTTTCATGTTTTTCAGTCCATTTCCGCTGGACGCCTGTGCAGACAGGAAGCCGCAACCGTCATCAGTGATTGTCAGTTGTACTTCATCCCGAACGCGAATGAGTTGAACGTTCACGGATTTGCAGTTCGCATGTTTGACGATGTTGTTCAGCGCTTCGCGGAAGATCAGGTAAAAATCACGTCGTTGCTGCATCCCGATATTTTCTCCCAGAATGTTTTCATCCACTTCAAGTTGTGTATCTATCTGGCGCGGTTCCAGTGTGTCACGTATATATTCCCGCATGCGGACCACTAAATTTTCGAGACGGTCATTTTGGGGCGTAATAGCCCAAACGATATCGCTCATGCCCTGCTGCATCTGATCGCTCTGTTCCGCAATTTTGCGCAGCATGACAGATGATTTTCCTGTGTCGTCACCCAGGTGCTTGTATGAAACCTGGGAAAGGATCTTTATACTTGTCAGGGTAGAACCTATCTCGTCATGCAGATCTTTCGCGATATTATTCCTTACTGTAAGCAGTTCTTTCTGTTGTTGTAGCTTTTTGGAAAGTTGATATCTGTTGAATATAACAAGCGCAAGGATTATAAACAGGCCGAGTCCCGCTATCATTACGTTTCGCTGAAACCGCTGATCCGACAGTGCTTTCCTGGTTATCAGTTTTTCCTGGTCCGCCAGGAGCAATGCCTGTTCATTGTTTCGTGCAAGCAGGAGTTGGTTGTCAAGTGCTTCTTCCTGCTGCCGGATGCGGATGTCCCGAAGTTCCTGCTGTTTTGACAGCAATTGTATTTCACTTTCTTTTCGGTCTGCATCAAGCTTATTTCCCGCAATGATCGCTTCCTGCTTTTCGATATTTAGTTGTTTGATCTGTTGTTCAGTTTCCAGCCTGGCTATTTCGTTATCCTTCTTCTCTGTTTCATACTGGGTTTGAAGTTCTGCAATATTGGTCGCCGTTTTTTCATTGACAAGGCTGTCACGGTATTTATAGTATTCGCGGATATTGTTCCAGGCAGCTTCGAAGTTTTTCTTTTTTGCATAGGAACTTGCGCGGGCGCCATAAATATCCCGGATAATTGATTTGTCTGCAGCTTTTCGGCCGATGTTCATGGCCAGGCTGAAATGACGTTCCATTTCAGCCGTGTCGTTGAGATCACCATAAAGCTGCCCCGCCCAGCGGATCTTGGACGCCGACCCTATCTCGTCATCTGTTTGCCTGCAGAGTTCAATGGCTGTAAGTATGTGTTCAAGCGCCAGGCGTTTATTCTCTTCCCTGTCGCCATTTCGCGCCCGGAGATCATAGATGGCCGAGAGGTTAGTGTGGCTTTGTATCAATGCCGATTTTAAATTATTTCTTTCAGCATATGTTGCGGCCACGCCATGAAAATGCAAGGCTGAGTCAAGTGAAATGGAGGTATAGATGTTCGCCAGGTTTCCATAGGAGATTGTCAGACCCTGCATGTCTTCGTTTGCCTCTTTCAGCTGGATCGACTGCCGGATATAGCGTATGGCTTCCGGTTTATTACCAAGGCTGTGATATACGAGGCCCAGGTTTCCTTTCGAGACGGCCAATTCGATAGGATCGTTAAGCTGTTCATGTACACGGATTGCCTTCAATAACCACTGCACCTGCTTTTCCAGCTCACCTTTTTGCCCGAACAGGTATCCAAGATCGTTGTAGACTTGCCCTTTGTGGCGGGAGTCCAGGCGATTGAAATGAAGGTCGAGCGACCGGTGGAAATGTTCCTCGGCCATTGTATGTCTGCCCTGGTACATGAGAAACTGACCCCGTTGATAGGTCGCAAGAGCAAGGAGGAATGAGTCGCGAAGCGTGGCGCCTGTTCGCAGCGCCTGGGCGAAAAGCGGCTCTACCTGTGTGATCCTGCCCTGTTTTACATAGACGGAGGCAATCTTGAGGTTTGCAAGCGCTTCCGCCCTGGGCAGCCTCGCCCGGCGACTGAGTGCCAATGCCTCGGAAGCTTTATCAAGTGTGGCCTCTAATGTGCCGCGAATGTATTGTTGATCCGCTTCGGCCAGCAGCGCATAAACCCTGGAAGAGTCGGCTCGTTTAGCAGCCTGCGCACCAGCGTCCATCTTGATAAGCAACAAAGAGGAAACAAGCACCAGTTGCAGCAACGTTATGTAATTGATCAATCGTGATTCCATACGATCGGGATTCACGTAAAATATACAACTTCCCGGGCTGATTGCATCATTAGAATGTAACTTCCCTGTTCCGGGCTTTGTTATTTTTATAGAAACCAAAACCCGTGATAGTTGCGGATCCGGGCGCCTCCACGGCAAATAATTCGGCCGTCACCGTCTCTTTAGCCGATATGGTCTTGCCCCAAATCTTGTCGTAGTCCGAACGGGGATATTTCAGTTTTTGCCCTACCTGTGCACTGGCCAGTATACTCGCACCGCGAAGGATATTTGTTGATGTAGTGCCATCATTGAAGATGAAGTAAACGGCCAACATATCTTTCCCCGGGTCAATGGGTTTATCGGTCTTGTTGGTTACGCTGCAGTCGATAGTGTAATAATCCCTGGTAGCATCATCCCACTTCATCAATTTGGATTGCATCGGGTCAGGATGATAAGGGGTAACCGCATGGACGGAGATCACATATTCTCCCATATCTATTTTCCCAAGTATTGTAGAAGGGACTGCAGCTGCCGGTTGTTCCCGCGAGGCAGTTGGCACGGAGGTAGCTGCAGGCAGTTTACGGTCAATACCGGATTCCGCGGGCGATGAGTTGCAACCAGTCGTGAAGAGCAGGCACGCTTGCGGTACAAGCAGTAATAGTGTAAAAACGCGGCGTGAAAATGGTGCGGGTGTATGTTTGTGTCTCATCTTTTGATGGACAAGCTAACATACATCGTGGCTACCCGATGCTACATGATCATGTGGGAGAATGCTCACTTGTTTCCCCCTCGTCTGTGCAAGGGGAACACAATTGCAATGGATAATATTAATTTTTCCTGGCTGGGAGAGGTTTCGTCAGGGCTATCAGCAGGAGGGTGAATGCAACGTAGAGGATCAGTCCCCGGATCCAGCTCAGTTTTTCCCATAACTGTCCCCGGCTTTTCCATTCAGTTGGGGAGGTGGCGGGATCGGCTGCTGCAAACGCTTTCAGCTCGGGTACAAAATAGAGTGCTGTGATCACTATCATGATTGCGTACGTCGTAAAAGCAATGGCGATAGGTTTCCTCCTTGCTTTAGTCTTCCAGTTTAAAATAAGCGCTGCTACGGAACAGACGATAAGGACTGGATGGAGGGTTAGCCAGAAATGTTCTTCGTGGAGGCCGGTTTCCCCCGCGATGAGGCGATTCGATTCTGGCAGGTGATGCAGGTAGGCGGGCATGTATACCATGTGAGAGTACCCGATACCGCCGATTAAGATGCCCCAGAAGAGCAGGGCGGCGATTAATGAAATTTGGCTGGCGCGTTGCATGATCGTT
>JAEZAM010000133.1 GCA_023430465.1 Bacteroidota bacterium | reverse complement strand
TGAGCGCAGCGAATGCGCGTATCGAAGGGCCCTGAAATCGGGATGCTGGATGCTGGGGACTGGATGCTGGATGCGGGATGCTAGATCCGCGATGCGGGATAGGAGGCGATTTTTCATTTTTAATTTTTCATTTTTAATTGAAGAATACGCCCTGGTCCCTGAGTAGCGTATGAGCGCAGCGAATGCGCGTATCGAAGGGCCCTGAAATCGGGATGCCGGATGCTGGGGGCTGGATGCCGGATGAATGATGCCTTCCGTACTTTGCTCACTTCGCGGGCTTTGCGTGAACCAACGCCGCCGATCTCTTCGCCTTTTCATTGACAATTCTCAATAAATTCCCATACGTGTAAACGAAACCGGCAATATTCCGTTCATTTGACGTAGTAGTCGTTCCGAACCGAAAAGGATGACCCTTTTACAAGCCATGTAAATAAGTTCTGGTTACGGCCACCATCCGTTTCCAGGCAAATCCCTGGTTCAAATCGTCCCTTTTCGCGTAACTGCCGGCCTCAACCGGCAGTTTTTTCAACAATTTCTCCCGCCTCAACTCAATACCCCTGACCGGCGAACGGCAGATTGAAAAACTTCTTATATTTACCGCAAATCATGCAACCATGAAGTTCGCCAGACTAGCTGCTTATGCCTCATTATCAATTGCTCTCCTTGGCTCCCTCGCATCATGCGAACGCGAAGAAGACGAAACCAGCGCCAACGTTTTCCAAAAAACGGATATCCCCGCCACAGGTGCCCAGATCCGCCCAACCGCAAGCCCATCGACGGGTAGTGGTAAACTGACAGCGAGCTATGACAAAAGAAACCAGACCCTGAGTTACACCATCAACTGGACGGGCCTGTCTGACAGTGTCATTGCCATCCGCATCACCGGCCCGGCACCAACAGGCTACAACGCAGTTAACCCTGCATTTACCGGTGCTAACCCCACCGCATTTGCCACAACACCTTATACTTCTTTGCAGACATTTACCGGCACCGGTGTAAAACCACTTTATCCCTCTACCGGAAGCTTCACAGGTACCCTGCTTGTTGACGGAGTTAAAGTAAAAGAACAGGACCTCCTGAACGGCCTCTACTACATCACTGTGCACACAAAAACAACGTTACCCGTACCTGCGCCAGGCTCATTCCTGTATCGCTGGTTTGGCGAGATCCGCGCACAGATCGTGTTGAAATAACTTATTTATAAAAATGCTCCAAGCCACCTCCACAACAGGTGGCTTTTTTTATATCGCATCAAACCAGAGTTTCTTTGGATCATTCCAATCGCCATTATAATTAATAAATAATTCCTCGCCTTCACGGATATCGCGGACCGTTCTGATCCGGATCGTATCGGTATCGAAATCCATTTCATACTCGCAGTTGGATTCGTAGGAATGGTTGTACATCGGCACATATCCCAGCGCCATGCAACACCGCTCTGACTCATCACCCCATTCAAAAATATAATCATGCAACCTGGTCTGGTCAAGGTGCACACGATCCAGCGCATCCATTACGATCACAGGTGCGATCTCAATCGTAACGCCTCTCTCCAGCGCCACAGAAGTAAAAACGCCCCGGCCCCGCTCACCAGCCGGTGCGATAAAAAGTTCCGGAAGAATCATAGGCTGTAAAGAAACGACAATCAATCAAAATCTGGATCGCCTCCGCTCTTTCATCCCCTGTTCGTAAATTTGAACATGCCCGAGGAACTGGAAGCACAACTTACGATCAGGGAGCAGTTTGAAGCAGTCATCCAGACAGAAGACAAGCTGCAAATAAGAGATTTTCTGAATCACCAGAACATCAGTGACGTTGCTGACCTGGTGTACGAGTACGAGGACTATGAAAGCCAGATCATCGCCAATATGTCTGTCCACCGTGCTGCGAGCGTTTTCAAGATTCTTGAGTTCCCCACGCAGAAACGTATCATCCAGACACTGCCGCCCAATACCATTGCCTCATTGCTGAATGAACTGCCGGCGGATGACCGCACAGACTTCCTCGAAGAACTCCCCAGCAATGCAGTGCGGGAACTGATCAAGCTCCTCGATCCCGAAGAAAGAAAGATCACGCTATCCCTACTCGGCTATCCTGAAAACAGCATCGGTCGCCTGATGACACCGGACTATGTGTACGTCTATCCCGAGAATACAATCGAAGAGGTGTTCTCCACTATCCGTAAGTATGGAAAGGACAGCGAAACGATCAATGTGATCTATGTGATCAATGACAAGGGCGAACTCCTTGACGATATCCGCATCCGCGATTTTATCCTCAACCCACCTGACCGGAAAGTTGCTGAGCTGATGGATGAACGTGTTGTCTCTCTGAGCGCTTATGACGACCAGGAGTCTGCCAGCGAAGTATTTAAAATGAACAACCGCGTGGCAATGCCGGTAGTCAGCAACAGCAATAAATTGCTGGGCATCGTAACCATTGACGACATGCTTTGGGTAGCGAGTGAGGAGTTCAGTGAAGACATCCAGAAGATTGGTGGTACGGCAGCTCTCGAACACCCTTATCTTGAGATGCCGATCTTCCGGCTTTTTAAAAAACGGGTAGTGTGGCTGGTGGTGTTATTTCTCGGCGAACTCCTGACGGCAACTGCCATGGCTTTTTTCGAAGATGAGATCGCCAAAGCAGTTGTGCTGGCCTTATTTATACCGCTCATTATTTCCAGCGGGGGAAACAGTGGCTCACAGGCATCCACACTTATCATCCAGGCCATGGCCGTTGGCGAAATAACTATCGCCGACTGGTGGCGGGTAATGCGCCGCGAAATTATTTCCGGACTTCTGCTGGGAAGTGTGCTTGGCCTCCTGGGCTTTTTCCGCCTGTTCATCGTACACCTCTACGCCCCTGGCATCTATGGTGAACACTGGATGCTTATCGGGTTGACCGTAGGCATCACCCTCCTCGGCGTCGTACTCTGGGGCACACTGGCCGGCAGTATGCTGCCCATGGTACTGAAACGACTGGGGGCTGACCCCGCCGTATCCTCCGCACCATTCGTGGCCACACTGGTGGATGTAACCGGACTTGTGATCTATTTCTCCGTAGCCTTCATGCTCCTTAGCGGAACCCTACTGTAAAGATTTTCAGCGTATTGCCCGCCGCCAGCGCCCCTGTCTGCCCGCCTGCTTGCCTGCGGTTAAACAATCGTTTGCAAGACTTGAAATCTATATCTTTACCGCACTAAAAATTAAACCTACATGTGCGGAATCGTTGGATACACAGGTCCACGGGAGGCCTACCCTATTATCATCAAAGGATTGAAACGACTGGAATACCGGGGTTACGACAGTACCGGTGTTGCTCTTCATAACGGCGGAGTAAAAGTTTACAAGAAAAAAGGAAAAGTGGCGGAACTTGAAGAAGCCATTGTTGGCAAAGACCTTCATGCCAATGCCGGCATCGGCCATACCCGCTGGGCCACGCACGGCGAGCCAAGCGATCGCAATGCCCATCCGCATCAGTCAGCCAGTGGTAAACTCGCCATGATCCACAACGGGATCATTGAGAACTACGCCCAGCTCAAGAATGAACTGCTTCGCAAAGGATACACTTTCAAAAGCGATACGGATACGGAAGTTCTGCTGAACTTCATCGAAGAAATCCAGAAGAACAACGCCTGTTCACTGGAAGAAGCAGTACGCATCGCATTGAAACGTGTTACCGGGGCCTATGTCATCCTCCTCCTCGATGAGGCCAGCCCCGACACCATCATTGCCGCCCGCAAGGGCAGCCCCCTGGTGATCGGTGTGGGAAAAGGTGAACATTTCCTCGGCTCCGATGCGTCACCCATGCTAGAATACACCAAGGAAGTAGTTTATGTAAATGACTATGAACTCGCCATCATCCGCCCGGATGAACTGATCCTGAAAAACCTTGGCAACGAAAAAATCACTCCCTACGTTCAGAAACTTGACCTTGAACTGGCGGCTATCGAAAAAGGCGGTTATGATCATTTTATGCTCAAGGAAATCTTTGAGCAGCCACAGACCATCTATGACTGCCTTCGCGGACGACTGGACGCGGAAGCCGGTACCATCACCATGAGCGGTATTCAGCAGTACGCCGAACAGATACTGAAGGCCAATCGTATCATCATGATCGCCTGTGGAACAAGCTGGCATGCGGGACTGGTGGCAGAATATATTTTTGAAGAACTATGCCGGATAAATGTGGAGGTGGAGTACGCATCTGAATTCCGTTATCGCAATCCCGTGATCAATGAAGGCGATATCATTATCGCCATTTCACAAAGCGGGGAAACGGCAGATACCCTGGTGGCCATCGAAACCGCCAAGGCAAAAGGCGCGCTGATCCTCGGTGTGGTGAATGTAGTGGGCTCATCCATTGCCCGGGCATCTCATGGTGGCGCCTACACCCATGCCGGACCGGAAATAGGTGTTGCCAGCACCAAGGCATTCACGGCACAACTGGCTGTTCTAACCATGATGGCGTTGAAGATCGCACATACCAAGGGCAGTATCTCCGATGCACGCTACCAGAAATTACTTCACGAACTGAACGAGGTCCCCGAAAAAGTAGCCTGGACATTGCAACACAGCGAACACATCCGCAAACTGGCGGAAAAATATAAAGACGCCCGCGATTTTCTCTATCTCGGTCGCGGATACAATTTCCCTGTAGCACTTGAAGGCGCTCTCAAACTAAAAGAGATTTCCTACATCCATGCTGAAGGCTATCCCGCTGCGGAAATGAAACATGGACCCATCGCTCTCGTAGACGAAAAATTACCCGTTGTCTTCATTGCCACCAAGGATGCCTATCACGAAAAAGTGATAAGCAATATGCAGGAGATCAAAGCCCGGAAAGGCATGGTCATCTCTGTGATCACCGAAGGCGATAAAGTGTCAGAGGAGTTGTCAAATGATGTGATGGTGGTGCCGGAAGCGGATGAGATCGTAGCACCCATGCTCAGCGCCATCCCACTGCAACTGCTGGCCTATTACATCGGGGTAGCCAAAGAACTGGACGTTGACAAGCCAAGAAACCTCGCTAAAAGCGTGACAGTGGAATAAGATCAGGGCATGGCCGAGACGATCGGCGCATGTGAATGGAATAATCCTGATCATTGGGATTGTTCAATACGTTTTTCTATGAACGAGATCATCAAGACTCCCATTACTTCACTGGGTTACAATTTTGTCGACACTAAATACATCCCCAGGGGCAAGGATGAATATTACATGCGCAACCTGCAGAACACGAACAAGGGCGCATACCGGAACCTCACTCATGGCGAGATCCGCATCCTGCATGCCAACGGGAATACCTGTGATAACTGGGAGCATATCCTGGTCAACGAGGTATTCGACCCTTCACTGGTGCAGCTCTGCAAATTTCATGGCCTTGTACGCATCGGAAAACTGGAGCCATATTACCTGCAGTTTCATGATGTGCGTCAGCCGGTAGGTCTATACAACAGCTCGATCATCAGTTGCGACCTGGGTGACAATGTGGTGATCAATAATGTCAATTACCTCAGCCACTATATCATCGGCAATGAGGTCATCATTGTCAATGTAAATGAGATCGAGGTATCCGATCATGCCAAATTCGGCAACGGCATTATTCGTAAGGGAGAAAAAGAATCCGTTCGTATATGGCTGGAACTGTGTAATGAAAATGGAGGCCGCAGCGTGATGCCATTCAACGGCATGCAAACGGGTGATGCCTACCTCTGGACCCGTCACCGCGGTGACGCTGTGCTGATGCAGAAATTCAAAGAATTCACGGAAAAAAAATTCGACGATAAACGCGGCTACTACGGTATGATCGGCGACCGGACAGTTATAAAAAACAGCCGCATCATCAAAGATGTGATGATTGGCACCGACGCCTATATCAAAGGAGCCAACAAGCTGAAAAATCTCACGATCAATTCATCAGCCGAATCACCTACGCAGATTGGTGAAGGTTGTGAAATGGTAAACGGTATCATTGGCTTCGGCTGTAAAGCATTCTACGGAGTCAAGGCCGTTCGCTTTATCCTTGCCTCCCATTCACAGTTAAAATATGGCGCAAGGCTGATCAATTCCTTCCTTGGTGACAACTCAACCATCTCCTGCTGCGAAGTCTTAAACTCGCTGCTTTTTCCTGCACATGAACAGCACCATAACAATTCATTTCTCTGTGCCTCAGTCGTAATGGGCCAAAGCAATATGGCTGCAGGAGCTACCATCGGGTCGAACCACAACTCCCGTGGAGCAGATGGAGAGATCATTGCCGGGCGGGGCTTCTGGCCCGGTCTCTGTGTCAGCCTGAAACACAACTCGCGCTTCGCCAGTTTCACCCTGATGGCCAAAGGTGATTACCCCGCAGAACTTAACATACGTATACCGTTTTCCCTCGTCAGCAATGACATCAGCCGCGATCGGCTCCTCGTGATGCCGGGTTACTGGTTTATGTACAACATGTACGCACTCGCCCGTAATTCGGGGAAATATGAAGCAAGGGACAAACGAGCCTTCCGCAATCAACACCTCGAATACGGCTACCTCGCGCCGGACAGCATCAATGAGATGTTTGATGCCCTCCGGGAAATGAGCATCGCTACCGGTAAAGCAATTGCAGGCAAAAGCCGGATATCGCCCGATAAGCTGGCCGAAAAAGGAAGCGTTGCCCTTGAGAAAGGAACATCGCTGAAAGGAAAAGAGGTGCTGCTGGAAGGGGTGGAAAATTCGAACCGTCCTGTTGTATTGCTAAAACCAGCGGAAGCTTATAACCTGTTTCGGGAACTGATATCTTATTATGCAGCGCTTGAAGTGATCCGCTTGCTGGAACAGGAGCCCGAACTTACCATAACCACACTAACCGCTCGTCTTGCCGGTGTCAAGCGAACAGCATGGTGCAATATCGGTGGTCAACTTATCCCAAAGCCGGAAGTTGACAGGCTGATCCGCGATATACACAACGGCACGATCGACAGTTGGGATGCGGTACATAATTTTTACCACGAAACCAGCGCAGCTTATCCCGAGATGAAAATGCAGCATGCCCTGGCGTCATTGCTGGAATTGAATGATATAAAACCGAAACAACTTACAGCGAAATTTGTCCGCCAGTTGTTGAATGATGCAGTCAGTACCCGCGAATGGATGGTGGAAGGCATATATAGCTCGCGCGCCAAAGACTACGAAAGCCCATTCCGCAAAATGGTGTATGAAACGAACGAAGAAATGGAACAGGTGATCGGTGCCCTGGAAGATAACAGCTTCATCCGCCAGCAGCGGGAGGAACTTGTCACGTTCCGTGATACGGTCAGGAGCATCCTGAAAAAATTATGACCTTGTCATTGAATGAATAAGGGCGTTGTTACGGCCTCTACATCAATTATCGTTCTCAGAAAATAAATGCCTGTTGGCAAATGCCGGTGGGCACGTGAAAGAATATTCATACCCGGCTGCAACTTCGCCTCCCATTGATCAAGCAGGCTTCCACCCGCACTATAAAGTTGAAACTGACCCCTCGCTGAAGATAACGATTGTACCTTCAAACGGATACGGCCTCCTGCTGCGAATACATCGGGACCGCCGGTTTTCCTGCTAACAATTACCGGACTATAGACGGAGAAACTGTTCAACAGATTCAAGACAAGCCGATATTTCGATCCGGGAACCGGAGAGGACTCAGCAAAACTTCCGGTTGCGTTATCTCCATTGGTCAGTAACTGTTGATAGACCGGTACGAATGGTTGCCCATGCATGCTGCGCTCTACAACCAGCCTCGTACCTGCAGTAACATCATTGACTTGCCAGTCGATGAAACGCTGCTCATGATCCCTCCAGCGGAACCGGGTGATTACAGCCGGCAGCGGATTTATTTGGCTGCCTGCTGTACTGGCGAGCGTAAACACACCTGATACCGCAATACCTGGCAGGCTCCACAGCATCCCGGTGATCCAGCCATTGTCTTCAGCCCCTGCATCAAAGGATGATTGTCCATGATCAACCCAGCCTGTTTCCGAACTGCCTGCTATACGTAATGATGCTGATTCGCCGGCAAAACTCCAGCGACTGACGCCAAGCCCTATTTTTTGCGCCGCGGCTGCTGCATTTCCGGTGACACGCCAGTATTCAACCAGGCTCAGATGATCCAGCGAGGCAGGAACAGTGGCTCCGTATCCAGATGTTGTCGCGGGGTTCGAACGGATATATTCCACTTCGAACGTATCAGTCTGATTGATGTCGGGTTCAAGATGGAGTGGCGCAAATATCCCTCCCAGGCCTATGGGAAACTGGAGCGCACCCGTACCGATTCGGCGAAGGGCGCCTTCTACAAATCCACTTGCATTGGCGGCGATGGTTGCCTGACTATGGAGTACAAGAAGACCACTCCCACTTGTTACAAGGTTCCCGTTGCCCAGGCTGACATTTCCAGCGATATCAACCCTCCCCTGCAATTTTACTCCTTCAGCATTGTTTACCACGAGCCCGACCTGGTTGGATAATTGACCTTGTTGTATAAAAAGTTGTTGCCCTGCCCCATTGAAACCAATGGCCGTACCTGTTGAACTTCCCGATTCGGTGAGGATGCCCTCATTGGCAACGTTGCCGGCTACCCAGATAATGGTTGAAGAGCCGCTGTTAGCCAGGTTCATTGTTGCCCCAATTCCAACATGAAGATTTCCCCCTACCACGATATTCCTTGTATTTGCCCCATAACTGAAATTAACTGCGCCTGTAAGGATCATGTCCCCACGAACAGTTAGTGATGTGGTTCCCGAACTGGCATAGGTTTTTTGAACACCCGCGCTCGCAGAGGATAGTATCAGCGTGCCGTAGGTTCGCCCGCTTGTAGATAAAGTGTACGAAGCGGCGCCTGGCACATCAAACTCGAATTCACCTTTCTCGGTCCCGGGTGCGGGAGACAATCGTGCTACGAGAGAAGCATGGCCGCGTTCCGTCCGATGAATATATTTTGCACCATTGTTTAGCCTGAACCAGGCCTGGTCATTGATAAAGATCGGTGTACCGGAACTGGCGCCTGAGGTATTGAGAAGGATAGCACCGGCATCAAGAATCAACGCATCACCAGGGCCGGTAAAGGTCAGTGCGGGTATGGATGTATTGGTGGCCGGCAGTGTCAGCCTGATATGCCGGCCAGGCTCTGGCGATATGCGCAGGGAGGAGAGGCTTACCTGGGTAACACCGCCAGGCAATTGCACGACGTAATCCTGAGCTATAAATGAATTATCCAGCAATACTACCTCACCTTCGGCCGGAATGACATCACCTTCCCAGTTTATAGCGCTGATCCAAAGGCCATCACCGGCCTCACCATCCCACCTCGCCTGGCTGAAGGTAGGCGAACACGTACAGCAAAAAACCATGCACACTATCCATTTCATCTCTGCTGAATTATTTATCAAACGTACCACCGCCTCCAAACAAGGCCAAGGTATTTTCACCAGGATGCAGCGCATAAAAAAACTCCTCCGGGATACGGAGGAGTTTCAAAAAGAAGATATACTGAATTATTTAACCATCGTGGTATCTTTCTTAGTGGTGTCGCCAGCAACAGTTGTAGAATCACCTACAGGAGCTGGAGTTGCATTTCTGATGCTGTCTTCGCGGCGGAGTGAATCAGCCTGGCGGATTGAATCAGCAGTAGCGTCTGTGGTATCAGCTTCGTTGTTACAAGCTACCAGTACAGCAGCGATTGCGAAAATTGCAAATACTTTTTTCATTTCGTTTGGTTTTAAGTTTAGTGCCGCAAAGTTAGCCGGATAGACGGCATTAGCAAGTTTTTAACAGATTATTTCTCAAACCGGGTCTTTTATTACCTGAAAATCAATCTCTAACGCCAGCGAATTTTTCCTCCACCATTCACAGCTTATTTTTTCCGGAAAAACAAGCGCACCGGAACACCGCTCAGATCGAAGTGCTGGCGGAGCTGGTTTTCAAGATAATTCTTGTAAGGCGTCTTGATATCATCCGGGAAATTGCAGAAAAATGCAAAAGACGGTACAACGGTAGGCAATTGTGTAACGAATTTTATCTTGACAGCGTGACCACGCACAACCGGGGCATGGTAGGTTTCCATGGCTTTCAGCATTACCTCATTCAGTTTTGAAGTCGGCACTTTTGCCTTGCGTTTGTCATAAACCTCCAGTGCTACCTCGATGGCTTTGAATATCCTGGTCTTTTCTTTGGCAGAAATAAAAAGAATGGGAACATCGTTGAAAGGCGCCATTCTCTTTTTCAATTCTGTTTCATAGTCCTTGGCCGTATTGGTCTCCTTTTTTACCAAATCCCATTTATTCACCAGCACAACAACCCCCTTCCCTTTCTTCGCTGCCAGGCTGAAGATCGTTAGATCCTGCGCCGTAATGCCCTTTTCGGCATCGAGGAGCAGCATACAAACATCGGCTTCATCCAGCGCTTTGATTGCCCGGATTACACTATAGTATTCAAGATCTTCATGCACTTTTGTCTTGCGGCGGATACCGGCGGTATCTATCAGTATGAATTCCTTTTGAAAAAGATTATAGTGTGTATGAATGGTGTCGCGGGTGGTGCCTGCAATGTCACTGACAATGGTCCGCTCCTGTCCTATCAATGCGTTGAGCAACGATGATTTTCCCACATTCGGCTGTCCTATGATAGCGAATTTGGGAATTGCATTTTCATCGCCTTCATCCTCCTTCGGTTCTTCCGGCATCAATGCTGTAAGGGCATCCAGCAGTTCACCTGTACCACTGCCGCTCGCTGCCGCCAAAAAATATACATTTTCAAATCCCAGGCTGTAAAATTCATTGGCCTCGAGCAGGCGCTCATTGTTGTCCACCTTATTGACGGTAAGGAAAACGGGTTTCTTGCTTTTGCGCAATACACCCGCCATAGCATCATCCAGGTTGGTCATCCCCGTATGTGCATCCACCATAAACACAATAGCGTCCGCTTCATCCAGCGCGATCAAAACCTGTTTGGCGATCTCGCGCTCGAACACATCCTCGCTGCCAGATACAAATCCGCCGGTGTCGACAACGTTGAAGGTTTTACCATTCCAGTCCGCCACACCATACTGCCGGTCGCGGGTTACACCGCTGACATCATCCACGATGGCCTTGCGCTGTTCAAGCATCCTGTTGAAAAAAGTACTCTTGCCAACATTGGGTCGACCGACTATCGCTACTGTAAAAGACATATTCAATAATTTAAATCACGGATCAATATCCGTATTCTTTCAATTGCAAATCATTCTCCCGCCATTTGGGTTTCACTTTCACAAACAGTTCGAGAAATATTTTCTGCCCGACAAATTCTTCAATATCGCGACGGGCAGCAGAGCCGATCTTTTTGATCATCGAACCTTTGTCACCAATGATCATTGCCTTCTGGGTCTCCCGGTGAACGATGATATCTGCCACGATCTTGATGAGCGTAGTTTTTTCCTTGTACTCTCTCACCAGCACGGCGGTCTGGTAGGGTATCTCATCCTGCATAAGATCATATATCTTTTCACGGATCAATTCACTGACAAAAAATTTTGTCGGCAGATCACTGATATCATCGTCAGTATAAAATGGATCGCCTTCGGGAAGCAGGGCGAGTATAGGCTTGAGAAAATTCTTCAGGTTGATCCCGCTTGTCGCTGAAATGGTGATGGTATCGCGGCAGTATTTTTTTTCTGAGAAAAATGCGATCGCCGCCGCGATCTTTTCCTGCGGGGCCCGGTCGATCTTATTGATGACGACGATAGCCGGCACCTTCAGCCGCAGCGCCTCGAAGATCTGGTGGCATTCTTCCAGGTTTTCATTCACATCAACGATGAGCAGGGCAACATCTGCATCTTCCAGTGCACCTTTAACCGCCTGCATCATTTTCTCATGCAGCTTGTAGCGAGGCTCGATAATACCGGGGGTGTCGGAAAAAATGACCTGGTAGTCCTTCTCGGTCATGATGGCCTTGATGCGGTGGCGGGTTGTCTGGACCTTGGGAGAAACGATCGCCAGCTTCTCGCCCATCAATGCGTTGAGCAGGGTGCTTTTCCCTGCATTCGGTCTTCCAAAAATGTTAACGAATCCTGTTTTCATGCTGTTCCCTGGTTTCCGGCCTCGTTTAATAAAAAAAGCCCTTCCCAGGGCATTTAATTCGATCAAACCGCTTGCCGGCAGGGTCCCGGCCCTGTTTAAAATTAAAAAATCCGCCGGAAAGCGGATTTTTTCTGTTGCGAGGGGAAGGATCGAACTTCCGACCTTCGGGTTATGAGCCCGACGAGCTACCGCTGCTCTACCTCGCGATGTGGGCAGCAAAGGTAGGGAGACACAACTTACTAACCAAACCTAATTCATTGTATTTCGTGCAAATCTGTCCGGCTGGTGCAAAAATTGCAGGGGAAGATCATTCCGGCACTTGCACACCCGACTATTCGGGCTTATTTTAAAGCCGGAATCCATTAACCTAAAAATGATTTATGAAAAAACTAGTTTTTGCTCCGCTTGCCCTGCTGTTCCTGTTTGCCTGCAAAAAAGAAAAGGACGAGGATAACAATAATAACAATTGCCCCGTTTCCATGGCTTCCCTTTCGGGAACGTACAAAATTCAATCGATCAAGTACAAGGCTAATTCAGCAGCGCCTGAAATTGATGTTTTTGGAACGTTTGACGACTGTCAAAAAGATGACCTGTACACATTGAACGAGAACGGCACCGCAACGTACGAAGATGCGGGAGTGGAATGTGGTGTCAATGGTGACGACACAGGTACATGGTCATTGTCAGGCAATACCGTAAATATTTCAGTTGGCGGAGAAGCAATCACGGGCACATTACAAAGTTTCGACTGCACCAACCTAATTGTAGTCACGGAAAACTATATGGGTCCTGGCGACAAAGCTACGTTTACCATCCGCAAACAATAACGCCTCGCTGCTGTCACGCACCAGGCGCTATCCCTCAAATCAAAACATATAATAAACGCAAAAGTCCTCCGGAGAAACGGAGGACTTTTTTGCTCATGCTTTTTACTGCTTGTACTCTCAGGAGTTCTTTTTTGATACGCTGCTGGCACCGGATGTTTTCAAATCGCGGATCACACCCTGGCCTTTATAGTTTATATCACTCGCACCACTTGCCTGTACATTCAATTCCTTGTTCACCGTGATCTTTATATCGCTGGCGCCACTCGCTTTTGCTGTACAAAAATCGGAAGAGAGATCATAACCCTTAAAAGAGCTTGCTCCACTTGCATCTACGGTGAGCTGCCCGGCATTTCCCGTCACCTTCACATCCGACGCACCACTTATATCAACAGATAACTTCTGCATTTCCAATCTACCGGTGAAATCGCTCGCACCTGACAGTTCGAGCCTGGCGCCATCTGCCTTCCACGTTCCAACGATATCTACATCGCAGGCACCATTCACATCAAGCTTATCCAGTTGTTTAAAGGAAATATATGCCTTCAGTTTCCGGTTGCCGGTACGCCATTTCCCCTTCGGACGATAGTCGATCTCCAGCACCCCATTTCTGACTTCCACAATGATATCCTGCATGTATTTCTTTGAACTCGCACTTACCGCCACCGTTTCTTCATTCCCCTGCGTAAGATAGACATCAAAGGCACTTGACAATTTAATTACGGTGAAATTGCTGGCAGTCCGCACCTCGACATTTTCATCCTTGATAGTCCGCTGCGCCATGGCCGCAGTCACTCCCGCCATAAGCAATAAAGCAAGTAGTATTCGTTTCATAAACTAACTGGTTTTTATGTGATACGGCCGGTAAAACCGGAATGTTACACGAAGGGACGCATTTTTTTTATAATTTCGCCGCAGGTCGGCGTATTGCAGTTTTTTGCAACCGTTGACCGCTATTTTTTAACCGTTTCGATCCCGCCATTGGCGGGATGATCCAGTGTTTTCCCGGGGTGTTTGTCCTGCCGTTACGGCAAGGCGATCTGAGATTATACCCGTTAAACCTGATCAGGGTAATGCCTGCGCAGGGAAGGAGCCTTTTACTGCCATTTCTTCAACAGCATTTCCCTCTCATTTTTTATCATTTAAAACAAAAAAAATGAAGAGGACTGCAATCATTTGCCTCACCAGTCTGACCTGGGTCCAGACAATGGCCCAGCAACCCGCCACAGATTCCGTGGCCGCGAGCGAGTATCAAACCATCACCCCCGTTGAAGTGCGCGCCATTCGCGCCGGGGAACGGGCTCCTTTTGCCCGTACCAACCTTAACCGTGCGGCCATCAACCGGCTAAACCAAGGGCAGGATATCCCTTTCCTGCTGAATCAGACGCCCTCCGTAGTGGTGAACTCTGACGCCGGTACCGGTATTGGCTATACCGGCCTGCGTATCCGCGGCACTGATGCCACCAGGATCAACATTACGCTGAATGGCATTCCCTTCAACGATGCGGAAAGCCAGGGAAGTTTTTTCGTCAACCTTCCGGATTTCAGTTCCTCCGTGCAATCCATCCAGGTACAGCGGGGCGTTGGGACATCCTCCAATGGCACAGCAGCATTCGGGGCAACCGTCAGCCTCTCTACAAATGAGATAAACCTGAAGCCCTATGCGCAGATAAATAACAGCTATGGATCCTTCAACACCTGGAAACACACCATCCGCGCTGGCAGTGGCCTGATCGATGATAAATTTACCATCGACGCCCGCCTGAGCCGCATCACCAGTGATGGCTACATTGACCGCGCCACGAGCGATCTGAAGGCGTATTACCTGTCGGGTGCATGGCTCGGAAAAAAATCAACACTGCGGCTCAATGTGTTTTCCGGCAAAGAAATCACCTTCCAGGCCTGGAACGGCATTCCTGAAGCAAAACTGCGGGGAGATGAACAGGCACTGATCAATCATTATTACAACAACCTCGGGTCGATTTACTTCACCTCTGCTGACTCGGCCAATTTGTTCAATGCCGCCAATCGCACGTATAACCTGCCACTGTATAAAAATGAGACAGACAACTACACCCAAAGCCACTACCAGCTTTTCTTCGATCATCGGCTGAATGATGCCTGGCATCTGAACACGGCTGCATTTTTAACCCGTGGATTTGGTTTCTACGAGAATTACAAATACGGCGAAGACTTTGATGACTATGGCCTTCCTGATCTTACGGTGAACGGCGAGTTATTGACCAGCACCGACCTGGTACGCAGGAAATGGCTCGACAATTATTTCTATGGCCAGATCTTTTCCGCGCAATACAAATCCGGCCTCAACAATTTCACCATTGGTGGTGCCTGGACAAAATACGATGGGGATCATTTCGGAGAGATCACCTGGGCACGTTATGGGTTTGACAAAGATTTCAGATACTATGATCTCCCTGCAGAAAAAACAGATGCAAATATTTATATCAAAGGCAACCGCGCATTTGGACAATCATTGGTGCTGTTTGGCGATATACAATACCGTCATGTCACGCACCGCATGCAGGGATTCGAAGACCAGCCTGGACTCCAGATCAAACGTCAATTTAATTTTATTAATCCCAAGGCAGGCATCAGCTATCAACGAAATGGTTTAAATGCGTACATCAGTTATGCCCTGGGAAATAAGGAACCAAACCGTGATGATTTTGAAGCGGGTGCAACCAGTCAGCCGAAAAAGGAAACCCTGCATGACTATGAAGCGGGTGTTGAATACCGTGTCAAAGGCGCTACACTTGCTGCCAACCTGTACTATATGCATTATAAGGATCAGTTGGTGCTGACCGGCCAGGTAAATGACGTGGGCGCGTATACGAGGATCAATGTTCCCAACAGTTACCGTGCGGGAATAGAGTTGCAGGGCCAGGCGATCCTGAGTGAGAAGTTCAACCTCGCCGCTAACTTCACCTATAGCCGCAATCGTATAAAGGCATTTACGGAATACGTGGATGAATATGATGCGGATTTTGAATGGATTGGCCAGGCGGCAACTGCCTATAAAAATGCGCCGATTGCGTTTTCGCCTGATATCATCGCTGCGGGAACTGTGAATACTCTACCGGTAAAGAACCTGGAGTTCAGCCTGATCGGGAAGTATGTAGGTGATCAATATCTGGATAACACGGGAAGTGATGCAATAAAACTGGATGCCTATTATACCCAGGATGTGCGGATGATCTATACTGTGAGGAAGAAACTGTTTTCGGAGTGGAATGTGACGGCGCAGGTAAATAATGTGTTCAACAGGAAATACGAGCCAAACGGCTATACCTATGCGTACATCTATGATGGCAGCCGGACGACGGAGAATTTTTATTTCCCGATGGCGGGCATCAATTTCATGATAGGGTTGAACATAACACTGTAGGCGGCCGGGCTTTTCTACATCGAAAGTCGTTTTTATCTACGCGATTTCGGAAGTTGTCAACCTTTAAAAGGTTGACAACTTTTTTGCCGTTATTTCACCAGCCCGTACTTGTCCTGCCAGTTCAACATCCCCCCCACTAAATTCTTCGTAGCCTTAAAACCAAGCGTATCCAGGATCATACATGCCTGACCACTGCGATTGCCACTACGACAATACACGATCAACTCCTGGTCACGGAATTTTTCCAGCTCATCCACCTGCATCGTCTGTACCTGCCCAAGCGGATACAACGTGCCGCCAATGTTAAACTCCGCATGCTCATGTGGCTCGCGCACGTCAACGATGTTCAATTTCTCGCCGGCATCCAGCCGCGCCTTCAACTCTTCTGCAGTGATTGTTTGCATATGTAATTTTTTATTCGGGTTCTGTCACAGGTTCGGCAGCCGTAGTATCCACCACCGGCTTGTCATTGGACAACCATACATCGATCAACTGGCCCGAGCGGATATACCTGAATTTACGGGCTTCATCGAGTCGTTCCGGCGCCTGCCGGTAGATGTACGCATTGCAGGTATCTGACACCCCAAGTGCGACAATCGATCCTATATCCAGCCCGTGCGTGCCGAGCAGGCTC
>JAEZAM010000136.1 GCA_023430465.1 Bacteroidota bacterium | reverse complement strand
ATGAGCCTTTCCTTCAACATGCGTCATCATGATGATGTGATCGTCTATGCACAAAAATTAAAACAGTTAAGCCCGTCAGAGAAGATAGCCTTCTTTGTCGGGAAGGTGAATTACGAGCAGGAAAATTATGGTGATGCCATTAAGTACCTGACAGAGGCGCAAAAGGAAGATCCTGCCAACGCAGAAGCACCGTACATGATCGCACGCAGCTATGCGGACATGCAGAACTACAAACAAAGCATCCCGTTCTTCCAGAAAGCGATCGAGCTGGATCCTGCAAAGAACAACTGGATCTACGAAATGGGCCTCATCTATTATGCCCTGCACGATGACAAGAACGCACTGAAATATATTGAAGAAGCAGGTAACAAGGGTTATAAAAAAGACAACGATTACCTGGAAAATCTTGCCATCGCGCATCTGAATACCGGCAACCTCGAAAAAGGTGTTTCCACCTTACAGGAGATCCTGAAGAAACGTCCGAGTGACATGAACATCCTGAACATGATCGCTGAAGCATACTACGACAAGGGAAAATACCAGGAGGCCATGGATCACTGGGATAAAATGCTGGAATTTGACATGAAGAATGCATCAGCACTTTACATGATCGGGATGTGTTATCAGAAAAAAGGGGACAAGGAAAAAGGCCAACGGCTTTGCGACAAAGCCATCGAAATGGATCCAAGCCTGGCTTCACTGAAACAGGAAAAGAAAGGCCTGGGGCTGTAAGCGGCTTACATCCGTTCCGGCACCCGGATACCCAATAACTTCATTGCTGCGGCGATCGTATTTGCACTGAGTGCGCAGATGCGGAGCCGCAGTTCCTTCTTCTCCGGCGACTCGGCGGCCAGCACTTTGTGTTCGGTATAGAATGAATTAAAAGTTTTAGCGATAGTGAAGGCATAGATCGCAAGCAAAGATGGATTGTGCTCCTGCAGTGCCTGTTCCACTACAGTTGGATACTGTTCCAATAATACCAGCAATTCCTTTTCCCGGGGAAACAGGTCACTGGAAACTGGTTGCTCCATCGCTGGCTGTTGCTGACGAAGTATTGACCTGATGCGTGCGTAGGTATACTGAACAAACGGACCTGTGAAGCCATGAAAGTCGATGCTTTCTTCAGGATTGAAGATCATCCGTTTTTTTGGATCGACACGCAGCAGGAAAAATTTCAACGCGCCCATGGCGATCACCTCGTATAGCTCATTCAATTCACCGGGGTTGAAATCTTTTACCTTACCAAGTTCCTCTGTCTTCGCCATCGCCACCCGTTTCAACTCGTCGATCATATCATCCGCATCCACCACGGTTCCTTCCCGGGTTTTCATTCTGCCGGTCGGGAGTTCCACCATTCCATAACTCAGGTGATAGATTCCGGCGGCATAGGGCTTGCCTAGCTTCTGAAGGATCAGTTGCAAGACCTTCATGTGATAGTTCTGTTCGTCGGCAATGACGTATATGCTCTGCTCGTAAGGAAAATCCTCAAATTTTCTATCCGCCAGTCCCAGATCCTGCGTGATATAAACGGACGTGCCGTCCTTGCGCATCACCAACTTTTCATCCAGTCCTTCGGAGGTCAGGTCGATCCAGACACTGCCATCATCCTTGCGATAGAAAACGCCTTTTTCAAGGCCTTCCTGTACTATCTCCTTACCGAGCAGGTAGGTATCACTTTCAAAATAACTTTTATCGAAATCGCTGCCGATCTTCCGGTAAGTCTCGTTCATTCCCTCATAGACCCAGCCATTCATTTTCTGCCAGAGCGCGCGAACCTGGGGGTCGCCGTTTTCCCAGGCCTGTAACATCTGCTGGGTGGCTTTCAGAATATCCGTTGATTTATCAGCTTCCTCGGGCGACATACCATCAGCCACCAGCTTGCCAATTTGTTTTTTATGCTCTTCACCCCACAGAACATAGTAATCGCCTACCAGGTGATCACCCTTAATGCCGGTCGATTCCGGTGTTGCGCCATTGGCAAATAGCTGCCAGGAGATCATCGATTTGCAAATGTGTATCCCACGGTCGTTCAGAATCGATGTCTTAAAAACTTTATTGCCGGTTTCTTTGAGGATTTCAGCAATGCTCCATCCCAGGAAATTGTTCCGGAGATGTCCCAGGTGCAGCGGTTTGTTGGTATTGGGAGAGGAATATTCGACGATCACGTTACGCGCAGGTCCTTCCTGTTGGGAGGAAACAGGAACAGCAAAGTTTGCCGTAAGGAACCGGTTCCACCATGCATCCGTTACCGTCAGGTTCAGAAAGCCCTTGATCGTATTGGAGGCGGAGAACACATCGGGATTATCAGCGACCAGCTTTTCGCCGAGCGCCTTTCCTAATTGCTCGGGTGATGTGCGAAACTGCTTCACAAATGAAAAAAGAACGACCGTATAGTCGCCTTCAAATTCAGGTTTGGTCGTGCTCACCGTCAGTGCCGATCGATCCACTTCAATTCCATATAGATCCAGCAAAGCCTTTACTACCAGCGGTTTTATTTCCTTAACGAGGGGCATGAAGCAGATAAATTTGTGGGCAAAATTACGGAAAGCCGCTTAACTATTGGGGTGATGACCTGATCATAATTCTGGTGGAACACGAAAGTTGTGATATTTTGCGCCCCGATTATGCGACGACATCTACACAGTGTACGGGATCTGATCCTGCCGGTCATCGATTTTTTTTATCCGCCATTCAAAAAGATCATGAATCTGCAAACATTCCGGTATGCAGCTTCCGGCGGGGGAAATACATTGCTTGGATTTATCATCTACTTCGTCAGCTTCCATTACATACTTGATGAGCGAACCCTGCACCTGGGCTTCTATGCATTCAAGGCGCACATCGCTGCCTTGTTCATTTCATTCATCATCACATTTCCGATCGGATTTTTTATGTCGAAATATGTCGTGTTCTCCGACTCGAGGATTCGTGGTAACGTCCAACTGCTGCGCTATTTCGCCATCTGCATGTTCAACCTGATGCTGAACTATATTCTCCTGAAGATATTCGTGGAAAGGTTTCATATCTATCCCGTCATAGCACAGGTGATGACAACCAGTATCGTTATCGTCTTCAGCTACCTTGCACAGCGGCATTTTTCCTTCAAAGCAGACAAGGATTTCAAAAGCTGAAGTCAATTTTGTCTACATCCACCCGCAGCGAGCCCTGGCAGTTGCTGCGGATAACGAGCGCACCGGAGGTGGGATAAACACCGATCAGTTCAATATTGCTGACCGTTCCTTTACTGCTCACTCCTTTGATCCACTCCTGGTTCAACTGCGCATTGATGGTTGCCCGGGCAGAGTCGAGATAGGTGCCAAGTTCAAACCGCGTGTTTTTCGCTACTTCGTTGATGATGCGGCGGCTGAACAGCCATTCCGCGCCCTTGAGCAGCGCGTCTTTGGACCGGATATCGAAGTCGAGATCCTTTATTTCCAGCACACGGGTTTCGCGGGTATAGACCGGTCTGCCCGTAAAGTAGATGGTGCCATTGTCCGTGCCGGAAAAATTTATCCGTATGATCAGTTTCTCGTTTCCCGCACCACTGAGCCGACATTCCTTAATGATAAATTTCTTCCTGACGGGTCCTTTATTGAAATCGAACTCCTTGTTCACCAGGTGCCGGTTCATGATGGTGCTGAGCGAATCATAGTTCAGGCTGGCATCGACGAAAATGGAGAAACCATCGCGGCGGCCAAACTCGCCCATGTCAGGGATTTTTCGGGGTGATACAGACTGCCGCTCAAAACTCACAGCCGGGCGTGCGGCCAGTCCCAGCGTAAGGTAAAGCGAATCGCCGCGGGCAGCAACATTGTTGATCTTCAATTTCTCCGGGTTGATTTGCAGGAAGCCCATTCCATATACATTATAGGGTGCATTGAGCTGATCCCATAATTGCTGGAACTCTTTCCTGAGGTCCACGGTGCCATAGGATTTATCCAGGGCCGCCTTGCTGGCATCGAGTTCCGCTGTCAATCCTGCGAGCACCTGTTTTGTAATATCCTGTCCCCAGAAACATATCTCGCATTTATCGAGTGGTTGGGGCTCATTGCGTTTGATGTTGAGTTTAATCTTGTAATCAGGTGTAATCGCCAGGCTATTGTTAAAGGAGACATTTACCCGGCGCTCAGCCTCATCAAATCCGCAGCGGCAGGGTGGTGTCCAGGGTGAGAGGGAGGCACCACTGACGCAAACACGTGTAGAGCCGATGATCCGGTAATAACCGGTAAAGCCAAGGTTGAGGGCCATGCCTGCAGCACGGAACTGCAGCGGGCCGCGGCGGAAGGTATATTTATAACGGGTGTCACAGGAGGGTTGCACCCATTTGTCCGGGTACCCGGGCGATGTGAAGAGGGTATCGACCTGCTTTTCCGCGAGGGCATAAAAGGGGCGGAGATTCACCTGTACCGGTATCACGATCTCGGAACTGGGAAGGGAATCCAGTTTAAAATTTGTTTCGGATAAAAGGGGTATTCCCGCTGTGATCTTTTTCGAACATGATAGCAGTGAAAGCGCGGAAAGAAGCAATAAGCAGTATAGGGTGTTTTTCATAAAGATTAAAAATAGGGAAATGCATCCAGATGCGTCTTCAGGTGCTTTGCTCACTTTACTCCCGTGGCTTCGTCCCGATCCTTCGGGATTGCGGGCCGGTTCGGGATGCCGGCTCTTTTGCAGTCCTGTATCTAAATAGAAGCAATGACGTAATACAGCATCATAAAGCAAACAACAAGTTTGAGAAACGCGCCGAGCAGGAATCCGGCGAATGAACCCAGTGCCGCGCGGAAGGATTTCCGGCTGTCCTGGCCGGCCAGCATTTCCCCGATAAAGGCACCTATGAACGGTCCGGCGATCACACCGATCGGCCCCATCCAGAACGCTGCCAGGAAACCAATCGTACAGCCCCAGACCCCATATTTGGTGCCACCAAAACGACGGGTACCCCAGATGGGCACCAGGTAATCCAACACGATAACCAGTACTACGATTCCAGCCCAGATGAGCAGAAACTTAGTGGTGAAAGGATTGGGCTCCCGCAACTGCTGGATCAGGAGCCCGACATAGGCAACAGGCGGACCCGGTAACAAGGGCAGAATGCTCCCACCAATGGCAAGCACGACGAGCAAAATGCCCAGCACGATCCAAAATGTGTCCATGGAATAGTCTTTGATGATAAAGTTACAACCTTCTGTCAGATACTGCCTTGCTGTAACTGCAATACTGTATACCAATTGGTTGAGGGACTGCCATTTTTTCACGTTTCTGGCTGCGGCATAATGATTGAACAGGGGTATCAGCCCGACAACGGGTAAATCATTAAACAGAAAATTTTATTATGGGAAAAATAATCGGAATCGACCTTGGAACTACCAATAGCTGTGTATCAGTTATGGAAGGCAATGAGCCGGTAGTTATTGCCAATGACGAGGGACGTCGTACGACCCCGTCAGTAGTAGCTTTCCTGAAGAACGGGGAACGTAAAGTAGGGGACCCGGCCAAGCGCCAGGCGATCACTAACCCCCAGAATACGATCACATCCGTGAAGCGTTTCATGGGTCGTCGGTTTGATGAGGTGGGTGAGGAGATCAGTCATTGGAGCTATAAAGTGGCAAAAGGTGACAATAATACCGTACGAATTGACATAGACGGAAGACTCTATACGCCGCAGGAAATTTCTGCCATGATCCTTCAGAAAATGAAGAAGACAGCAGAAGATTACCTCGGTCATGAAGTGAACGAAGCGGTGATCACCGTTCCGGCTTACTTCAACGATGCGCAACGCCAGGCTACCAAAGAAGCCGGTGAAATAGCCGGATTGAACGTACGCCGGATCGTGAACGAACCTACGGCTGCTGCCCTGGCTTATGGCCTTGACAAAGGCAAGCACGATCAGAAGATCGCTGTGTTTGACCTTGGTGGTGGTACTTTCGATATCTCCGTACTGGAACTCGGCGATGGTGTGTTTGAAGTGAAATCAACCAACGGTGACACTCACCTCGGTGGTGATGACTTCGATAAGGTGATCATGGACTGGCTCGCTGATGAATTCAAGAAAGATGAAGCCATCGACCTGCGCAAAGATCCCATGGCCCTGCAGCGTCTGAAAGAAGCAGCAGAAAAGGCAAAGGTGGAGCTTTCTTCATCTACCGAAACTGAGATCAATCTTCCTTATATCACAGCGGTGGACGGTGTTCCAAAGCACCTGGTGAAAAAACTCAGCCGTGCAAAATTTGAGCAACTGGCGGACAACCTGTTCACCCGTTGCCTGAAGCCTTGCGAAGCCGCATTGAAAGATGCCGGCATGAGCACTTCTGAGATCGACGAAGTGATACTGGTGGGTGGTTCTACAAGGATCCCCAAAGTACAGGAGATCGTAGAGAAATTCTTTGGTAAAAAGCCAAACCGCGGTGTTAACCCCGATGAGGTGGTAGCTGTAGGTGCTGCGATCCAGGGAGCTGTGCTGACAGGTGAGGTGAAAGATGTACTGCTGCTGGACGTTACGCCTCTTTCTCTCGGTATCGAAACCATGGGTGGTGTTATGACTAGGCTCATAGAAAGCAATACAACCATCCCGACGAAGAAATCAGAAACGTTCTCTACTGCCAGCGATAACCAGCCCGGCGTGCAGATCCACGTATTGCAGGGTGAAAGAACCATGTCAAAAGACAACAAGAGCCTTGGTATCTTCAACCTGGATGGCATTCCACCAGCACCCAGAGGTGTACCCCAGATTGAGGTAACTTTTGACATCGATGCGAATGGTATCCTCCATGTGACTGCGAAGGATAAAGGAACAGGTAAAGAACAGAAGATCCACATCGAAGCGGGCAGCGGCCTGAGCAAAGACGAAGTGGAAAAAATGAAGGCAGAAGCGAGAGCGAACGAAGCGAATGATAAGGCAGAGCGTGAAAAAATCGACAAGCTCAACTCAGCCGACAGCCTGATCTTCCAGACCGAGAAGCAGTTGAAGGAGTATGGCGACAAGATACCTGCTGAAAAGAAAAGCGCTATTGAATCAGCACATGAGCAACTGAAGGAAGCGCACAAATCACAAGACATTGCCCGGATCGATACGGCGGTAGCAGAATTGAATAAGGCATGGACTGCAGCAAGTGAGGACATGTACAAAGGTGCTCAGGAAGGTGGCGCACAACCCGGGCCTGACCAGGCACAGGGACACACTGCCGATGCAGGAGCCAACGATAATGTGACCGATGTACCTTATGAAGAAGTGAAATAAGGGCTGCGGATAATTCATCGATGCGTGAGGGGAGAAGCAACAGCAACTCCCTTCACGCTTTTTTTTGTCCGATATGGACTAACTGAACCCGGGGGTGTGGGTCAGTGAACAGGCAGCTATGTCACGGATTGGCTTTTACAACCCCTGGGCATCATTTGGCAAAGAAACGTTGGGCAATCGAGTGAATGCGTGCGCTCTCTTCAATGTGTAAAATGCGATAAGCAATTCCCGTATCTCTTTTCTGCAAAAAAGTTACGTTATAGATGTCATCACTCAGCCTGTCGAGCGTGGCAGCCGGTACATGCTGCACGTTGAATCGAAACTTGTTACAACTTGTGTCGGTAATGAGGATATACCCGGTAGGAACAACCGATTTTTCTACGAATTCTTTATTCAGCGCATCGACAAAACAAGCACAGCGGAGGCAGGATACGATGGCAATATTATCGCCGAATCTGTTAAACAACGAGTCAGCCATCGGCGCATTGAGATTTACAGGCAACGCTCCCCGCCTGGTTGCCGAGCAGGCGATGAGCAACGACCAGAGGGCAATAAGTAAAATGAGCTTATGGGATCTCATAGTGGTAGCCTTTTGTTCTCTGGGAGTTAATTGCCAATATGCCATTTTTGTAGGGGAAGATCAGCCTGGAGTCGAGGTGTTCGCCTGGAAAGAAAGTGCCGATGCACTTAAAATCATTTTTGAAAACCAGGATTGCGGTTCTCAATGGCTCCGTTTTTCGGTCCCGGCGAAGGTCTTTAATGAGGATGATAGCTGAATTGGTAGTGATCAGATTTACATTGCACTCATCGTTCAGATCAAACTTGTTTGTATAGGCAAGGTTGTCAGCGAGTGATCGGTCATAACACATATATTGGCTGTTGAACCTCACACTATCGCGGGTAGTTGAAGTCGCATGGTCCACGTCCAGCTCAAAAAGCGTGTTATCTTTCATATAGGCTGCAATAACCCGTCCATCAGAAGTACCTGAGAGAATAGGGTATGGATCCTGGATATCGCACGAGTAGTATTTCTGCGGGTATTTAAACATTTTTTTGACCGACCTGCGAACGACGTCGAAACGAAGTGATAGTTTATCATCCATTCCGTTGTGTCGCCCGGTTTTACCATAAGGGATAACCAGATACGGATAGGTAAAGGCGATCTTCTTATCAATAAATACATGGGAGTTCAGGAAGTAGCCTGAGACCGACAAATATTCCTTAAGATCAAACCGATAGATCTCCTGCACCCTAAAACCCGTATCAAATTGAATAGCCGCATAGGTGAACTTATCGGCATTTATAATGTGGATGGTGTCGTTTTGAATCAGGAGGTTGTATCGATACTTCCTCTCGAGCCATTTACCCATATCCACTTTTGTTACTTCACCATTAAAAATATCCTGGATAATCAGATCAGTGTGATTTGAAGCCACAAACGCGAGAAAGTCCCGGTCTTCCCGGTGAATGAAATGAAATCCGGAATTAGCAAACCAGCCATACTCATTCAGAGAAGCATTTATATCAGCGATGCCAATTTCCCTGGAAGACAAAAGAATGGAATCCACGGCCAGCAAACTCCGGCTCTCCTGATCGGTGCAGCACGGTGGCTTTTGCGATACGCAACCGAAAAAAATGATTGCCATAATAAGTACGACTGATTTTCTCACAGCAGGATATTTGTTAGTTTCACTTACCTGTCCTGACATATTGCAGGGCCCGCTGAAGTACTTCATCCTTTCCCGACAACAAGCCCCTGATCGTGGGTCTTGACTCAATATCCACCTTGATACCGCGTCGCTGGGTAGGCGTGCCATCCGGGTAATAAATGCCGAGGCCACTGAACGTAATGGAGTACCCGCCCGGGAGACTCACATCGGTCACGTTACCGTCCGCACCAGCCGTCTGGCTACCGATGACAACGGTTTTTGTGGCTCCCTGGAACATCATGATCGTATACTCCGCCTGGCTCTGCGTATTCTCATCACAAAGAATGATCACCTTACCCGCGTATTTTTTACCAGGCCCCGGATTTACGGTAAAATGGGATTTTAATGTCGATTGATCTTCTCCACCCGCGAGATATTCGTTATTGACAAATGGCTTGTCGAATAGCACAGCTTTCTTTGCAGTAGCTGTCAGCCATGGAGCGATTGACCATGCTGTTCCCTGCGGATAGTTACGAATATCGAAAATGATGGCTTTGGTCTTGATCAATGCATTCATCACACTATCCACCATGGACTGCTTCAGGCTCCCCATATTTACATAACCTATATTTCCCTGCAGCAATTCAACCGTCTTATGAACTTTATTGAAACTCTTAATGCCGGTTCCCATCGGCCATCGACCACTGCGTTTCAACGGGATGGTTTTTGTTCCACCATCACCTTTCACTGTGAAGCGGATTTCCGAGCCAATCGGACCAACCGTGAGATAGTTGGCCACATCCCGCTCAAAGGTGGACGGGTTACTGGTGGCCAGGTATTTTTTCCACTTTTCTGCCAGTTCCCTGATCGTGCGCCCATCGATATGTTTAATCTCATCACCAACTTTCAGCCCACTGATGGATTGAGTTGAATCCTTTGCGATCTCCACGATATAAGTTTTGTGCCCGATGAATCCCAATTGAACGGGTGGCCACGCACCGTAGTATTTCCTCGCCGGTGTGGCCCGGAGGCTTGAATTCACATAGCCGTGGCAATCCTGCGTTTCACTCGCGACGCTGCGTACCGCGAGCATGTAAGAAAGGGAATCATCTGCATTCAAGAATACCGGGACATATTTCGCCAGGACAGAATCCCAGTCATGATCAAGTCCATCCTTGTATGGCGAAAAATAATGAAATGCATTCCAGAAGTTATAGAGTCCAAATAACCGCTTATCAATTGAAGGGACGAGTGTGTCTGCATACCGGTCGGGGCGGGGAACCAGAAATGCCGGTGGATCGGATTTAGCATGGCCTGGTTCCGCAATGGCCCGTCCGGACAAATCCTGCAAATGGCGGGTGAAGGCGTTGAAACTCGTATCTGTCACTTTATCGATGTACAGGTCAGGCAATGGAAGCGGCCGGTCACCGGCCAGCACAAACTCACTCACCCTCACTTGTACGGACAGGCTATCAGTCAGGTTCAACACCTGTGATTTTCCATTCTGATAACTGGCAGCATTGCCTTCATACACGAGCTTGCATAAACCTGCTGCGCGGAGGATAGACAGTTGTCTTACCACATCGAGGCTCGTGAACCTATTATATACAAAGGTCACTGGCTTATTCAGCGGAGGCTGATTTCCCCGGGATACGTTTGACGGGACGGCGGTCAACTGCCAGCCACTGCTATAGATATTGGGCGTGTTGGATGTTTGGGACACAAACCCGCTATGGAATACCCTTCGCTCGAACATTGCCGGCAACAGGGTCGAACCCGCAATGGCTTGCGTCAGGAGGGGCATCACATCGAAGAGAAAACTGTATTCGGCATAAGGGCCGGGATCGGAGGCATTGCGCAGATCAAAGATCAGGGCCCGGGCATCCCCCCATTCTGAAGGCAGTAAACCCTTGATCGCTGCAGGATCATCAATATAGTCAGCCGCCAGGGTAGGAAAGGCGATCAGCAAGGTGCTGTCAGGGAGTTTGATGACACGGGGCGGCTTGCCGGGTCCAACAAATAGAATCGAAGGCTGCTGATCATTTTTACGCAACAGACCTGTACCGGGATCACCAAGCAGGGTCAGCATTTGTTCAACGGCACGGGCGAAGCCATTTGCAGAAGGATCAGCGATAAGTGTCCGGGCAGCGGACAAAGCCAGGCTGTCGGTAACAGCACCGCCTGAATTTACTTTTGGATTGAAATAATGGAGCACGCCCCAAAGCTGGCCCAGGTCCCTGAACCGCGCAACTTCGTGTGAAGTGTACTGTTTACCGGTCGGCAGCTTTTGCTGCAGGTAGTCTGCTGGCAACAAAACGTTGGTCTGGGAAAATGAATGGGTGATAAGGAAAAAAAACACGCAGGTGGTAAGCAGGCCACGCAAATGGAGGGAGCAGTTGGATAGGTTCATTCCACTAAAATATCACTTTGCCACTCGGCCACAAAACCTGACACATTTAAGTAAAGGCAAAAAAAAGCTGCCCCGGGGGAGCAGCTCTTGTATTCGTTGGGCGGTAAGACTTATGCGTTACCGAGTACTACGATCAAAGAATAGATCACACCTGGGAGCCAGAACAGGAGGGTAAGGATAAGGCTGATCCAGAATTTTGTGTTGATCTCACCCTGATGCAGGTATACAGCCAGTGGTGGCAGAAGGATAGCGAGGATAACGAGGAGCAGCGTGTTGGTGCTGGGCTCTTTACCTGCTTTTTGATCTTTTTTGAAAGCCTTGATCTGCTTCTTGACTTCTTTGACCTTTTTCCTTTTTTCTTTTTTCGAAAGAGCATTGAAATCATTCACTGCAGACTTTACCACCCCCGGATCGGGCTCAGTAGGCATCGATGTGGTTGTAGCCGGGAGGCTGAATGCTGCCTGTACAGGCATACCGATCAGGGAAACGCACACTGAGATGGCCACTGCCAGGAAGAGTGTTTTTCTCATAAAAGTTGAGTTTTAATCATTAAATGGGATGAGTAATTTTTTATCAACGTTTTAACACACAAAAAGTGAACCATGTTTGAATTCGCTTTATGGAAGGCCGGCGGGGAGCTGAGGTAAGGAAAATATTTTCCCATAATTTCACGCAATCCCGAAGGATCGGGACGAGGCTTCGGGAGCCAAGTGAGAACGCAAAGTTTTATCCAGCATCCAGCCCATCCAGCATCCAACCCATCCAGCATCCTACCTCCGCTTCGCTCCGGCAGGCAGGCGCGCCCCACGGATCCCGCAATCCAGCCTCGCGTTTCTGCCGTTCGTCAACTCAAACCTGCAATTCGCGCACTGTTTGCTTTGAATAGCCGTTTTCCTGGCTTATCTTTGCACCATCAATTTGAGCATTGTACAGTACTTACAACCAAGGTGACAGAATTTCGCACTTTCTTCTAACGATTCTTTAGTGTTTCTTCCCCCGTTGCTCAAGCTATTTATTGTAAACATTTAAACAGGATATAATCATGAAGAGTGATGTGATGCCGTCTGTTATACGGATGGATGCAGAAGAACTGCAAGCGTTAACCAAAGAAGTAAAAGAAACAGTCGCCACGGATTTCCAGGTCGATGAAGCAAAAAAGTCTTCATTCACCATGGTAAATATGTGGAACATTCGCAGGGATGCGAAATCGGCCAGCAGCATGTTGAGGAGATAACTCCAACATTTATCGTATGGCCGGAAGCAGGTATCCTGCAGCTGGCTTTTACATAGGTTACAAAACAAAACCCGGTCCCGCGGAAGCAGGAACGGGTTTTTTTATACCGAAAGGGTAATTTACATGATGTCCATGGCCTTCACAAAGGCAGTCACCTGGAAGGGGAGGATCAGCGTAAGCCATTCCCAATGCGTGGCAATCGCCAGCAACAATGCCGCTGTAGAAACGAGGAAAACCAGCCAGTAGATACCTTTGTATTTTCTCTTATGCTCCATGTCAGTTATTATTTCGGGCAAAAATAAGCGAAGCACGCCAAACAGAGAAGCCCTGCCCGAAATTCCCGCCCCGCCCTTCGTTTTTTTTACCGGGTGAAATAAAAAACCGATCCTTGCATGATTTATTTTACTTTCGTAAAGAATGTGTAGTCGATACACGACTGCGCGCAAACATGAATGAATCAACGCTTGCAATGAACCTCGGATTTTACTTACGTTTTCATACCAAGTTCGGGCAATCACTTTGGCTTTCAGGAAATACAGAATCACTGGGGATGGATGATCCTGCAAAAGCCGTTCCCCTTGAATATCTCAATGATCAATACTGGCATGTCAATATTCCTTTTTCCCGCGCCGATTGGCCGAAAGACGGGATCTGCTATAAATTCTATCTCCGCGATGAAGGCCAGGAACTTCTTGCGGAGTGGGGGCATGACCGGCTGATCAGTCTGCCGCCGAAAGACGTGTCAGAGATCCAGCTTTATGATACCTGGAACTATGCCGGTGAATATGAAAACGCATTTTTCACTGCGCCTTTTCGCAACGTATTGCTGAAGCAGTCACCGCCCCGTAAGAAGGCGCGTGTCCGCAAAAGCTTCACCCATATTTTCAAAGTAAAGGCACCACTGCTGCAAAAAAATGAAGTGGTCTGCCTGCTCGGCCATGGTACCGCACTCGCCAACTGGGAAACTGAAACACCAGTATTGATGCAGAAAGAGGGCGACTGGTGGACAACTGAAGTTGACCTGAACGGGCAGAACATACCGCTCCATTACAAGTATGGCATCTATGATACCCATGATCACCGTTTCGTGCGTTATGAAAATGGTGACAACCGGCTGCTCATTGCTGACATGGCTCCGGGACGCATCACCATGCTGCATGACGGATTCTTGTACCTGGAAAACAACTGGTGGAAAGGTGCCGGCGTAGCGATACCTGTATTCAGCCTCCGCAGCCGGAACAGTTTTGGAGTAGGAGAGTTTCCTGATCTAAAACTGCTGGTCGATTGGGCAAAAGAAACCGGGCTGAAACTCATCCAGATCCTGCCGGTGAACGATACGATCGCAACGGGCACATGGACGGATTCCTACCCGTATGCATCCATCTCTGCTTTTGCACTGCATCCACAATACATCAACCTCGCACGTATTGCAGGCAAGAAACATGCAGACAAGATCGCCACGCTGAAACGGAAACAAAAATCGCTGAATGCCCTGTCCGAAATAGACTATGAAGAAGTGATGCGCTTCAAACTCGCGATGCTCCGCGAGTTATATACAGACCTATACAAGGATTGTTTCGCGTCCGCAGAATACAAAGAATTCTTCCAGGCCAACAGCCACTGGCTGGTTCCTTATGCCGCGTTTTGTTACTTCCGGGATAAATTCGGAACCACACATTTCGCAGAATGGAAAACGAATGGTGTTTATGATAAAGCCGCCGTCGAGAAATTATTCACGACGCGCGGTGCCGCTCAGAAAGAGATGTTGTTCTATTGTTTTGTACAATATCACCTGCACGAACAATTGAAAGATGCCGCCGATTATGCGCACAAAAAAGGCATCGTATTGAAAGGCGATATTGCGATCGGCATCTACCGCTATGGATGTGACGCATGGGTAGCGCCGGAACTATACAACATGGAAGAACAGGCCGGCGCACCACCTGATCATTTTACACCGATCGGTCAGAACTGGGAATTTCCGACCTACAACTGGAAGCGCATGCAGGAAGATGGCTTTGCGTGGTGGAAACAGCGGTTCGGGCAAATGAGCTATTATTTCGATGCCTTCCGCATTGATCATATTCTCGGATTTTTCCGGATATGGAGTATCCCCGCTCATGCCGTACAGGGGATCATGGGTCGATTCGTGCCCTGCCTCCCCGTACACTACGTGGAGTTTGGCGAGAACGGGATCTGGTTTGATGAACAACGTTACTGCAAACCCTTCATAACCGATGATGTGCTGCGGGAGGTATTACCAGGCCTGGAAGACAAGGCCAGGGACATGTTCCTTGTCCCTAACAACCAGGGCGGGTATGACCTTCGCGAAGAATTTGATACGCAGCGAAAAGTGGAGGCCTGGTTTCTGACGCAACCAGTGACCGAAGAAAACAGCCGCCTGAATCTTGGCCTTTATGAACTTATAGCCAATGTGATACTGTTCAAAGCCGAAGGCTCCCAGGGCCAGGAATTCCATTTCAGGATTTCAATGGAAAACACTTCTTCGTTCCGATACCTGATTCCACATGTACAGGAAAAATTCCGTTCGCTTTACATCAATTATTTCTATCGGCGGCAGGATGATTTCTGGAAAAAAGAAGCGTTGCATAAACTGCCGCATCTCAAAGAAGCGACCAACATGCTGATTTGTGGGGAGGATCTGGGTATGGTGCCGCACTGTGTACCCGAAGTGATGAATCAATTGGGTATCCTGAGTCTTGAGATCCAGCGGATGCCAAAGGATCCCATGAAAGAATTTTTCATTCCGGAGGATGCACCTTATCTCTCTGTGATCACCCCTTCCACGCATGACATGAGCACACTGCGCGGCTGGTGGGAAGAAAACAGGGAAAAGACCCAGCACTTTTATAATCGGGTGCTAGGACAATGGGGCGATGCGCCATATTTCTGTGAATCATGGATCAATCGCGCGATCGTCCTTCAGCATCTGTATTCACCAGCAATGTGGAGTATTTTTCAACTGCAGGATATCCTTGGCATGAGCGATACATTAAGGCGCGAGAATCCGCAGGAAGAACGGATCAATGACCCGGCAGTTCCGAAGCATTACTGGCGTTATCGCATGCACCTTTCGCTCGAAGAGCTGATAAAAGAAAAAGCCTTCAACGAGGAATTGAAAGGCTATGTTCACAATAGCGGCAGGGGCTGATCCCTTATTTGATCTTTAGATTCTTTTTGTTGCAATCACCCGGTTCATCTGCAACCGGGGTGAAATTAAAGTCCCAGGTGTATTTGCCATCTGGTGACTTTGCAGTGAGCCTGCGTTCGCGATCAGTGGGGTAACCGACCATCATGCTGCCATACTCGCCGCACTCGGGCTTATATTCTCTGTCCGTATAACGGCGATCGAGTTTGTCGACGTAATTGCCATCAATGGTAAGTTCTACGGTCACATCATCATAGGTATAAAACGATGTGCAGTAAGGCAGGTTATCCCATTCCCAAAGAAAATCGAGTTCATCCGTAATGTCCTCCGAAGGCTCGAGGTAAAGGCCCCTGAAAGTAAAATTGTAGGTAGCGCTGCTGCTGCCCTCACCTTCAACCAGGTCAATATACCTCACAGAAGCCGGCAGGCGGCTGAATTGTATCGGCAGCATCACCGGGTCATCCGCATTGTACAGGTAGAATTTACCATCAGTCCTTGTTGGCAGATAGTAGGTGTCTACAGGATAATATTCTTTTTTGGTGTCCCGGTCAATCAGGCGGAAATTATTCAGGTAAAGCCCGGTGTACTTGCCTACGTTCTGATTTCCCATGTACTTCACATAAACAGTGGTGTACTTTTCTTCATGAGCGATATACATCAGTTTGAGCGTCCGGTCGGCATTCGACTTGTTGTATTCATTGACGTAATTAGCCGAGCGGGACTGCGAGACAGCAATAATGGGGAAGGCAATCAGGATGGCAATGGCCATCATGGCGGTACGAATCAGAGACATGGCTTGTATGTTTGTTCAAAAGGTGGAATTACAAACATAGAGTCTTATTTTGAAAAATGCAACACCTGCTGTGAGGTTGAGGTTGAGGCTCAGGTTGAGGTTGGTATCTTTGCGTTCTTAGCCCGCTTTGCTTCTTTGCGTGAAATCTGGTAGTAAATTGCAGGATGAAACTTTCCTATTTCCCCTTCCATCTCCGTTTTCATCATCCCTTCACGATTTCCAAAGGCACCAAGACCCATCAACCCACCCTGATCGTGGAACTCGAACATTTTGGCATCAAGGGGTACGGCGAGGCACCCGCCATTACCTATTACGATATAACCGTGGAGCAGATGATGTCTGACCTGGAAGCGAAGAAGGCGATGATAGAGAAGTTTGCATTTACCGAGCCGGACCGGTTCTGGCATTTTCTGCATCACCTTTTACCCGCTAATCCTTTCCTTGTCTGCGCACTCGATATGGCAGCCTGGGATCTGTTTGCAAAAATGGGCAGAAAAAAATTATATGAATACTGGAAGGGCGATCCTTCTAAAAACCCGCCGACGGATTACACGATCGGGATAGACAGCATTGAAAAAATGCTGGCCAAGATGAAGGAGAAGCCCTGGCCCATCTATAAGATAAAAGTGGGAACAAGCCAGGACATCCAGATCGTGCGGGCCATCCGGCAACATACCGATGCCCGCTTGCGCGTGGATGCCAATGCGGCCTGGGATCTTGAAACCGCGCTTGCCCTGATTCCGCAGTTGCATGAGCTGGGTGTGGAGCTCGTGGAGCAGCCACTTGCAAAAGACAATTGGGAGGGCATGAAAAAATTATTCCCGGTATCCCGTATTCCTTTGTTTGCCGATGAATCCTGCGTGTTTGAAAGCGATGTAGAAAAATGCAGGGACCATTTTCACGGCATTAATATCAAACTCACCAAATGCAGCGGGCTCACGCCTGCAAAACGGATGATCAGCCATGCGCGGAAGCTTGGCCTGCAGGTGATGGTAGGATGTATGAATGAGTCTACGGTTGGCTCTGCAGCAATCGCCCACCTGCTGCCCTTTATCGACCATGCCGATATGGATGGTCCGTTGCTGTTGGCGGAGGATGTAGCAACAGGAATTACCTATCACGATGGCCATGTGAGCTACGGAGCAGGGCCTGGTCTCGGCATTGAATACACTGGTTTATTTTCACGTTGATCGTTTAGCCGGTATTAACGAAGCATATATACTTATTCCGGGAATTTATCGTTGCCTGATTTCCAGGCCTTCCGGCCCAAAATTTGCAACCGGCTGGGCTAATCCCCCGGTTATGATAAAAATACAGGCATGTGTGGCGTTATTGCTTATCAGCGCTACGGTATCCGCTCAACGTTTTCATCTTGGTGTATTTGGCGGCGTCTCAGCTTACAACGGTGATCTTGCCGACAAGATATTTCCCCGAAAAGTCAGCAACGGAGCCATAGGCATCACGGGTAACTATGAGTTGACGGATCATATCATGCTGCGGGGCGGTCTTACAT
>JAEZAM010000083.1 GCA_023430465.1 Bacteroidota bacterium | reverse complement strand
CTCGTGCCGGCGAAAACTGGCTGACCGCCAAGGGTTTCGCTATCTATCGATATGAGTTCTTTGATGTTCATAGTTAAATTTACAAATTTTCACCCAAACCTTCAAAACGCGGAAGTTGCACACAACGTTTAGGGCTTGCTGCTGTGCTGATATTCATTGATCTTCCATCCTGGCTTTGAAGCCCAAATTGTTAACTGATGATGAAATTAGGTACAAATGTTCAACAGAGTTCCGTTCGCCCGGACTGAAAGTTGATAAATGAAAAACTGATGATGATTTATTCCTTAGCCAGCATAGCAGCAAACCTAATGTTGTGTGACGTTTTCATAAAATCATCGTCCCATTTTTGAATGCTGAGTGTTGTAATCATGAAATCGATGAAGAATTTGTGTATTAAAAGTAAACCTATTAGTTTCTTGATCGATGAAAAAATATGAATACACAATCTCACCACCAATTCCTACTTGCTCCTCAATCGTTTTGTTTTCATCCTCGGCTTTTTGAAGCTTCATTAAGTCTGTTACAAATTCTTGAAGACTTGATCTCTGCTGATCAGTGGTAAGTTTCTCCTCCCAATTAGCGACATATGGTTTAAACATAAAATTATCCAACGGAGTCGCCTCCCACTTTAAATCCTCATTAATATTTATAATCAATTTATATCCTTTAAAAGTCTCATCCTTGATGCTATAGCCAAGAAGGTAAATAGTCCCTATTGGAAACTCTTCATTATTGGAATTAGAATGAAGCATAGACGTAAAATGGGAAAGATCGATCCCTACTAAGGAATCCACATCAATGCCATATATCTTTTCAGTCGTAAAATTAAAAAAGCTAAGCCCGGCTTGTAAAGTTCCTGTAACAGCAAAAGCAGATTTGAATTGGGGAAGAAAAAACATCTTGTTTGTAAAACTCCTCGGTATGAGCTTAGAGTCACTAGCCGTAGGCTTAAAAGAACAAATTGTATCAGTTGCAAGAACTGCATCGTTTTTGGTTATAAAACTGAATACTGCTGACATATAGGAGTTAATGGCACACAACGGCTACGGCTTGGGGATGTAGCGGCATTTGAAAATCGTCAGCCCGTAACCGCTGCTAAATTTATCAATAAATTTTCATTGTTTATTCTATTGCCCGGAGTTATTCGTCGGCCGGGACTGAAGCCGAATAGCGGACAAAAGTTGAGCATATATTCGTCTCCCTGCCATATTGCCAAACCGCCTGTTATGTGCCGCTTATCTTCTCTTGCAATGTCTTTCTTAACCTTATGTAAACAGTCAAACTAATAACTGAAATAAAGAAAGCAGCTACAATGTCAACAACCAATTTCCAATAAGACGTCTCTGTCGGGTGTGGTGGACAAGGCGAACACATGCCACTGAACCGAATAAAAAATGTCAAAGGAAAACCATATGTGTCATTCCCATCAACTGGCGTTTCAATCTTTGCAGTTGAAATATTAAGTGTCGCAAAAGTTATTATAGTCAATATACAAAGAGCTAAAAACCTTTTATTGTTGTTTAGTTTTTAATCGCACTAAACAACTGCCACCAAGTCCGCAACTGATAATGTTTACTGAATATTCCCCATCGTCAAGGCTTGTCAAGTTTAAAGTTGGTTTGCCTTGTCCAGACACCTTTTTGTCGTGCAACTCTATACTTTTGTCTTTAGCAGAATGAAGGTAAACGTCCGATTGTGTTCCGGCGCTTGGGAATATAAGCAAAACAGTGTCTTGCTTACTTTGCCTAACTATTTCAATCGGCTTGCAATCTCCCTTTCATGTTTCGCAACCGTCCAAATAAGCAAAGTCTAAAGTCTCGACGACAACTTTCTTGTTGAGCTTTGTTTGTCCACAAGAAACTAATGTCGTCAAAGTAAAAAGCGTTAATATAAAAAAGGTCTTTGTCATTTTGAGAGTGTCGTTACAAAGTGGCACATAACGGTCAGGGCTTGGCGCAGTGGCGATAGTCCGTGGTAATGTCGATCGGCAAGTTGCACAACAGTTGACCAATGATCCACAGCTCAGCCCATGTTCTGTCCCGCCATTGCGCCAAACCCCTTGTTGTGTGTAGTTGTTCTCATCTGCACTAGTTACCTTTTCCATGTGGTTTAGTCAAATTTGCAACAACTACTAAATAATTTTGAAAGTGAAAGCTCGTACCGGCCTTTTGATCGTGATAGTCGAAATACCCTTCTGGGAATCCAGTGAATTCGCCGGTTTCATAAGCAACGACATTAAAAGTCTTGCCAACAAATTCGTTTTTCATCTTAACGACTTGGTCAGAAGATATTGAGCCAGTATCTCTACCATATTTATATTTATACAATTCAAAGTCATTGGTCGGGAAATTGCCTGTATCGTCTCTATACCTGATTAAAATTGGTATCAGTGTTTGTTTACCTTCTACAGCCTTTACTTTAAACAGATAGAGACCTTTATATTCTTTTCTGGCGACCAAATCGCCGTCACAAACCTCAACTTCCATTTTAAGCAATTTCCCCAACGGATATTGTAATTCACTCTTTATAGATAAACTCGACTTTTCATCATTTTGTCTACTATTAGTCGTGGTCGAACAACAGCCCCCGATTATTATTAAACCGAAAAAAATACAAAAAAGAAAGCTGAAATAATTCATTCTATGATTCGAGGTAAGGTGTCGTTTACAATTACACACAACGTTAAAGCATTTGCGATGGTATGGCAATAGCGAACTGTCAGCCTGGAACAAATGCCGATTGATTTACTGATTTTGAAGTTAAGAACTAATGACCAACAGCGTAATGTCTGCCGAAACTATAGCTGAGAAATGATTTGCCGCCGATTGCTCCAACGTCTAGCCATGCTATTGCAAAGCACTGTTACCTGCAGCCGTGGTCATGATAAATGTAATTGTCTAATTCGAAATTTTGATTGTTTGCAGCGAGTCAATAAGCTCTGAACTTCCATAGTCAGAAACGCTTTCTTTTCCGTTGCTGTCCCACGTTTTCCATTGTCCCACCTTTTCATTGTTAAAGCGTATCCCTTCTTCTTGCTTATGTTCGCCACAACCCCACCACGTCGAAAGTCCATATGCATTTTTATTGACGAAGATGCCTTCAAAAGCAACTTTTCCGGTGGGACAGATTTCTCTTCGAAGTTCAGACCTCCCGTCAGACGAATAGTGAGTTTCTACTACCTGTTCACCTGTCTCTCTATACCACTTCTCAATCGTCGGCATACCTCGATTAAAATATTTCACTTTATGAGGCTTGCCATCATCGTAGTTTTCTGTATGTGTGCTGTCGGCAGCTTTATTAGATTGTTCGAGTATAGCTTGTTTTGTTTCCTTGAACCATGTGTCCGGGTCGAATTTATGTGACGTGTCTTTGCATGATGTGAGAAAAACAGTAGCTACTGTCAGAGTTGTCAATAAGAATTTAATGCTCATTTGTTGTGTTAGTTCGATTTGAGTTTTGGGTCGCTGCAGGTTGCAGGTAACGTTGAAGCATTGGCGATGTGGCGGTATTCATTGAACGTCCAGCCCGGAACCAATGCTGATTAAAGATACAAAAGCTCATTGTTTATTCTGTTGCTCGGCGTTATTCGTCGGCTGGAACTAAGCCGATTAGCGAACACAGAGCTGAATATATTTTCGTCGCCCCGCCATATTGCCAATGCAATGTTAGCTGTAGCTCTATTTCTCTAAGTCTAAGCAATTCTTGTTTAATTCAGTTTCAAGGTCAATTAATTCCTTGTCCCAAAAGCCAAGTCCAAAAAGCTTTCCTTTTAATGCAATATATTCGGTGTCGGTCAGAATAATAGTTGCTGAAGTTGCCGAATAGATTGCGGTTGGTAAACCTTCCTTCAATAAGTCCTTAGTTCCACCGATAATCCTGTTCTTCCGTCGGGTACTTGTTTGAATTCCTTTTATGTAATCATCGGCTAACTCATTTAGTTGTTCGAGTTTGACTTGTATCGCATTGCCAATTTCAAAACGCTTCTTAACTAATCTATCTTGGTCATTCAAATTGAGAACTGAAATAGTGAGTTTGCCTAAGTCGTTAACGCCTTTTATTCTGTATCGCCAATATCTTAGATGCGTCTTTGGATTATCTACTGTTGGATTAATAATAGGTTCCTTTTTCGTATCATGGTCACCCTTTGTTCCATTACATTTTTTACATGAGGGCAATAGGTTGCTCCATTCCAACACTTCATCCTTATACATATCCTTATGATGAAAGTGCTCTACTTCTAAATATTTGCTTTCTTCCTTGATGTTGGCTTCGCAATAGCAGCATTTATCATGAGAAAACGCAAGAAGAGCTTTCTTCAGAAAGTCTAAATTCCAAACTGATTTTCCTGTTAACTTAAATTCGTCAGTCAATGTTTTCTGCAATGCTGGATTAAGTTCAACAGGCTTAGCGGGTCTGTTCAACTTAATCATTTGCAGTAATTCCTGTTAATTGAATTTTTAAAATTTTTCGCAATGAGTTTTCTGGGTGAAGCATTTTATCAAGCAACTCAAACTGTTGTGAAGCTGTCTCATAATCTTCTTTATCAAGAGCAGAATTGAAACTGCTTACTGCATTCAGATATGTTTCGGTGCGTGTTTCTGTCATTCCCATAACATCATTCAAAATTTCTTCTACCGTCCACCCTTGACACCCATATTCTTTATTAACAATCTCATTCAATTTTACATTATTGTTGTCATCTAAAGTAAGGGCAATGATTTCATTTGGATTTGCAACTTGAATTATATGTGGACTATGGGTAGTTGTAAATATTTGTGCATTTGGTAGGATGATTTTTAAAACTTCGTAAATTTTTGCTTGCCATTCTGGATGTAAATGCAAATCCAATTCATCAATGAATATAATACCGTCATAATCTTTGATAAACTTGCTTGGATTT
The DNA here is from genome assembly GCA_023430465.1 of Bacteroidota bacterium. GTDB lineage: Bacteria > Bacteroidota > Bacteroidia > Chitinophagales > Chitinophagaceae > JAEZAM01. The sequence goes on along the minus strand of JAEZAM010000083.1, from coordinate 12,339 downwards.
TTATATCTAAACTCTATTTCTTTAATCATCCCAATTAATACAGCCATACATGACTTATATCCTGATGACAAGTACTCAAAATAAATTTCCCCATTTGGTGTATTTAGAAGAATGTCATTTGAATTAGGATTTACCTTACTGAAGGTAATTTGCGAGTTGAGAAAATTAAAACAATCTTTAGCTAACTGTATGTTCTTTTGTTGTGCTTCATCTAAATGGTTTTCATGTTTCGACCACAGGTGTCGATTTACGAACCAGTTCTTCAAATCGTTTGGTAAAGACCCTTTCATGGTCTCACGTGCAAAAGCATGAACATCCTTCTGAGGGTCAGTATTTAACGAACTCAAACGTTGATAGGGAATGTCTCGATGTGTCTTGAAAACAATAATGTCATTTGCATTCTGATAAAAGCCTTGTGTGTTATAGTGAGCTTCATTCGGATGAAAAGCTGTAACGTCAAAGATTTTGTTTTGAAGCTTGCCGTTGATTTCCACAGAAATACCCCATGTGCCTTTGTCTGCACCTGCACTTCTTTTTACTGTTGTGTCATTAATGCCAAATGATTGAGCAAGGCAGTCCAATATTGTCGTTTTCCCAATACCGTTTTGACCACAGATGATATTAAATTGTTTATCAAAAGAAAGGCTTAGGCTTTTTATTGGACCTATTCCGTCAATTTTTATGTTGTTAATTCTTAGCATGGTCTGTCATTAGAGTTACAGCTAACGTTCGAGTATTTGCGAAGGCAGGGAATTCATTGATTGTCCAGCCCGGTACAAATGCCCAATTGAAAATATGTTGTTGAAGTTAAGAACTAAAGCTGAACATTGAACGTCGAGCCCGAACCGCTGCTGATGCCTGCACATAGCTGATGTTACAATGTCCAGCCCTGCTTTTGCAAATACTTTTGTTAGCAGCCGTATTTCTCACTTACTTGGTTTCAGCTTTTGTTTGTCGTTTTGTATGGTTCCAGCCAAACAAATAGTCAAAAAGTATTTGTGATATTTCAAGCATACAATTTGTAGCATCCAGTTTTTCGTCATCGGTTAACCATCTGTCTTGCTTACTTATTGAAAAGGCAACTGTCCTTTTTTTAAAGTCCTTTAATCTTGAGGAATTGAAAATATGGGTGTTGCTTAAATGTACATAGCCAGAAGTTTTTTCATAAACTTCAGTCATCCATGGATGTTCTTTCGAAAGTTGCTCGACTAAATATTTATCGGTCATTTTATTCCCATCTTTGTCTTTCAAGTTTCTTATGTGTGAGCCCTCAAAGACTTTCATAGTAAATTCGTGACAATCTGGTGAAATATAAGCAGCGTAGAATCGTAAAACATTGTCAAGATGCATTCTAACAAGCGGTGCAGCACAAGTGAAATTATTTGCTCTTATTTGGGAAGTGAATCCGAAAATTAAAGAAAGCCCTCTGTCCATTACGGCAGTTGCAAGAATGTCTAATGGGTACAGATAAACTTTACCTGGCTCAAACATTTCCTTACCTAAATCAAAAAACTTTCTTTCAAATTTTTCAAGCTCTAATAATTGGGTTTCGATTGTTTGTTCCGACATGCTATTTTGATATTACCATATGATTTTTTGATTTGCATAGTCAATACTTTGAGCTTCTTTAAAAGCTGCTTGCTGAAAAGTCGGCATTGGTTCGTTGTCGATTCTCTTAAAAGTATCTCTTGCTACTAAGACCAGTTTCATGTTGTTCTCAAAGGGATAAGTTGCTTTTATCGCAAGATTTATTCCTTTCCCGTCATAAGGTACACTGGGATATAGTACTGCGTCAATTGGGTCTTTAGTTTGGTTAAAAGCCATGTTACAGTAAGCAGAAGTGATAATATATGTCTGTGGGTCTTTCTTAGCAGGCTTCCTAAATTTGTCGAACAAAAATTTGTACAATAATATCATTGCTGATTTGACGTCTCCAGATTGCTGATTAATAAGATGGTCTAATTTAATCCCATGCATTTTGTCATATGGTGAAAGCCTATCTTGTTCGTGCGGACTTGTTACGATTAAAACTTTAAGTGAATTTACAATTGTCCATTTCCCAATTGTAGCATGCAAGTATTCTTCTTTTTTCTCTTCTACCCAATATTCCAGCAGTTCTAAGTAAGATGTCGGTCTGAAGTCTGAACAGTAAAAAACAGGTTGATGAGGGACATTGCATCGAGCGAATGATTTAACAACAGCTTGAGGTGGTAAACTTATATCAGAAAAGTTTTCAAAAAAGTTGTCTGTGCCGTGAGTTCTTGTATGAAACACTGTTTTGGGTAAGTCTGGGAAGTAAAGAATAAAGAAAGGAAGTTGTCCGATATGTTTATACCCTTCTACAGCCTTGTCATAGGCTGCAGGGTCTGCAGGGTCAATTGACTGCAATATGTGAATTGCTTCTTGAACTTTTTGAGTGGTCATAATATGGCTGCTAACGTCCAGGGCTTGGCGCTGTGGCGATATTCTTTGATCGTTCAGCCCGGACCGAAACCGAGTAAGGTTATAAAGATGGTATTATATTCTGTCGATCAGCGTTATTCGTCAGCCGGAACTGCTGCTGAGTAGCGAACCGAACGATGAGTATATATTCGTCAGCCGCCATAGCGCCAAACCAATGTTGGGCGTAGTCGGATTTGACTGTCTCAACGAAATGTAAATGTTGTTATTGAGCTAAGGCAAATATTTTTCCAAATATGCAATAATCGCATCGAGCTGTTCATTGGGAAACTTAAAGTTGTGTACGTTTGCCAAGTTCCCAAATGTGTTTTTCAACTCTAAGGCATAACTGTTTTTTGCTTTTACAAGCGAGTCTTGTTTGGTCATATATAGTTTCAGGTAATCCTTGCCGACTCTTTCAACGACTCCAGCTAAATAATTGTCAGTGCCAGTAACTTTATGACATGCTCCGCAGTTTTTTACAAATAGAAATTTGCCTTTATTAATTAAAGCGGTGTCTTCAAGCTCGGTTAAAGCTGAATTGTTTGTCAAAGACGGACTCTTTGCTGTCTGCTCTTGTCGATTGTTGCAACTGGCAAAGAAAAAGCTTGTGACTAATACAAAAGCGATTAACGTTAATGAGTAGTATTTGCTTCGCATAGATCGTTTCAATTCACAAGATAGTCGAAAGATTACGCCCAACGTTTTACGTATTGGCGATGGTGGGGCATTTGAAAAACGTCAGCCAAACATTTGCACAAATGCACGATAGAATTACAAATGGTGAGTTTACAACTGTCAGCCCCACTATTGCCAATACGATGTTATAAGCCGTTTTGATTGTCATTGTTTAAAGTATCCTTCGATTTCTGGTCTGTGATATTCCACAATCCAATCATTGCGTTTTATATAAATATCTCTGATTTTGTCAGCCTTGTCGCTCCAAACATAACAGCCCCTGTCATCATACATTTGAAATGCTTTGTCGGTTAAAGGGTCGAAAAAGAAAATGCTTTGGTCTATTCGTGGGTCAAAACCCATTTCTGTGTTTGCAATTCCGTTCAGAATATTTTTTACGTTGACGTCCTTAACAGGTAGTTTCCCTATTATAACTCTTACTTCATCTTTTTCTAAAACATCATTCCCGTTTTCGTCTGTCGTGAAATAGCGAGTATTTACTTTTTCCAAGCGGTTGTAGAATTTCTCAAATCTGCCGTCTGCAAATTGTTTATGTAAATAGTCATTTGAGGCGTTGAAAATATTCTCGCCTTCGTATTCATAAATTAGAATGAAGATTTCGTGCGTCGGGTCAGTAAATGTTTCGTTGAAAATTGTCAAAGCCTTATCTGTTGACTGATTTACTCTCTCAATTGTTCCATTTTCCTTATCATCTCCGAGTTCAAAACGAATATGAACTTGCCCACCGAGTGTGTGTTCAGTGTCAATTTTAGAGTATGGATAAACTCTGTCAAAGTATAATTGTAATTCTTGTCTTAACATTTAGCTCTTGCCATGTCGGTCGTTCTAAAATGGCTTATAACACTCTAATTTACGCTATTACACGCTGTTCGAAAAATTCAATCCACCACAAAATCAACCCGTTCGGAAGTAGTGAATTCGTATTGCAATGCGAACAATACGTTATCGGTAAAAAAGTATTGCCCCGTTAGAACGGAAGATCATCCTCCGCCTGGCCTCCCTTCTCCACCCGCCCCTCTTCCCGCTCCCGCTTGTCCAACATCACCAAACGATCTGCCACAATCTCCGTCGTATACCGCATCACCCCATCCCTGTCCTCATACCGGCGATGCTGCAACTTGCCCTCCACATATATGTGACTGCCCTTTTTCAAATACTTCCCGGCCAACTCCCCCAGCGACCGCCAGAATATCACCGTATGCCACTGAGTATTCGACACAGCTTTCCCCGCCTTATCCCGGTAAACATCCGTCGTGGCCATCTGTACCCTGGTCACCCGGGTGCCGTCCTCCAATTGCCTGGTTTCCGGGCCCGCGCCCATATTACCCACCAGCGTCACCCGATTCACTCCCCTCATGCTCCCGATTTTGTAGTTACCAATTCACTTCCCGCGACCGAAACAGGTCATCCAACGGACTTACAATATTTACCAACTGCTTTCTGCTCACATGCAGATACCGCTCTGTCGTCTTGATATTAAAATGACCCAACAGGTCCTTAATATATTTAATGTCAGTCCCCTTATCCAACAGATGCGTCGCGAAACTGTGCCGCAGACTATGAATGCCTATCTGTTTGCGAATTCCTGCCTTCACCCTCGCATTCGCGAAGATCTGCTGCACCGTCCTGACCGGGTATGCCGTCAATGTCTGCGATGACTCAAACAGGAAATTCTTCGGACGCGGATGACAGGACCGCACATACTCCCGGAGAATATCCAGCAGAATCGGACTGAGACTGACATACCGATCTTTCTTGCCTTTTGCCTTCTCGACAAAAATCTGCATCCGGCCGCTGTCAATGTCCGCCAACCTCAGGTTGACGATCTCGCTCACCCTGAGCCCGGCACTATAGGCCGTGAAAAGCATCGCCTTATGCTTTTTGTTCTTTAACGCATTAAATAATCTTACGAGCTCATCCTCATTTAAAAGACGCGGGAGCTGCAGGCGGCGTTTGGGCCTGGGGATGTCACAAAAAAAACGATCCCTGCCCCGGACCTGTTCAAAATAAAATTTCAACGCATTGATACGGCTATGCAGTGTATTCTCGCTCAATTTCAACTTCTCATAGCAATACACCAGGTAACGCTTGATCTCATGCACAGAAAGCGTATCCACGCTCCGGTTATTCAGGATTCTCAACAGCGGTATCATCTCGTTCACATAGGTCCGTATTGTTGTGCGGCTATAGGCTTTGAGTTTGAGGCAAAGCTCCATATCCGCGATTACGTGCCTGTTCACCCCATCGATCTCAATTTTCCCGCCTGGTACTTGCATTTTTCCGAATAATGATCAGCGACAAAGTTCGTTGAGACAGTCCCGGAGTAACAGGGGAAAATCAACAGGAAAAGGATGTGATTTATTCAGGAATGGGCGCACTTCGTGCTCCTCAGTCACATAATATGACTGTAGTGTACATAATCCAGTCTTGCGAAAGCCCCAAGGCCTGTGCATTTCGGTCCGCGGCCGGCAAGGGGTGACGGTCGCTGATATTGTAGTTAGTAAGTTATTCAAATTTCTTAATGATTCACAGCGCAGCCCATTTTCTATCCCGCCATAACCTGTCCGGCGGAGGTGGATCGCAAAACCCATTGTTAGCTACAGCATTTAAAAGTCCAGAACTCCTTTTAAGTTTTCCTTTAGCTGTAGGATTTGTTCATTCGACAGTTTCGTCAGTCTTTTAATGAACCGCTTATTTTTGTTGATGTTTATTGCTGCTGATGGGCAGCGTTCGGTCACGCTGAATATGCCGCACAACAGCGATATGTAGATAATGTGTTGTTGGAGCGCCGCTCTTGCACAAAACCTTTTGTTGGCAGTACTTTTTTTTGGTCAAGCTCCTTTTGAATTTGTTCGTAAAGCCCAGGAACTTTGTTCTTAAACACGTCCCAAACAATTGAGTACTCCAATGTAGTCGTGGATTAGTCGGTCTCTCATACCTGCCATGTTCTTCCATTATATCGTGTTCCATTTCACTTTGAAGTCAGCGGGAATTTTCTTTGTTGCCTCACCAATGATTCCCAACCTTCTCACAACCGCTCTTTTCAGTGTTTCATCATCCAGAAAGCCATCTTTCGTCAGGTTCTGATTTACTGAGAGCAGGTACGAACAGTCATCGCTATATGTTTTGAGTACTCAACCGACTCTTTAGACATACAGCACCTCTTTTAATATTTTGGGGCCTATGTGCTTGCTCAACCCATTTTTTGTCACTATTTCAACCTTCTCATTTTTGAACAGGCTTTCAAAAAGGTCATATACTGCCAGGTAGTTGTCGAAATTCTCTTTGTCAGGTTCGAAGTCTATTAACAAGTCAATATCACTCCGGTTCGACTGTTCACTACGGGAATAAGAGCCAAATAAGCCTACATTACAAACGCCATACCTTGACAGTTCAGATTTATGCGTTTTTAAAACAGAAATAATATTTTCTTTCGTAGTCATATAACAAAGATAAAGTGGCTATTGCAGATCGTGATTTTGTCAAAAAATTAGAGCCAACGAGCAGGGCTTTATGGGGGTTGGGAATTGTTATCCGTGCGCCCACAACTCCTGCTGATTAAAATTTGTTGATTAAGTTGAGGACAAAAGCTGATATACATTCGTCTACCGGAACAGAAGCTGGGACTTGCAAATAGCTAATGTTACAAGGTCCTGCCCAACCTGCAAAAAACCCAATGTTGTAGGCTGGCGTTCTCACCTTCAGTCTGATTTTAGATTGAATCTATTTATGATTTGCCACTGTCCTCCGTCAATCTGTTCAATAAGCGAAACTGTGTCAAACTTTAAGCTTGTCGGTAAGTTAACTGATTTTATTTCTTCTAAAGTTTCGTCAGTACAATTTGAATTTCTTGGGTGCATCAATGTTATGTGTGGTTCATGTCGGCGCATCGGCATATTTAATGCTGTTAAGATTTTTTTACGTAGCTGTTGAAATTGTTCGTTGTCACCAGATGCAGGTAATAAAGCACCTTTATTGTCAAACCTGGTTGCTTGTCCAAACTGAATTGTTATTGTCGATATGTCTAGATTATGTAAGTTATCCAGTACTTTGTCAATATTTGTAATTTCATCCTCCCTGCAAAGCGTAACGTGAGCATCAATTAACTGCTGCTGTTTTGGGTTGAATTTTTTACGAATGCTTTCAATCTCACTTGCATCTTTTTTGTCGACAAAAAGAGTAAGTTGTTGCCTAATATTTTTGTCCATTTAATAAAGTAAAGTTTGTCTGCTGCTAAATAAACGAAAGGTTGCAATACGCTTGCCAATACCATGTTGTGCGAAGAACATTTTCAGTACAGACTGCTTAAATAATTCTCTATTTTACCCACGTCAATCCATGTTACAGTATCCTTCATCATCTCAAGTCCCATATAGCCCCATCTGTTATCACGGATTTTATTTATTACTTCGTTTGGCAAAGGATACCCCAGACGTTCCTCTGAAATTTTGATTACTTCGTTTTGCATTGCCATCGAAAGTTTATCTAGATTACTCACTGCTTAAAATTTGCCTTCGCTCTAGCTGGTCATCGGTTGAAATTCATTGCATGAAACACACCATCTGTACGTCCAATCGCTATCTTTCAATAATAAGTTAGATTTATTATGACAAGTGGAACAAATTGCTTCTTTGGATTCATCTTCGAAAGCTTGGTAACTACAGGTATAGCAGCTTCACTTTTAAGGCATGCGTTTTTCGCCCAACACTCCACTTTACGCTATTACACACTGCTCGAAATTCATCCTCCACACAATCAATCCCTTCCACATTTAGTGAATCGGCATTGTAGTACGAACAATACCCTGCTAGTAAAGATGTATTGCAGGCATCCTGCTACTCCCGTATCACTGCCCCAGCATCGACGCAGGCACAGAGTGCAGACCTACGCGATTCCCCTCGCTATCGATGAACACACCCATAAATCCATACTCCGGAGAAATCTCGGTTTTAGGAACAACTATCTTTCCGCCCGCTTTCTCTATCCTGTCCAGCACCACCTGCACGTCCGGGTTTGCATTCAGATATATAAGCACACCCTTCGATTCCGTGTCGGCCGGCTGATGAAACTCGCTTGTTTTCACAATCGCACCTCCGACCCCTTCCATCGGATCATCCAGCGGAAACATGTACATCTTGTACCCATCCATTTCCATTGATTCCATCCTGATCTGCATAATTTCTTCATAGAACCGGGCGGCCCGGTCAAGATCGGTGGCTGGTATCTCAAACCAACTGATTGCATGCCTCATAGCTTTGGGGTTTAGCTTACCAAGCTACATTATTTCCCGAATTCCCGCCTGACGAAAATGTTTCTCGCAAAAAAAAGGCCCGGTGCCGAAGCACCAGGCGCAGGTGTTAACTACCATTAACCCTGTAAGATCATTGATCTCTCCGGCCCGGCCGCTGTGGCGCCATGCCCGGCTCTATCTCTTCTTTCCATTTCTTGTACTGTTCTGCCGTCAGCAGCCCTTGCAATTCCTTATCCCTCGCTTCGATCGCCGGCTGCATCTTTTCACGCATAGCCTGGAAATCAGGACGCTCGCCACCCTGCCGCGCCTCCTCCCTTATCTTATCCTGCTTGCGGTAATACGTCGCGAAAGCTGAATCTACCTTCGCAAGCTTCGCTGCATCCAACTGGAAGCTGCTTACGAATTTCTCATGCACCGCCGACACCCGCTCCTCCACCGTTCTGCGTTGCGCATTCACACTGGTCACGAGAAGCGTGCTGACGGCCAGGGCAATAAGTTTTACATGGAATTTCATACGTTATCTTTTTAATTATTTTTTGTTATCGCTGTGCGGCCCGCGGCCCATTTTTCTGAAGGCCCGGATGACGATCGAGTCATACTTCGGCTGCTGCTCCGGCGTGCAGATCTTTCTTGCTTCGCGGAAATAATTGATGGTCTGCAAGTCGATCCTTTTCTGCCTTGCAGCGATGGTATCAGTCAACCTCTCCAGGGTTGCACTATCAGCACTGTTATCGCCCAGGCGCTGAAACAGGTCTTCCTTAGCCTTCCGCATGTCTTCGAACATGGGATGGATCGCTTTTTTCTGCGCCTCCTTCATGGCCTTATACGTTGCTATCTGGTCTTTTGTAAAGCCTGCCTCTTTTTCCAGTTGCTCCGTTATGCTGACCCTTTCCTTTTCTACCGCCTTTTTCGGCTGCCGTAGCCACAGAAAATATCCCAGTATCGCGATATTCGTAAGAACAAGGATCCCGATGATCACGAGGAGGTTGCGGTTCGTGGTTATCTTACTCATTACTGACCCAGGTTTTCATAGTCAAAACTGCTGCTGCTTGCGATCATCGATTCGCTTTCCAGGACGGCCTGCTCCGCTCTTGCCGACCCCGTCGAAGTTCCGCGCACCAGCAACACAACATTCATCGTAAGAATGATCATCACCCCCGCGATGGCTATGCCCGGCCGTGAAAGCAGCCTGCCCGCCGATACCCAGATACTGCCCGCCTCTTTCTGCAGACGCGCGTTCACCCGCGTATAAAACCAGGGTGCCGGCTCTGCACGGTGCATACCCTCCAGGCTGTCCAGGGCCTCTGCCACTTTTTTCTCTATTTGATCTGATCTTCTCATATCCGTTATTTTGACGTTAGTACAGTAAAAAACTTTCGCTACCAGCCTTGCTTATAAAAGTCCTCCAGGATTTTCTTCAGGTTCGATTTGGCCCGGTGCATCAGCGATTCCACAGAAGATACGGTAGTTTTCATCACCTCGCTCACCTCCTGGTAACTCAGCCCCTCCATTTTATTCAATACAAATGCGATCCGTTGATTTTCAGGTAATTGATTTACCGCCTGAAACAATGCTGCCGCGGTCTCCTTGTTGTCCAGCTTTACGCCGGGATGATTAAAATCCGGGGGATGGTACACCACCTCGCTGTCATCGCCAAACAGGCTTTTAACAAAGGCAAAGCGTTTCTTCCGTTTCTTCCGACGCTCATGATCGAGGCATTTGGTGACAGTTATCCGGTATAGCCAGGTGGAAAATTTAGAATCACCCTTGAAACTGCCGATTGACTGATAGACCTGCACAAAGGTGTCCTGGGCGATGTCTTCCGCATCCTCCGCATTTTGCACAATGCCCAACGCCGTGTTGTAAACCATGTTTTGCCAGGTCTCAACAATTGCCTTGAAAGCCGCTTCGTCGCCCTGCTTCAGTTTTTCTACCAGCGTTTTCTCCTCCAACATGCCGTTTTTGCTATGGGCGATATTACACAATTTTAAGTTGCCAGCCCTGCTGGATGATCACTTAAAACTGTGGTCTTGGTCCGCGTTGCGGTCCAGAACTTCTTGCTGTTCCAAAATTCTTCAGGCTATAGGTGAAGGTGAGCATGAAATAACGCTGCAGCACCGTGTTGCGCTCATCGATGATGTCCACACCACTGACGGTCCTGCTGATACTCTGGTTCTGCTTCAGCAGGTCAAAAACCGACAGCTTCAGCTCACCACGACGATCTTTCAGGAACTTCTTGCCTGCCGCCGCATTCCATAACCAGTAGTTTGGATTGTAGCCGTCGGAAAGCCCCGTGTATACCTGGTTCGTAACGTCATGCTGCAGGAACCAGCCATTGCGGCTCAACAGGTTCATCTGGAGACTTGCCACGCGGTTCACAAAATTTGTATTCTGCAACCGCTGCTGCTTATTGCGCACACGGCTGAAATTGGCGGTATAGGATACCGTGAAATCTACATACTCGCTCACATTACTTGCTATCACCGCGCCAGCGCCATACCGGTACTCATTCGTGATCGTTTCCAGGTTATTGGCTAAGCCGGGAATGCGGTTGTACGTAAACTCGGCATTCAGGTTCAGGTTTGATTTGATCGCTTTGATCGGCTGTCCAAAAGTGAGATAGGACCGCATGCTCAGGTATCCATCCAGGTTCACCGGCTTGATCAATTGTGAACCTTCATACAACGTGACCGAGGGTGTCAACACAGAATCCCTGAACGCAGTGTACACGGCATTCGTTACATAGTCTGTGGTTTTTTGCAGGAAAAGGTTGGCAAAGAAACTTTGCCCCAATTGAGTATTAGTGAACGTATAGCGCGTAGACAATGTATGCGTATACTCCTGCTCAAGATCCGGATTACCTGCCGTTACGAACAACGGGTTGGTATTATCGATCACATTCTGCAATTGATTCACTGAAGGCGGACTTACCCGCGCCCGGTAAAAGACCCGGAGACTGCTTCGCGGCGACAACTTGCGTCGGAACTGCAGGTTAGGTATTACGTTGGAAAAGCTTCTGTTGATGTTGGCCGCCTGCGGGAAAAGCTGATCGCTTTTCAATACAGAATACTGGTAGTTAGCGCCAATCGCAAATTGATTATCCCTGTCGCCGATACGATAAGTGACACCGCCCGCCTGTGTATTGTAGGTGTTGTCAAAGATGTTGGAAAGCGTGCTGTCGAGTATGGAGTACTTTCCCGTTGCATCGTCCTGACGCAACGTTTGCTTGTCAGCTTTGTTGGAAGTGAACGTAGGATTATAGTTAAACTGCAACTGCCCCATCTTGCCTACGGGCTCGGTATACACAACGTTCGTGTTGATCGTGCGGCCCCGGGTTTCATTATCTGTAAACTGCACCAGCGTATCACTTTTACCGCCGTCCGTATAGTACCGCGCCAGGGAATTCTGATAGGTCTCACCATCGCGGTTGTTCAGGCTGGTATTGAGGTTGAGGGAAATTGTGCGGCCGCGCTTTTTGAAGGCATGGCGGTATAGAATGTTGTTATTGAAATTCAGGCCATCGCTTATCACATTGCGGTCATTGATCAGCTCGCTCAGCAGACTTGATGAAAGATCATAGTAACTGCGCTGGTAAGAATTGCTGATCGATTTGTTTTTTTGAAAACTGATGTTCGGTGTAATGATGATCGTGTTCGCGGAATCGATCTTATACTCGACGCGCAGGTTCACGCGATGATTGTAATTATTGCTGCGGGTAAGCGCCGTTTCATCGCTGAAGAGGATGGAGTCCGGCTTGGCCTGTCCCTGGCGGTTGGTGAACCTGTCATTATTGAGATTGCTGTTATTGAAAAAATAACTACCTGCTACATCCACCTTCGAACCCCATTTGTCGGAGAAATTTATTCCAAATGCGTTCGTGCGGGCGATACCGCTTTGCTGGCCCACGGTAAAATTCCCCGATCCGCCGCCAAAGTTGCGGCCACCACCAC
>JAEZAM010000055.1 GCA_023430465.1 Bacteroidota bacterium | reverse complement strand
GCATCCAGCCCCCAGTCCCCTCACCAATTGTTCTTCTGATCCTCATTCACCCGTTCGGGTTTTTCGGCAGGGCGGGTAGCCCAGTCATGGTCGTAACGGACAAAGAAGGCCAGCCAGATACTTCGTGCCAGGCGCATCAGCGGTGGTTGCAGCACCACCAGGAGGACGCCATTCAGGATAAGCCAGACAAAAAAGCGATTGTCCGTTGTACTAACACCGATCGTAAGGGCAAAAATGATCAGCGTTGCTACGCTGAACGCCACGCAGATCGCGTAACTGACGTAGCTTGATCCATAATAGAACCCCACTTCCAGTTCGAACGGTTGACCACACACCGGGCATGCTTCATGCATCTTCATGATCTGTCCAAACCGATATGGGTTCTTTTCAATAAAAAGGTCACCACGGCGGCAGCGGGGACACTTGCATTTCAGTATCTCCGTGAACGGCGGCTTGTTACCAGTTTCCCTGGCTGGAATATTTTCGGTTTTCATACCTGTATGTTTTGCCGATGCTTCCGCCGGAATTCTTCCGGGGATACACCAGCATATTTTTTAAAAAAGCGACTGAAATAGGAGTTGTCCCGGAAACTCAAACTGTCCGCGATTGTGGATACCTGGTGTTCTCCATTCACAAGCAGTCGTTTTGCCTCCAGCAGAATCCTGTCGCGTATAAGTTCACCTGCTGTCTTGCCTGTGATATCCTGGCAGAGAGCATTGAGATGATTCGGCGTGATGTACAACATCTCGGCATATGCTTTAGGCAGTGCTTCCGTGCGGTAATGCCGGTTGATCAGTTTCCTGAACTGCTGAAACGTCACCATTCGTTGAGCCGTCACCGCTTTGCCCGGTGCACCGGTGCATTCGTTCTCTATCCTCAACAGCAATTGTAGCAACGTTACCGCAAACAGATCGCGGTGATTGGCTGGCTTTTCTTTGTAAATGCTCAGCAGGTCTTCAAATAAGCGATTTACAACCGGTGCCAGTGATTTCGATATATTGCAGACAACGCCCCCTTCGATACCGCTGAACAGTGAAAGTTTCTCCAGGTAATCCGGGTTAAGCAGGATGGAAGGGAACAGGTTCGGTGAAAAATTAATGATAAAGCCGTCCGGTTCCCCGCTGAAGTTCCAGGCATGTACCTGGCCAGGTGTCATGAAGTAAACCTGGTTAGTTTTTACAGGGTACTGCCTGAAATCGATCGTGTGATTACCCGCACCGGCAGTAAACAGAACAAGGTGATAGAAGTTGTGGCGGTGCATGTGTTGCAGATACCCATACCGTTCTGCCAGGTAAGCAGAAAATTTTCCCGCATAATAATCAACCGGCTGACCGGTGATTCCCGCAAGGTCATAATTCGGTATAAGTTCCTTCGCCATGCTGATTTCCTTCAGATGCAAATTTACTTAATTCCCCACCGCGGGCACGGTCCTTTTCAGGGTGGTTGTGGTACTTTTTACTGATTCAGTCTTTTTTATGTTGTCGTATCTCCCCCTTTTTATGTCGCGATCGGGTAGGCTTTCGCGCGTCAGGGACGTCTACATTTGTTTTATCATTAACTCACAAATCAACTCTCATGGCAAACGTACAAAAGATCACCCCGCATCTCTGGTTTGATCATCAGGCCGAAGAAGCCGCCCGTTTTTATGTGTCAGTATTCCGCGATGCAAAACTCGGCCGCATCGCCCATTACCCTGAAGCCGGGCAGGAAATTCATCATCAACCCAAAGGAAAAGTAATGACCGTTGAGTTTGAGATCGAAGGTCAGCCCTTTCTTGCACTGAATGGAGGTCCGATCTTCAAATTCAATGAGTCAATCTCCTTCGTGATCCACTGCAAAAACCAGGAGGAGATAGATTACTATTGGGAAAAGCTGGGCGAAGACGGCGATCCTGCTGCGCAGCAATGCGGCTGGCTGAAAGATAAGTACGGCCTTTCCTGGCAGGTAGTTCCTGCAAACATAGGTGCGATGATGACGCATCCAGATCCTGCAGTTCGGGAGCAGGGTATGAGCGCCGTTATGAAAATGAAAAAATTTGACATGAACGAGCTGCAACGTATCTACAACCAGTAACCCTGTTCTTCCAAGTCATGAAATGAGGCCTTGTATTCACCTGGCTTCATTTATTTCCCAACACCCGATATTTGCGCATATCGGGTGTTCAGCCGATTTTTTGATACTCCGGGAAATATCGGTATATTTGCCGATATTTATCTTTATCGGTTAATTAGCCAATATGGTTAGCGTTATCACAGGTGATATCATCAACTCCCGGAAAGCCAGTTCTGCCACCTGGCTTGCTCCGCTGAAAAAGCAATTCAATCTGTTCGGAAAATCGCCCGCCACCTGGGAAATTTACCGCGGTGACAGCTTCCAGATCGAGATCAGCGATCCCACCGATGCACTCCTGGCAGCTTTGCGGATAAAAGCGACTCTCCGATCCATCCGCGACATGGATGTAAGAATGGCTGTAGGTGTTGGAAAAAAAACCTTTACCTCCAGCCGTGTCAGCGAGTCAAACGGCCCGGCGTTTGTCAACTCGGGGGAAAAATTTGAAGAGTTGACACAACTCAAAGACCGGCTTGGCTTCCGTACACCGTGGCCGGAATTTGACCGCGACCTGAACCTGATGATCAGCCTGGCGTCGATCGTAATGGATAAATGGACCACCACCTCCGCTGAAATGATCATACATTCGCTGCAGCACCAGCAGCTCTCCCAGGCTGAGCTCGGCACAAAGCTCAAGCGCAGCCAGTCATCCATCAGCGAGCGACAAAAACGCGCTCATTTTCGCGAAATTATGGAAATGGAAAGTTGGTATCGGTTACGCATCGGGCAAAAACCAGCAAAATGATCAGCCTGTTTATACTTCTCTTCGTGGCACACCTGCTCGGTGATTTTTTCCTTCAGCGCACATCCTGGGTGCGTGATAAAGAACAACATAAATGGAAGTCTCCGCAACTCTACATACATACGCTGATCCATTTTACCCTGCTCGTTGCCATTACCGGACTTGTAAACCTGGTGGATGAGGATCAGGCAGGCGGCATCGGCTATTTTCTGCTGCCGGCCGGCGTGATCGCGCTCAGTCATCTTGTGATCGATGGACTGAAGCTTTCGCTGCAAACTGAACGAACGAAACGAACCTGGTTTTTCGTCGACCAGGCCCTCCATCTCACCATATTGCTGGGCGTTGCTGTTGCCTTCGCAGGCTTTGATTATTTTCCAGATAAGCAGGATCTGCGCGCTGTGATCGCCGTGGTTACCGGGGCTATATTTCTCACCAGGCCGACATCTTTCTTCATCAGGACCATCATTTCCAGGTGGCCTCCGGATTTGTCTGACAAAAGTGAGACGGGCATCACGCGCACCGTTCGCATCGCTGATCAGCGGTCACTGGAAAATGCAGGCGAATTGATCGGTATGCTGGAAAGGCTGATCATCCTGATTTTTATCCTCCTGGGAAAATGGGAAGGAGTGGGGTTTCTTCTTGCAGCAAAATCCGTGTTTCGCTTCGGTGATCTTAAAGAAGCCCGCGACAGGAAACTCACCGAATATGTACTTATTGGAACATTATTGAGTTTCGGCATTGCCATCGTTACCGGCATTGCCACTGATTGGTTAATGCGTGCAGCATGATACTTACGCAACCGGTAATGTGAAGTAAAAGGAGGAGCCATTGCCCTTCACACTTTCGGCCCATATTGTTCCGCCGTGACGGCGAATCAGTTCTGCGGAGAGATACAGCCCGATCCCAAAACCGGAAATATGCTTTGTATTCGGATCTTCCACACGAAAGAACCGCTCGAATAACCTGCTGATATCCGACTCACGAATCCCTATTCCCTCGTCACGGACCGATACTTTTATATACCTGTCTTTTTGCTCACATCGCACATACACCGATGTCCCTTTCGGTGAATATTTTATCGCGTTGCTGATAAGGTTATGGACGACCTGGGATATTTTCTCTGCATCGGCCTGGACCATGCATGCCGGCCCCTTGCTGAATTGTATGCTATGCGTGGATTGAATCAGGTTAAGCTCACTCACCACATCTTCGATCAGTTCGTTGATGGCCACCGATGACGTGTGTATCTGGACGGTTCCTGACTCGAACCGCGCCAGGTTCAGAAAGCTATTGATCATCCGGCTCATCTTGTTCACCTGCTGATCAACCTTCATGAGTGCGTTCGATTCAAAGGTGTTGCCCGTCTTCTGCGCATTTTGCGCGAGTAACTGCACATAACTTTTCAGGATGGTCAGCGGGGTCTTCAGTTCGTGGCTCACCATTCCAATGAAATCATTCTTCCTTAATTCGTTTTCTTTTTGTTCTGTAATGTCAAACACGGAACCAATGAACCTCACCGGTATATCCTGTTCGTTGAAGAAGGCCTTGCCTTTTGCTTTGACCCATCGCACCTGCCCATCATCGGCACCGACGGTGCGATATTCGATATCATAATTGCCATTCGTGGCAGCCTTATCATATACCTTTTCGATGATCTTTATTACCCGTTCCCTGTCATCGGGATGCAGATGGGGAATGAAATCTTTTTCATAACTCACGGGGGCCTGGTGAGATATCCCAAACAGCAGGCGACAGCGCTGATCCCAGTCCATGGTGCCATTGAGCAGGTCGAGGTCGAATGTTCCCAACGAAGCGGTCTCTCTTGAAAGGCGCTGCTGTTCCAATGCCTTCTCCAGTTCCCGCTTTGCTATCACCTGCATGGTGGTTTCGTACGTCACGCCGATGATCACATCGCCCGAGGCAGCAGTGCTTGCTTTCCCATAGGCATTGATCCAGTGACGCGATTTATCGGGCCAGATCACTTCATATTCCGCGTGATAATTTCTTTTTTCCTTTATAGCTTCTATCATTTCCTGCCGTACGTATTCCCGCATGGATGGAACGATACGCGAAAGAAGCAATGAAAAATCGAGGGACTCTGCCGGGGTTACGCCAAAATTTGCCTTGCATTGATCAGTGCAGATCATTTTACCTGAACTTATTTCCAGCTCATAGGACCCAAGATTGGCTGCTTCCAGTGCAATCTGTAAACGCTGGTTGGATTGCTCCAGGTTTTGCAGCGCCTCCCGCACCGAAGTAATATCCTGCACCGTTCCACTCAACCTGGTGGGCTCGCCACGTTCATTGAAAAGCGTCTTTCCTTTGACGGCTACCATTCTTTTTTCTCCCGTGACCGGGTGAATAATGGGATACTCGATCGTATAGTCGCCACCAGATGTAGGTTGCATCGATTCTTCTATAGCAGCAGCTACCCTTGTCCGATGCGGCTCCGGGATCACTACCATGCCCATGTGCAGATCGATTTCATCGTATTTTTCGAGGCCGAACCATGACTTCAATCGGGCATTCCCTGAGAAACGCATGGTTACCGGGTCAAGATCGAACGTACCTAACTCGGCTGCATTTATGGCGAACTGCAATTCATCCTCACTTGCCTTTATCCGTTCCATATAATTCCGCTGTCGCGCAACCGAGGCACCGTTGTTAATCGCGGTAGTGATATGGATCGCCGCTGTCTCGAGAAATTGCTGATAGTCCTGGTCAACCCGCTTGCCTGGATTTATGCCGGCAAGCATAATATCGTTGTGCTCAACCGCACCCGAGTTTAACGGTATCAGCACTACCTCACGGCAGGGTTCCGGCCAGTTGTTGCAGGCGTGCAAGCCGGTGAG
This sequence comes from Bacteroidota bacterium, assembly GCA_023430465.1. GTDB lineage: Bacteria > Bacteroidota > Bacteroidia > Chitinophagales > Chitinophagaceae > JAEZAM01. Next base: position 22,274 of record JAEZAM010000055.1, on the reverse strand, counting down.
TAAATCGTCGATTTCGAATAACCTTGTTTTCCCTTCCGCCACTACATCAAAAAGAAATTCGTCCGAAACGCGAATCAATTCTTTTCCGATGCCCTCAATACTCACGAGGATGTATTTTGTTTCTTTCTTTGACCATGAGTAGATGGCGGCAAATGGAATATCCATGTTGTGCTCACCCAACACCATGAGCACGTTCTCATAAGCGGCGAGGCTGCTACTGAAATTATGGGCCAGCATGCTCAGCCTGTAAAGCAACTGGTTTCTTCGCTCGTTGATAACCTTATAACTCGTTTCTATCACAGCATTGAAGATTCCTGCTACTTTACCCGATGGATCGTAGATGGGGGAGAGCGTGTAGTTGAAATAACATTCCTCCGTATAACCAAACCGGTTCATGGGAAGCATGCTGTCGGGAACATGTACCGATGTACCGTTGGTCAGTACATCGTTGAATTGCTCATCCAGTAAATGCCAGATCTCCGACCAGGCCACTTTGCCAGGCTGTGCGAAGGCCCATGGATGTTTATCGCCAGGTATGGGTGAGTAGGCATCGTTGTATAAAAGGAAATGTTCAGGTCCCCAATAAATCGCGATGGGAAACGGAGAAGCAAGGCAAATGCTGATAGCTGACTGAAGGCTACCGGGCCAGCGGGCGGGATCACCCAAGGGATGATCGCTCCAGTCTTTTGTACGCAGAAGATTACCGGAGTTTCCACCGTTATTGATAAAAAGGTACCGGGTATCGGGAGTCGTTTGCATACAGAACAGGCAATTTAACCAATAACAGCCATCCCGATACATATATCTCGTGCTAAGATGATGTCAGGGCACGGTTACCGTAAGCCTGTGACGGGTATGCGCGGAAAAATACCCAAGTGCGCCACCCTGGATATTACTGACCGGATTAGCTGGCGTTGCCTGACCGCTGGTGCCAAGGGCGCTGCGAAAAAGGCTGAACCAGTACTTATAGACAGCAGCATCGATGCAAAGCAGGTCTACATCCACTATATCACCGGTATTGATGTAACCGGAATCTTCCTCATCAGAGAAAAAGAAAAGCCTCGATGTGACAGTATTCCCGTCTGTATAATCATCATTGAGGATCTGGATCTGCTTTTCCTTATACCCGTTCACGCGTTGAATGAAACGATAATTGTTACCACGACCGGGAGGGTCCTTGTAGACGGCGTTGACGATCTTCCGTGTGTCAGTAAACAAAAACTCATCAGTGATGTAGATCGAATCGAGAAACACTTTGGGAGGCATGTATGAGCCAGCCGTGAAGGTTTCGCCATCGACTGAAACGGTCAGAAAATAATTCTTACCGGGTGTGCCTGCAAAACCCGCTGCCTGGTATTTTCCTGGGGCAACTTCCGGAAACACCACCGGTGTTCCGCCCTGCTCCGTCACAGTCACGACAGCGCCGGAGACACCAGGGAAGGTATTGTTCTCATCGAAATTCTTGCTTTTGGTGATGATCACCTGTGTGAAGTCAGGATCATCCGCCACGTTGGCTTCTATCACAAATTTTTTCTCCACTTCATCCAGATCGATGTCGATGACTTTCTCGCAACCTGAAACAAGTATGCCTGCTAGCAGAAAACCTGCCAGGCCGCGGATAATGGTTGAGGGTCTCTTCATGATCAGAATTTGAAATTGTATGAAATAGATGGAATGAATTTGAAAAGAGCATACCGAACCGCTTCAGTTTTTGTGGGGTCGTCTTCACTGTCCCTAAAGTCGATCGTGTATGCATTTTCACGGCCATAGGCATTGTACAGACTGAAGGTGAGCTCAGATGACCATTTCTTTTTCTGCTCCAGCAACCACGTGGCGCCGATATCCAGCCGGTGATAGTCCGGCATCCGGTAGCCATTGCGCGCCGTATAATAAAACACTGTCTGGTCATCAACCGTGTATTTACCAGCAGGGAAGGTAACTGCGTCGCCGGTGTAAAATATCCAGTTGGCTGAGAACGTCCACCTGCTGTTCAATTGGTATGAACCCACAATCGCGATATCATGTGTCCTGTCCTGCCGCGCATTGTACCATCTGTTATTGTTTATACCATCGATCTGCTTTTCTGTTTTTGACAATGTATAGCTCAGCCAGCCGGTAAATTTTCCCGCCTTCTTCTTGAGCAGCCATTCGATGCCATAGGCTCTTCCCTCGCCAAACAGCAATTGAGATTCGATTGCATTGCTGTTGGAAAAAATATCCGCCCCGTCACGGTAATCGATCTGGTTTTTCATTGTCTTATAGTAGGCTTCCACCGTCAATTCAAATTTGTTCCGGAAAATATCCTTGTAATATCCCACTGAGTACTGATCAGACAATTCCGGCTTGATGATATTGGTATTGGCGATCCATTTGTCGGTAGGGTTGGAGGACGTAGAATTGGATACAAGATGAAGATTCTGAACATTCCTCACATAGCTGGCTTTGAACGAAGTCCGCGGGTTTATCACAAAACTTGCCGCCAGCCTGGGTTCCAGGTTGATGTATGTTTTTACAAATTCTCCTTTCTCATACGTCATCGTCTCTATGACATTGCCATCTTCATCGAGGTTGAAATAATCGCCTTCGCCGAGAATGCTGAAAGAGGACAAACGCAGGCCATAGGTCAGGTTAATCCTGTCGCTCGCCTTCCAGGTGTTTGTTGCAAACACGGCGTTCTCCCAGGAGTATCGTTTCTGTAGTTGAAGTGAATTGACACTTTCTGAATTCTCCGCTTTCACATCACCCGGTGTGATGGTGTGGTAAATGCTGTTGAAGCCAAACCGCACATTGTTCCGGCTGTCGGCATACCATTGAAACTCCTGTTTCAGGTTATAATCACGGATCTGGGAAAAAATATCGAACTGGTCACCGCCACTGCGGATCGAGATGTTGTATTTATAATTACTGAAGATGAGGGACGTGTTGGAAAATAATTTGCTGTTGAATATATGGTTCCATCGAAGGGTGCCGGTTCCATTGCCCCAATCGATCCCGAATGTTTCACCTACACCCAGCACATCTTTTCCAAAATACCCTGAAAGGAAAATGCGGTCTTTTTCACCGAGCTTGTAATTCAGTTTTGCATTAAGATCATAAAAATAAAGCGTGTTATTGCTTACGCTGGAATCTTTTGACAATTTCAGGAACATGTCGACATAAGTTCTCCGGCCTGTTACCAGAAAGGATGACTTGTCTTTCTGGATCGGGCCTTCTACATTGAGTTTGGCAGATATCAGCCCAACGCCACCACTCACGTTGTAATCCTGGTTATTGCCATCGTTCATCTTTATGTCCAGCACCGAAGAAAGCCTGCCTCCATATTGTGCCGGCATGCCGGCTTTATAGATGGTCATGTCTTTTATCGCATCGGAATTGAACGTGGAAAAGAACCCGAGCAGGTGCGAGGCATTGTATACCGGTGCCTCATCCAGCAGGATCAGGTTCTGATCGCCCGCACCGCCGCGAACATAAAAACCGCTGTTGCCATCTCCGGCTGATTTTACTCCCGGAAGCAGTTGTATTGTTTTCAGGATATCCCGCTCACCCAGCAGAACGGGTATGTTGCGTATTTCGCGGGTTGATAATTTTTCCGCACCCATTTGGGGACTGCTGATGCTGCGGCCTTTGGATTGGGCACTGACAACCACACCCTCGAGAGTCTTCTCTTCGTCCTCAAGAAATACATTGATCGTGGTATCCCGCGTCAGCGTGATAGCTATTGTTGTCACCTGCAGGCTGATGGCGGTAAATTCTATTGTTTGTGGACCCTGAGGGAGAGTAAGCGAGTAAAACCCATATTCATTGCTGGCAGTACCAACATTTCCTGCCCGTATGCTTGTGCCGATCAGGGTTTCTCCTTTTGCCCGCGAGCGGATGGTACCGCTCACTGTATACTTCTGTTGTGCCGACGATACCACGCCCAGACCCAGCAGGACAAAGAGCAGGAAAGGTTGTTTCATAAAGTTACTTTGTGTAGGGGCACAAAGATATTCATGCCAGGGCTGTGACAAACGCTGGTTCCGCGAAATTCTGCGTTAATTCAGGTGAATGACCTTTTTTATCGGGTGAAGCGCTGCGCTACGGCAGATAAGTGAAGGCATACTCGATCCTTCCCGACAGTTGTTTTTGCTTGTTGAACAATGCCTCTGTTTTGCGAAGCCCTTTCTCGTTGATCACATATCGCCAGATCAGGTAATCCCGGCTGGTTGCAGACAGGGTAGTGATCTTTTGGATCACGCGATCCTGCTCATCATATTCAAACATTGCATCAGGCAGAAGTTTCTTTGTCCGCTTGTCATACCGGACGATATCCGTGAGGAGGTTATTTTCGTTGTAATAGTAATAGATCCGGTCCAGCCCGGTACCCCGGCGGAAGAGTTGTTCATCAGTCACATTTCCGGCAGCATCCGATGTGAATCGGTATTCAACACTGTCGCGTCCGTTTGTAATATCCCACATGGTTACGGGCTGCCCGGCTGCATTATATATCCAGGCATGCTCCCGCGTTTCGGTAAAATCGCTGAGGGTGTCTGCAGCCGTTATCCTGAGCGATGTCAGCAATCCTTTTGAGTCATAAACATAGGTGGTCATACTGCCTGATTTCATTGCCGAATCACGCCGGCTCACCAGGCGGAACTGCTCATCAAACCTGTAGGTTACCCGGCTTACCGACTGCCCATTGCGGGTAGCAACGCGCCACATCCGCTCCACGGGATAAAATTCCTGCCATTCATTGAAATCGGTCGACTTTGCACCACGTGCGTCATAACCAGTGGCAGTCACTGATTTCACCTTTTGGTCGAGGTACGCTTTCGCGGTTTTGCTGAGATCGTTCACCGACACTATATCATTGTAGTAGTGTTGGGCACCGGTTGCGACAGGCAGGAGAAAGAGGGCAAGGATGTAAATGCTTTTCATCAAAAGGTTTTGTGAGGCAAAATTACCAGAAATAGCCTAACGAATTCCCGCGCTGAAAATTACGCGGCCATGCGAAAAACGGGTGTCAATTGGTTGATTTGTACTTATTTTTAGAAAAAATTAATAATGTCTCATTCCCCGGAAAGGAAGGAAAAGGATTGTCTTAATTGCGGAACGATGGTGCATGGCCGGTATTGCCATAGATGCGGCCAGGAAAATACCGAGCCAAAAGAAAGTTTCTGGGGAATGCTGACGCATTTCGTCAATGATATCACCCATTTCGACGGTAAATTCTTTACCAGTCTGAAAGACCTGTTTCTCCGGCCTGGCTTTCTTTCGAAAGAATATGTTCGGGGCAGACGCGCAAGTTATCTGCATCCGGTAAGAATGTACGTGTTCACGTCCGCGCTGTTCTTCCTTATCTTCTTCAGCATGCGGCAGGGAAAGGATATGGTCCAGTTGGATGATGCGCCCATGACCCGCGAGCGCAGGGCGGAGGCCATAGCGGAACTGGAGGAAGAGGTAGCCAAAGACAGTTCCTACAACCTGCGTCAACAACTCGTGCTGCTTCGCGATACTTCGCGTGAGATCAGGCCTTCGGACCTGGCGCCGTATTGGAACGACTTTCAGGTTATCTCACCTATTGGTGGAAAGTATAAATCCATGCGCGAGTACGATTCTATGCAGGCGGCCAAACCGGCAGCCGAACGTGACGGGTGGTTCAAAAGAATGTGGAACAAACGCGCAGTTTCACTCAATGAACGATACAGGAATGATAAGGCGAAATCTTATGAGCATATCATGGATTCGATCCTCCACAAGCTTCCCTACCTGTTGTTTGTGTCATTGCCATTATTTGCATTATTGCTGAAGCTGCTGTATTTCCGTCGCAAACAGTTCTATTATGCCGATCATGCCATCTTTTCCATTCACCACTATATCGTCACCTTCGTACTGGTGTTGCTGGCCATGCTCTGGAGCTGGATGAATGTCTGGACAGGATGGGGGATCTGGACATTCCTGTCGGTCATAACCAGCCTTGCTGTTTTCTTCTACCTCTACAAGGCGATGAAACGATTTTATGGGCAGGGTAGGTTCAAAACTTTTTTAAAATTCTTTCTCCTCTGTATCCTCGGATTCATTGTGGTCACCATTCTGTTCGTCATTTTTTCACTCATGTCCATTTTCCAACTTTAATACCTATGTCAACAACAACCAGCATTGCCTTTGAGAGATTGGTGCGTATCATGGATGAACTGCGGGAACAATGCCCCTGGGATAAGAAACAGACCATACATACCTTACGACAATTAACTATCGAGGAGACCTACGAACTCGCCGATGCCATCACCGACGGCGACTGGAAAGGTATCCGGGAAGAGCTGGGCGACCTGATGCTGCACATGGTATTCTACGCCCGTATTGGCACTGAGCAGGGTAAATTCACGCTGGATGAAGTGCTGAACGGCGTGTGTGAAAAGCTTATACATCGCCATCCCCACATTTACGGAGATGTAAAGGTCGCCGACGAAGAGGAAGTAAAGCGGAATTGGGAGAAGCTTAAATTGAAAGAAGGAAAGAAATCGGTCCTGGGCGGCGTTCCGGCTTCACTGCCTGCAACGGTCAAGGCAATGCGGCTGCAGGAAAAAGCGAAGCAGGTGGGCTTTGAATGGGATAACCGCGAGCAGGTCTGGGAGAAAGTGGAGGAGGAGATAGGCGAATTGAAGGAGGCCGTATCTGAGGCAAACCAGGAGCGCATCGAGGATGAGTTCGGCGATGTGATCTTCTCCATGATCAATTATGCACGATTTTTGCAAGTGGATGCCGAAAATGCCCTCGAACGAACCAATAAGAAATTCATTCACCGTTTTACCAAAATGGAAGAACTGGCCAGGGAACAGGGTAAGGACCTCGCCTCGATGAGTCTTGAAGAAATGGATGGGCTCTGGAATACCATAAAACGACAACCGCCACAGTGAAGTCTCTTTTAAGAAATAATCCTTTCTGGAAATACATGCTGCTTATACTGGCGGCGATCCTTTTTACCCTCTCCTTTCTTTTCAACCGGCAATATACTCACCGCTCTTCCATTGCAGAAGAGGTCAGGCAACTCGAAAATTATATACATGACCACCAGCGTGACTTTAACGAATTCGTGCGGGATACCGCGCTTGTCAGACGCCTGGTTGAAAGCCGCGAATCGGAGGCGGAGTTCAACCGGGTAACCCGGGAGGATTATGGCATCTTCCTGTACACGTTAAATAATGCCGGTGTGCCTGAACTTCGGTTCTGGAATAACCAGGTATCACTGCCGCCACCCGAAACCTTCTATGCCGGAGACCTTGAGGAATTCATGCACCTGCAGAACGGACACTACCTTGTAGTAAAACGGGCTATCAACGTGGGTGAACTCACCGTTTTTGTCTACGGTATGATCCTTATCCGCTCAGGATTCTTTCTCGAAACTGAATACCTGCCTGATCAGTTTATGTATAGCAGGTTAGCGATAAACCGCGTTGAGATTGCAAAAGTGGCCAACGAATTTCCGGTCCATTCGCTGTCTAAAAAGACCTTGTTTTATTTAGATAAGCAGGCATCCGGCGGCGTTCCGATGAACAACCGCGTGACGATACTACTCAGATTCTCCGGGTTGCTGTTGCTGCTTTTGTTCATACACCTGGTGGCCGAAAAGCTTACCCGGCGAAATCTCGCCAGGGGCATATTGTTTCTACTGGGGGCATTGCTATCGCTTCGCCTGGTGATCTACCTGTTTCCTTCTCTTCTCAACCTTCGCCAGTTTGAATTATTTGACCCTTCCATTTATGGTTCAAACATCGTTCAGAAATCACTCGGCGACCTGTTGATGAACTCCGTATTCTTTTGCTGGTTTGTTGTCTTTACGTGGAATAAGGTGCATCACATCAATCTGCCCGAGCGGCTTGGTACATGGAAAAAATGGGTGGCAGGGATAATGTCGGTGTTGTTACTGATCTACGCTACTTTCATCTTGTCATCTGTTATCCGCAGCATAGTAGCAGATTCCAAGATATCTTTCGATGTAATTAATTTCTACAGCCTCGACCGGTACACCGTCGTCGGGTTCATCGTCCTGGCTACGCTTTCCTTGTCATATTACTACCTGAGCCAGCTTTTGTTCCGTATTATCTTTCCGCTTTTTGAAAAGAATACCTGGCCGGTTTATTTTACCATTGCCTTTACCGGGCTTGTTTACCTGACCGTGAAATCAGGTGATCCTGCTGTGTTATTCTACATTCCCGTACTGGCATGGCTGCTGATCTATACAGCACTCGTGAACCGGGAAGGACTGATCCTGCAGCGTATCCGGATCAACATTGCAGGTATCCTGTTCTGGATCTTTATTTTTTCTGTGTCCATTGCTGCGATTATGGTTGCCGAAAACAAAAAGGCAGAGTGGGCGAAGCGGAAGTACTATGCAGAAAAGCTTGCGGTGCAGACAGACCCCTCAAGTGAGCGATTGATGAGCATCGCCCTCAAGTACCTTGACCAGGATTTCCTTACGGCCAATTTTGCGCGATTTGCTGACAGCGCCACGAGCCGGCAATTGCGGGACAGCATCATTTCCGGCAATTACTCTGGTTACCTTGATAAATATGCGACCACGCTCTACGTATACGATGAGGCGGGCATGCCGCTTTACAATGAAGATAATACCACCTATGTGGCGTTGAACACAATTGTTACGCTGCAATCCAAGCCCACCACCACAGAAGATCTGTTCTACTATGAGACGGCTTTTGACAAGTACACCTATATAACGCGCAAAGAAGTGCAGGATAGCCTGAACAATACGATTGGTTACTTCTTCATCCTGTCGAATCCGAAGCAATACAGCAGTGATGCCCTGTTCCCCGAATTATTCAAGCAGTCGGTACGAAACGATCCGGAAAACTCGCCGATCTATTCTTATGCTGTGTATTCAAAAAAGCGACTGGTCTCCAAATCCCCTAAATACCCGTTTGCCACACGGCTCACAAAAACCCGGGCGCCGGGCGAAAGCGAATTCACGCGGGTTTCGACGGAGGAGTTTGATGAGCTGTGGTACTGGGCGGCCAATGAGCGCGTGGTGGTGATAGCCAGGAAACGAGATACCCTGATCGAATCGATCACGCTGTTTTCCTATATCTTCTGCTCGTTTATATTTTTGGTTTTCATCGTGCAGGTATTGTCGCTGCTGGTCCGTGCAGCCTATGATTTCGAAGGATTCCTTCGTTTTTTCCATTTCAATATTCGCAACCAGGTACACAGCACCATCATCTTTGTCAGCATTTTCTCCTTCATCATCATTGGTATAGCCACCATCAACTTTTTCAAAAGCCGTTACAATCGCACCAATAGCGACAAGTTGAGCAGGACAATGAAGATCATGGTAAATGAGATGGAGAAACGGGTGGATGCCCACAGCGCCTTTGACGACGTGTTGCGGCTGTACGACTCGATCTCGAATTACAGCCTGCAAAGCCTGGTAAACGAAATATCCGACATCCATGGCATGGATGTCAACGTATACGATTTGAAAGGCGATCTCCAGGTTTCCTCTGAAACGAATATCTATACCAAGGGCGTTCTTAGTAAGAAAATGCACCCGGTAGCCTACTACCACCTCAACAGGCTGCACCAGATCGAGCATGTGCAGGAGGAGTCGATTGCCAACCTTTCATACCAGAGTATTTACGCCCCTGTGATCATAGGTGAATCGGGAGAGGAATACGCTTACCTGAGTATCCCATATTTCACCTCACAGGGTGAGCTGAACCAGGAGATATCCAACTTCATCGTAACAGTGATCAACCTGAATGCTTTCATTCTGCTGGTGGCAGGCCTTATAGCCCTGTTCATTACAAACAGGATCACCCGTTCCTTCTCGATCATCAGTACCAAAATGAAAGATGTTAATCTGGGTAAACTAAATGAGGAGATCGAATGGAACAGGGACGATGAGATCGGCGACCTCGTTACTGAATACAACAAGATGGTGACGAAGCTTGGAGAAAGTGCTGCCGCGCTCGCGAAGACAGAACGGGAAGGTGCATGGCGCGAAATGGCGCGGCAGGTAGCCCATGAGATCAAAAACCCGCTCACGCCGATGAAATTGAGCATTCAGTATCTGCAAAAAGCGATCGATGGCAATCATCCGAACGTAAAGGAATTGTCGGGTAACGTGGCGGCAACACTGGTGGAGCAGATCGATCACCTTTCCAAGATCGCAGCAGACTTCTCACAATTTGCCAATATCGGGTATACCAATGTAGAAGAATTTGACCTTCATCATGTGCTTGGCTCCCTGCGTGATCTTTACCAGGCTGACCCGGCGATAGAATTTACCTGGGATCCATTGCCACACCCGATCAGGTTACGTGCTGACAGGACGCAGATGAACCGCTTGTTCACGAACCTCATTGCAAACGCCAAAGAAGCCTGCAAAGGTGAGCACTGCAGGATTCGGATCAGCGAGGCCCTCGAAGGAGAGATCGTCACCATCAGTATCACGGACAACGGCGAAGGGATTGCTGATGAAATGCGTTCCCGGATCTTCATACCAAACTTTACCACCAAGTCTTCCGGTACCGGTCTCGGGTTGGCCATGTGTAAAGGGATCGTCGAGCAGGCCAAAGGAAATATCTGGTTTGAAACCGAGCGGGGGGTTGGAACCACTTTCCATGTATCACTGCCTGTTATCGCTTAGATCCCTTTCTCAAATCTGCGTTGCTGTAGGAAGGCTTCAAATTCTTGCAGGCTCATACTGCTGAGGTTTCCTGATTTTGTAAGTCCGCCTTTTTGTGCAGCGAGTACGCCGTAGCGTGTATCACCGAAGGCATCGGCACTATGTGCATCAGGGTCAATTGAAAGCAATACATTTTTCTGTATCGCGTATTGGATATAACGCCAGTCGATGTCCAGCCGGCGCGGGTGGGCGTTGAGTTCGATCACCACTTTGTTTGCAGCGCAGGCATCTATGAGCGCTGTATGATCAAGCGGATAGCCGCGGCGGCTGAGCAGCAGCCGGCCGGTAGGGTGGCCAAGGATGGTGGTATAGGGATTGGCTATGGCAGTCATTACGCGTTGCATGGCCTTTTCTTCACTCATCTTCAGATTGCTATGCACCGATGCGATGACGAGATCGAATGTGGCGAGTATCTCGTCCGGGTAATCCAGGGAACCATCGTTCAGGATATCACACTCGATGCTTTTGAAGATCCTGAAGGGCTGAAGCCTGGCATTCAACTGGTCGATCTCGAACTGTTGTTCCCTGATCCGTTCTATGCTCAACCCTTTGGCATAAGCTGCGGCACGCGAGTGATCGGAAATCACGAGGTATTCAAACCCCTGTTTAATGCAGTTTGCAGCCATTTCTTCGATGCTGTGTTCGCCATCGCTCCAGGTACTATGGGTATGGATGATCCCTTTTATATCCGCCGGTTCGATCAGTGCAGGCAATTCATTTGTCAATGCAAGCGGCAACATCTCTTCGCAACCACGAAGTGGTGGCGGAATGATTTCCATGCCCGCACGCGAAAAGATGTCTGCTTCATTGTCGGTTTGGTCCATCGATACCGAAGGGAACTGAAGGCGGAACTGTTGCAGGAACTGCTCAGGCCCGGTGGTACGGAACAAAGCGCTGCCCATGTGGCTGGAACCCGTGTGCAGCTTCAGTTTCAGGCCGTTTTTTAGCCGATACAGCAGCATCACCGGGCTTTCTTCCAGCAGCTCCGGCGGCTGTGCAGTCTGAAATTTTGGTTTTACGGTATCATTACTGGCCAGTACTACAAACTCCAGCTCGTCGATAGTAAGGTCTTGCCTGCGGTAAGCACCGGTGACATGCACTTTATCCGGTGAAAATAATTTCTTCAGATAACCATCAACCTGTGGAAACAGTTCTTCCAACTGGGCATAAAGGAAACTGCCCTGGTTGAGGAGGAAGAATTCAATTGCCTCCTGCACATTCTGCTGGGTTTTTTCACCAAAGCCTTTGAACCGGGTAAGGCGGTTCTCATTGCAGGCGTATAGTAATTCACCAACAGATTCGATCTCCATTTCTTTCCAGATGGTATGGATCTTCTTCGGGCCGATGCCTTTTATCTGCAGCATTTCAATGACACCCGGCGGTGTGCGCATGATATACTCGTTGAGAAGGGACAGTTCACCGGTATCGATCAACTCGCGGATTTTTGTGCCGATGCTTTCACCGATGCCCTTGATCTGGGCGATGGAGGATGGGTCGGCATCCTTCAACTGGATGTTGAGGTTGTCGATATTGTAGGCTGCTATGGAATAATTTTTACTGCGAAAGGAGTTTTCACCATGGATGTCCATGAGTTTGGAGAGCAGTGAAAATGATTCGGCAATGGCAGAGTTGTCCATCCGCAAATTAAAGAAAATTCAGTGGGATGGGGGTGAGGTTGGTGGTGAAAATGCGAAAAGGTGGAAATAGAAAAAGTCCCGCTGGGCGGGACTTTCGTATAAGTTTGCAAGAAGATAAACTTATTTCTTTTTTGCAGCTTTCTTCTTAGCGGCTTTTTTAGGAGCAGCTTTCTTAGCAGCTTTTTTAGGAGCAGCTTTCTTCGCTACTTTCTTTGCAGCTTTTTTCTTTGTTGCCATTTTTTTAGAATTTAATGTTTAGTAATAAATGGGTTATCGATAGTAAAAATAATAATTATTTTATACCACCCAAATTTTTTCTACAAAAAATGGCAAAAATTAAATCAGGCTTCTGCAACATTGACAGAAACAAAAGTTCTGTTGCTTCTTCCTTTGCGGAATTCAACTACACCATCATTCAATGCGAAGAGGGTATAGTCTTTACCAACACCAACATTTTTTCCAGGGTGATACTCGGTACCACGCTGACGAACGATGATGTTACCAGCGATCGCAGGCTGACCGCCGAATATTTTAACGCCAAGACGTTTGCTTTGTGAGTCGCGGCCGTTCTTTACACTACCTTCACCTTTCTTGTGTGCCATGTTATTAAGTTTATGCGTTTACAGGTTTGTAAGTTGAGTAGTGATCACTCAACATAAACTGTTTACTTATTAAGCGATGTTTGTTACTTTGATCTGGGTATAAGCAGTGCGATGACCTTTCTTTTTGTGAAAGCCTTTTCTTCTTTTCTGCTTGTAGGCGATAACAGTATCACCTTTTACCTGGCCGAGGATCTCTGCCTCTACCTTTGTGCTCACTGAAGAGCCAACAGACAATTTACCATCTGCATCAACGAGGAGCACTTCCAGGTTTACTTTATCACCGGCATTGCCCTCAACTCGGGGGACATATAAGGTCTGATCTTTCGCTACCTTAAACTGCTGTCCGGCTACTTTTATTACTGCTATCATAGTCTGAAATTAGGGATGCAAAGGTATGGGGAAATTCCGAACTGGCAAACGGAATGTCAAAGTTTTAATTCGAATGGTTTCCGCTGCCCTCCAGCCTGTTATCTTTGCCGGGGTTAGGCTGGAACGCAAAGAAACGCGACCTTTGCAAGTCAGCCAAACCAGGGAAGAAGGGGGAGGATTTTGCCGATCTTTTAAAATCTCATAGCTTGAAAATCAAATCATTACTCGCAAAGCCTTTTGCATCCTATATATATAAAGGTATCCGGCGCGGCATGAGCACGGCCGTAGCAGACCAGGAAAAGATCCTGAAACAACTGATCCGGACGGGCCAGCTTACGGAATTTGGCCGGGAGGCGAAACTGGGCCAGGTAAAGAATTACGAAGAATTCCGGCAGGCCATCCCCATCCGCGATTATGAACAATTGCGCCCTTTTATTGATATGATCAAGGAAGGCAAGCACAATGTCCTCTGGAAAGGGCAGCCGCTTTATTTTGCTAAAACCTCCGGCACTACCAGCGGCACGAAATACATACCCATCACCAAAGACTCCATCCCGAACCACATCAACACCGCCCGTAACGCCCTGCTTTGCTATATGGCGGAAACAGGGAATCATGCTTTTGCAGACGGCAAAATGATCTTCCTTTCCGGATCACCCGTACTGGAACGGGTGGCAGGCATACCGACCGGAAGGCTGAGCGGGATCGTGAACCACCACATACCGAGTTATCTGCGCACGAATCAACTTCCGTCTTATGAGACGAACTGCATCGAGGATTGGGAGACGAAGTTGAACAAGATCGTTGATGAAACGATCAATAAGGACCTGCGCCTCATTAGTGGCATACCACCCTGGATGCAGATGTATTTCGATGAGCTCATCAGAAGAAAAGGAAAGTCGATCGCTGAAATATTTCCCAATTTCAGTATCATGGTGCAGGGTGGCGTGAACTTCGAGCCGTACAAAGCAAAGCTGTTTGAAAGCATCGGGAAGAAAATTGATACCATTGAATTGTTCCCGGCCAGCGAAGGCTTCTTTGCTTTCCAGGATACGCAGGATGCGGAAGGATTGTTGCTGAATACGGATAGCGGAATATTCTATGAGTTCGTTGAAGCAGGCGAGATGTCAAAGCCTGATCCTCCACGAATTTCATTGAAGGATGTGCGTGTAGGAGTCAATTATGCGTTGATCATTAACAGCAACGCTGGGCTCTGGGGTTATAACATTGGTGACACGGTGCGCTTCGTGTCGGTGGATCCATACAGGATCGTCGTAACGGGACGTATCAAGCATTTCATCTCGGCGTTTGGTGAGCACGTAATTGGGGAGGAGGTGGAACACAGCCTGCTCAGGGCCGCCGCTGAAGAAAACGTGCATGTCACTGAGTTTACAGTTGCTCCAATGGTCAGCGAAGGCAATGGCAAATCATACCATGAGTGGTTCATTGAGTTCGACAACAAGCCGGGCGATCTCGTTGCCTTCGCAAAGAAGCTGGATCAGAATCTTCGCGAGAAGAACGTGTATTACGATGACCTGATCACAGGCAATATCCTGAGCCCGCTGAAACTTACCCCGGTGAAAAAAAACGGGTTCATTGATTATATGAAGTCGGTTGGTAAATTAGGCGGACAGAACAAGGTGCCACGGCTAAGCAACGACAGGAAGATAGCCGATGAATTGGTGAGATGGGCGGAGTGATGCGGGTTTCGAGATGCGGGATCCGGGATGCGGGAGCAGACATCCGACCTCGTAATCCACACTTCGCACTCCGCACTCCGCACTCGGCTCTGGTTTGCGTGAAAACTCACGCGAAATAAATAAAGTATTAAGTTTTATGAGCGAAAGCTATCAGAAACGACGAATTGCCATTTTCGGATCAACAGGCTCCATCGGAACCCAGGCGCTGGAGGTTATCGCAGCAAACGAGGATAAGTTCTCCGCTGAAATACTCACCGCCCATGGGAATGAAGACCTGCTGATCAGCCAGGCGCTTAAATTTAACCCAAACATTATTGTCATCGGTGATGACAGCAAATACCAGAAAGTAAAAGATGCGCTCGCCGGAACGGACGTGAAAGTCTTTGCCGGGGAAAAGGCGCTGGAAGAGGCCGCGGGCATCGATTGTTATGACCTGATGCTTGCTGCCATTGTCGGTTATGCCGGTCTGCGCCCGACACTGCAGGCGATCAGTATCGGTAAACCCATTGCGTTAGCCAATAAAGAAACGCTCGTGGTAGCCGGTGATATCGTCATGCGGCGGGCAGTGGAAAAAAGAGTACCGGTCATTCCCGTAGACTCCGAACATTCGGCCATCTTTCAATGCCTCGTAGGTGAGGGGAGAAATGCTGTTGAGAAAATTATTCTTACTGCGTCCGGAGGTCCCTTCCTTGGCCGGAAGCCCAACTACCTGGTGAACGTGAAGCGCGAGCATGCACTGCAGCATCCCAACTGGAGCATGGGGGCAAAGATCACGATCGACTCGGCAACGCTGATGAATAAAGGTCTTGAGATGATCGAGGCAAAATGGCTGTTCAATCTTAAGCCATCACAGATCCAGGTTGTAGTGCATCCGCAGAGCATTATCCATAGCATGGTCCAATTTGAAGATGGAAGCATCAAGGCGCAAATGGGCTTGCCCGATATGAAATTGCCCATCCAATATGCGATGGCATTTCCCAAACGTATACCGAATAATTTCCCACGGCTGGATTTTCGCAAATTCAACACATTGACCTTCGAAGATCCTGACCTCCGCACGTTCCGTAACCTGGCATTGTCAATGGAAGCGCTGGAGAAAGGTGGCAACCTGCCGGCCGTGATGAATGCTGCAAATGAAATTGCCGTATATGCTTTTCTCCGCAATAGGGTGAACTTTCTTGATATGACCGATGTGATCGAGAAGACAATGCAGAAAATACCTTTTGTAGAGCATCCGACGCTGGAGGAATACTATGCCAGTGATGGTGAGGCGCGGACGTATGCCGCTGACCTGATGCGGCTCTGATGCAAGCCGCGTAAATCAAATAAATGACCGGTGGCTCCGTAATATCTCCGAATTAGGTGATATTTGCGGTTCGTTTTTAAAAAGCGGCTTTTTCTATGCACTTACTCATTATATGGTCCGAGGTTGCTGTCAAAGTGGGACAGTTGCTGCTGGCTCTCTCGATCCTGATCGTTTTGCACGAGTTCGGACATTATATCACTGCCCGTTGGTTCGGGTGCCGGGTAGAAAAATTTTTCCTGTTCTTCGACCCCTGGTTCGCCCTTGTAAAAAAGAAAGTGGGTGATACCGTTTACGGTATCGGCTGGTTGCCATTGGGTGGATATGTCAAGATCTCGGGAATGATCGATGAAAGCATGGATAAGGAAGCCATGAAGCAGCCACCTAAAGAATATGAGTTTCGCAGTAAGCCTGCCTGGCAAAGGCTGATCATCATGTTGGGTGGTATCATCATGAATGTACTGGTTGCCTTCATTGTGTATGCATTTGTGTTGATGCATTGGGGAGATAAAAAGATTCCCGCCAGTTCTCTCAAGTATGGTATCGCAGTTACAGACACCACGTTATACAATATGGGTCTTCGCAGTGGTGACAAGATCATTTCCATCGATGGGAAGGAACTTGATGATTTTGGCAAAACGCTCAAGCGAATGATCGTGATGGATGATTCAATCACCATTGAGCGAAACGGACAGCGCATGGCGCTCACAGTTCCTGAAGACTTACTTGGGCAATTAATAGAAAACAAGAAAAGCGGTCGGATCAGCCTGATCGAACCACGTGTTCCGGTGATCGCACAGTTTGTTCCGGATACCGGAAGAGCCTACAAAGCTGGCCTCCGGCCAAATGATAAGGTCATAGCGGTCGATAGTACCAGGATCGAGTTCTTCGATGAACTCAGAAGCACCTTGCTCAAGAATCCGAACAAGACAGTAAACGTGACGGTGTTACGCGGTAACGAGCAGATCACATTCCCGGCTAATGTGAATGAAAAAGGCACGATTGGGTTTGAACCGTATGGCATGAGTTTCGCGCAGGCAGACAGTCTTGGCTGGTTGAAACTGAACATCACAAAGTATTCATTCTTTAAGGCATTCCCCGCAGGATTCAATAAAGTGGGAGAGGATCTTTCGGATTATATCGATCAGTTCAAAAAAATCCTTAATCCAAATACGGGCGGCTATAAAGCCGTTGGTGGATTCAAGGCGATCGGAAATGCGTTTCCGGGCGAGTGGAGCTGGGAAGCTTTCTGGCGAATTACCGCGTTCCTTTCCGTGGTGTTGGCCTTCATGAACCTGTTGCCTATCCCCGCACTCGACGGAGGTCACGTCATGTTCACATTGTATGAGATGATCAGCGGACGCAAGCCGAACGAAAAATTCCTGGAGTATGCACAGACGGTTGGTATGATCATCCTGCTGGCATTGATGCTCTATGCAAACCTGAACGACTGGTTAGGCTGGGGACGATAGGTGAGCTGTCTCATTAGCGTATTGACCAATAGAAAGGCGCAACGACAATCTAAGAAGATGGCCGTTGCGCCTTTTGTCATTTTTGCCGGAAGCTTTTAATGCGCTTCATCATCACCGTTGCTATTGTCTTCTCCGGGTTGATGGTCCAGCATTGTTCCCTGTTTTTCAATATTTCTTTTTTCTTCAGGATCAGAGGAAGTCACACCTGAGTTGAATTTGCCGCCTATGCCGGATTTATCCTGGACTTTATCATCAGGGCGGGCTTCACCACTTGTGGCATTTGGTCCATTGGAATCAAGATTGCCCGTTTGTTGCTGCTTATCCATATACGTTTATTTAGCGGTTATTGGAATCGCTCTCGTCGGTGGTATCGTTATCGCCGAGACTATAGTAGCTGTTGGCTTCATCGCCCTGGCCCATTGCGTCGTCTTCGGGATTGTTCTGATCGGTATCGCCGGTGTCCAGGTCGTCGCCGGTTGCTGACAGTGTAGAGCTGCCTTCATTCAGGGGATCGCCATCGAGGTCGGTGTTGTCGAGGCTGGATTTTGCCAGGAGTTCGTCTTCCCCTTCATCCATGTCCTGGTCTTTATCACCGAGGATGAGGAGGTCTTCCTCCGTTACATCGGCTTCGGTCCCCATAACGATATCGAGGTTACTGTCTTCTTCGACACCTGCAATTGAGTCGGTCCGGGAATCATTGGCAGCAAGAATTTCCCCATCCTGTTGGTCACTGTCAAGCTGGTGCTCAGTTTTTTCGGTGAAAACACGGATACCCTCCTGTTCCTGTTCCAGCCTTGTTTTGTCGAGGGAGGCTTTGCTGGAGTCACGTCTTGTGGCTGAATCCCTGCCGGCAGCCAGTTCTTCGATCTCGTTGTCGCGGGCTGGTACGCTGTTATTTTTATTTTCCATGGTGTTTTTAGTGAAAATGGATAAAAAAGCGTGCCGGAGAAAAATGCAAAATTCAAAACAATTCAAAACGTAAAATTCAAAACGCAAAACGTCAAACTCAAGACACAAAAAAACTTGATATTGTTTGTCCGCAGATTTACATTTCCACTTTTACGTTCCCAGTTCCCAGTTCCAGGCACCCAGTTGCCAGTTCCCAGCTCCCAGCTCCCAGCACCCAGTTCCCAGCTCCAAGCACCCAGTTCCCAATTCCCAGTTCCAGCACCCAACTCCCGTTTTCAGTTTTGAGTTGACTTTTTCTTTTGACTTTTGAATTTTTACTTTTGAATTACGGTGCCCGGGAATTTCGTATTTTCATATCAACCACTATAACTTCTTAAGTATGCGATTTCTCCTCTTTCTCCTGGCGATTATGGCCGTTTCAGGCACCGCACTGGCACAGCGGAAGTTAAAGATGGAAGTATATGACAGTGGCGATACGATGTGGTCAACAAAGGAGAAGAAGATCTATGTCAGCCCCGGCAGCCGCAATGCGGTGGCCGAGATGTTGAAGACGACCGCGCATCGTACATCGAAGGGATATATGCTCTCGTTTTATATCCAGACGGGCCGTACAAGCGTGTTCACGATAGAGGCAGGAGCGGGAGTGGAGCTGATCCTGGCGAATGGTGAAACGGTTCGGTTGGCGACACGCACCAGCAGCCAGTCGCGCCGGCTGGTGAGTGGTTATGGTTGTTTTGCCTATGCATTTTATTCATTGCCGCCGGACGCTTTACGGTCGTTACAGGCTTCACCCGTGAAGCGGATCATGATCATGGCATCGATGGGGGTGATGGAGTATGAGTTGAAGGAAAAGCAGGCAAAGATGATGATGGAGCAGTTGGAGGAGGTAGGGGGTGAGTGAGGTTGAGGCTGAGGTTAAGGTAGTTGATGTTGATCGCTGTACCCTCTGGTCTCGTAGTCGCCTGATTTGTAATTAAAAAGTAAAATGAAAAATCAGAAAGTCGTTAACCAGCTCTCGTTCTCTTTTCCCGATTTCGTATTTGCATTCATTCGATATGGTATGTAGGCTCCGGACTGAAGTCCGGGCTATTCATATCGGCCGACAACCGGGCTGAAGCCCTTGTCGGCTAGCCTCAGCCTCCCCTCGACAGGTTCGGTTCGGCACGCTCAGCGCAACCAGGGCAAGCAGCTTCAACCTCAACCTCAACCTCAGCCTCAACCTCTATCTCAGGGAAATTTCGTACCTTTACAAGCCGGGGCTGTACCGGTTTTGACAGCATAGCTCTTTGGAAGTGTAAGCATGTCGTGCGTTGTTTAATTAGCACGTAAATCTGAATATTCAAACTATAAATGGCAATACTCAGTATGCCATGGCTGCCTAATCAGTGATTAAGTAGTCATTAGGGCCGCCGGGCCGGTTGGTCTGTTACCACGCCCCGCCGCCGACTTAAAAACAAATACAGATTGCTGCAACCGTAGGCTGTGCCGGTTGCTTAAGACTATCCAGCTAAGTGATGAGATTGCCTGCCTGCCGGTAGGCAGGGTTTGTTCATTTCCTGCTCATTGCCGACAAACAATAATGAAATAAGCATGTAGAAAGCTTTTGAGGAATGTGTTTGGACAGGGGTTCGATTCCCCTCAGCTCCACTTTTTTCTTGAACATTTGGTGTTCAGTTAATACACACTGATATGCTCGGTTGTTGGCAAATTGCCAAACGACTGAGCAAGCAAAATCAATCCTTTGCTTATCCTGGTGAACCGTCATCATCTCTATACCTCCGCCCTTACTGGTTTACTACCATCCATACCAGTTTATCTTAATTAATACTTGTTAATATTCGATCAGGATAACTAGATTTAGACTAGAAAAGCTCCGATTTTTTGTTCAATAAATAAGCGCTCTGTTTTTGTCTTGCAAAGTGCATAGGCTTTTTTGAAATGGCTTAACGACGCCGCGGGTGATGTGGGCATATGCAGCTCCGCCAGCAACATGTGGTAAAAGTGGTTATCCTCCATCGACAGTTCTATGGCTTCTTCGAGGCCTTCAGAACGACCGTAAACCTTTGAGAATGCCCATAGCCGGTTTAACGCCACAACCGGCGAATACCTGATCGCCAGCAGGGAATCGTATAATCTGAGTATGGCCGGCCATTTATCCGGGTTATTATCCTCCAACGTATGCCAGTATGCAATACTTGCCTCCATGTAATAAGTGGAAGTAATTGGCCACCCGGACGCGATCTGCAGGTAATGAAAGCCTTTTTCGATCAGCGCAGTGTCCCATAGTTTTCGGTCCTGATCTCCATAAAGTACAACTCGCCCGTTGCCCGCAGCTCGTGCTTCCAGCCTGGACGACTGGAAGCAGATCAACGCCATCAATGCATTAGATGAATGTGTATTTGTTGATGCATGACCTAGCAGGAGGTAAGCCAGGTTCAACGCTTCTACACAAAGCTGCGGTCTGATGATCCCCTCATTGCTTTCCGAATAATAACCCTCACTAAACAACAGGTAGATCGTCTGCAACACCGACTCCAAACGTTCTTGCACCTGTCCGGGTGCAGGCATTACCAATTTCACCCGATTCTCCCGCAGCTTTCGTTTGGCCCGTTGCAATCGCTTATGAATCGTTTCTTTATTCGTCAAAAAGGCGGTGGCTAGTTCGTCGAGGCCCAAGCCACACAATACGCGCAAAGCCAGGCAAATCTGCGATTCTGCCGGGATCGCCGGATGACAAACAGCAAACAACATCTGCAACTGGCTATCCGCGATGAAATGCTCCGATACATCCGGCCGTGTTTCGTCCCCAGTTACAAATGAAGGGATGCCTTTGGTTATCTCTTTCAAACGCTGGTCACGAGCAAAATGATTTCTCATCTTGTTTTTCGCCACTGTATAAATCCAGGCAACCGGGTTGGGCGGCATACCGTGGTATGGCCAATGATCCAGCGCAGCTACAAAGGTTTCACTGGCTATGTCCTCTGCCACCTCGATATGATCCAGGCCAAACGTACGGGTGAGTATGGCGACAAGTTTGCCATATTCCGTTTTAAAAAGATGGGGTATAAGTTCGTTGGCAGGCATAGAACAAAGCCGTAATTGGGCGGCTCAAATTTAATGCTTCACGATTTCCCGGATCTCCACCGTATTTCCTTCGCCTTGCAGGATGGGTGTGCCTTTGGCAAACTCCGCTGCTTCCTCGGCTGATTCCGCCCGAACGATGACATAGCCCCCCAGTGTCTCTTTGATATCACCAAATGGCCCGTTGGTAACGATTTTCTGATGGTTCACCACTTTTGCCCCGTCAAATAACAAACCTGTGCCACCAACGAACTTGTTCTGCGCGGCAATTGTCCCCACCCATTCCATCTGTTGCTTCATCCATTGCTGCATCTGCTCGGGAGAAACCTTGCCTGTTACATTCTCGTGCCTGAAAAGAAGGATGTAGTCTTTCATTGTGTTGTTTTTTACTAAGTAAATCGTTTTACAGAGTAATAACAAACGGGATCGAGGGAAAGGGACATGCTGGGTGCTGGGTACTGGATGCTGGGTGCTGGGGACTGGGTACTAGGTGCTGGGTACTGGGTGCTGGGTGCTGGAT
>JAEZAM010000023.1 GCA_023430465.1 Bacteroidota bacterium | reverse complement strand
CTATCTATCCAGCATCTATCTATCCAGCATCTATCTATCCAGCATCTATCTGTCCAGTCCCCAGCCCCCAGTCCCCAGCACCTACCTGAAATTCCTCGCCTCCGGGATCACCTTATCCCCCTGCACCCGCACCTGTGATCGTTTGTTTTGTGCGGGAGGAATGGATTTTTCATCGGCTCTCGAGAGTGTAAGGAGTTTATGATCGTTGTCGTTATTGACTGATAATCCGCGAAGGAAGGGTGATAAATCGTGACATGAGCGGACGATCACATGGATCACTTCCCCTTCGATCTGCAGTTTGCCTTCAGCCATAATCAACCTCGATTGAAGGATAGGTTTCCGGAATTTCTCGAATAAATTCTGGAAGATCACCAGGTTGGCCACACCGGTTTCATCTTCGATCGTCATAAAACATACACCACCCGCAGTTCCGGGACGTTGCCGGACCAGTACCAGTCCTGCGACTTTCACAAGCGCACCATCCTTCAATGTACCCAGATCATTGGTTCGCACAATGTGCAATTGGTCAAGTTTTTCCCGGACAAAACTTACAGGGTGGGCTTTAAGTGAAAGCGATGTCGCGGCATAATCATGCACCACATGTTCGGCCATTTTCATTTTAGGTAAAATGGTCAACTCCTCTTCCGGACCGGCGGCGGATTGACCTGTAAAAGCACCGGTCATGCGGTCTTTGGCTGAGAGCTCCCAGGTTGCCTGGCGTCGGTCAAGTCTGATCGAACGAAACGCATCCGCATCCGCCAGTTTCTCCAGTGCCGCTTCGGGCACTCCTGCCGCTCTCAACTGATCGATCGATTGATACCCTTCTCCACGATTGCGCAGCAACAGTTCCATATCATCATTCTTCAATCCGCTCACCTGCCTGAAACCTAAACGAAGCGCACAATATTTTCCTGATTTCTCTTCCAATTTATTATCCCATTCAGAAAAGTTGATATCAACCGGCCGTACATCGACGCCATGTTTGCGTGCATCGATGACGATCTGTGCAGGTTGATAAAATCCCATCGGCATGCTATTGAGTAAAGCACAGGCAAACACATCCGGGTAATAACATTTGAGCCAGGATGAAACATATACCAGTAATGCAAAGCTGGCAGCATGACTCTCAGGGAAGCCATAACTTCCGAAACCTTCCAGTTGTTTGAACACCCGTCGCGCATAGTCTTCCGTGTATCCATTTTTCTTCATGCCGGATATAAGTTTCTCTTCAAATTTTGTAACAAGCCCCTTTGCTTTGAATGTAGCCATGGAACGCCTGAGTTCATCGGCTTCCGAGGGAGTGAATCCTGCAGCTACGATCGCGATCTTCATGGCCTGCTCCTGGAATAATGGTACACCCAACGTCCGGCCAAGAATATCTTCCAGTTCTTTCGATGGATAGGTAATCGCTTCTTCACCGTTTCTTCGGCGCAGGTAAGGGTGTACCATATCGCCCTGTATCGGCCCTGGCCGGACAATGGCCACTTCAATCACCAGGTCATAAAAACAGCGGGGTTTCAATCTTGGCAACATGGACTGCTGCGCACGGCTTTCAATCTGGAACACACCGATGGTATCGGCATGACAGATCATGTCATATACAGCGGGATCATCCTGCGGAATGTTGGCAAGCGTAAGATCAAGATCATAATATGATTTTGCAATATCAAAACCTTTGCGGATACAGGTCAGCATGCCCAGGGCGAGTACATCGATCTTCATAAAACCCAAGGCATCGATGTCATCCTTGTTCCATTCGATGCAGGTACGATCTTCCATTCTGGCATTAAGGATAGGACAGAGATCAGATAACCTACCACGGGTGATGACAAAACCGCCGGTATGCTGACCAAGCTGACGGGGAAAGCCCATGAACTGCTGTGTGAGGGATAGAACTTTTCGCAGATGGGGGTCGCGGGGATCGAAGCCCTGTTCTGTCATCCGTTTACCTTCAAACCACTCATCTGTAAACTCCCAGATGGATCCCGAAATACGGTTGATGGTATCGACTGATAACCCCATAGCTTTACCAACATCCCGTATGGAACCTTTCTGATGCTGCTGCGTTACCGTAGCGACAATGGCGGCACGGTCACGACCATATTTGGCGAAAATATACTGCATCACTTCTTCTCTTCGTTCATGCTCGAAGTCCACATCGATGTCGGGTGGTTCATTTCGCGCAGCAGAAATGAATCGTTCGAAAAGCAGATCGAATTTTGTAGGATCGACCGAGGTGATGCCAAGAAGATAACATATCGTGGAGTTAGCAGCAGAGCCTCTTCCCTGGCAAAGAATTTTTTGTTGCCTGGCGAAACGCACAATATCATAGACAGTCAGGAAATAAGCCGCGTAGTTCATCTGCCCGATGAATGAAAGTTCATATTCGATTGCATGCGCCGTTTTATCGGGGATGCTGTCTCCAAACCTTTCACGTGCATGTTTCCAGGCAAGGAAGGTCAGTTCTTCCTGTGGTGTTCTTCCATCCTGGGTGATCTCTTCAGGATATTCATAATGCAGGCTGTCCAATGAAAATCGGCATGCATCAGCAATTTCTGCAGCATGATGAAGGGCATCCTGGTATTGCCGAAACAATCGATGCATCTCAGCAGGCGTTTTCAGGTATCGTTCTGCATTCGGATGGAGGAGATAGCCTGCTGTATGGATCGTGCATTTTTCCCTGATGCAACATACGATGTCCTGCAGTTCTCGTCTGCCCGGTTCATGATAATGCACATCATTCGTAGCGGCGAGCGGTATGTCATATAATCTGCCGAGTTGCTGCAGTCGTGCAAGATATTTATTATCATCGCCCATATACCCACGGCTGGCTGCCAGATACACACGATCACCAAATTGATGTTTGTATTCCCTGGCCGCATCGATGAATGTCTGATCGAAATTAAAATGAATGTCCAGTGATCCTGGGGGAATGATAATCAGTTTCATTTCATCCGCATGTTCATAAACATCTTTTCGATAAAGGAAACATGATCCTTTCTCCGCACGCAGATTGCCTTTGGTAAGGAGGTTGCTCAATGAACTGTAGGCGGCAAGAGTAGTTGGGTAAGCGAGCAAGGATGGACCATCCTGCAGATCAATCCGGCATCCTGGAATGAAACGAATGCCCGCTTTCTTTGCAGCAGCATGAGCCCGTACGATCCCTGCCAGGGTATTGCGATCTGTGATGGCAATGGCTTCATAGCCGAGTAAAATTGCCTGTTCAACGAGTTCTTCGGGGTGCGATGCACCACGAAGGAAACTGAAATTCGACGTAACCTGTAACTCCGCATATTTCATAGCCACTGTTTAAGCAAAGAATCCATGTAAGAACCATTGGTGTGATTTATCTCCGGTATAATGCCCCAGGCGAAATAACCAGTACCGACTGCCTGCTTCGTCTTCCACCTGGTAATAATCACGGTGTTCACCCTGGCTGATCCACCACTCCTGCTCGATCCGTTCAGGTCCGTCGGCTTTCACGATTTTGTGCAGGCGGTCTTTATAGCGAAATAACATGGGCGGGTAATCCGGTATCGGTGCAGTTACTTCAATGCGTTCAGGTGTTTTCAATAATTGCACAGGTCTTGGTCGGCTGGTGTTGTTCCAGGATACAGGGGCTGCTTCAAGCAGGGAGTTGGTAGAGGTGATTGCTCTTTCCGGCCAATGATGTGCTGCAGGTAAGAACCGGTGCAAATGACCACGGCCAAACCTTGATTCATACCTGTCCAGCAGTTCAGCCAATTTTTGATCATCGAGACCGCCTGTATTTTCCCAGATTTTTTCCTGAATGGGATTCACACGCTCCGTCTTTGGTGAATCGAGTGTAAATAGTTCAATACCCGGAGATGGATCGATGGTATCGAGTTTGTTTTCGAAAAGCCGGAACAGGTGGCTGGTATTGGTGGTTGCACGGTTTGTGCCGATCTCGAGTTGACCAGTAGTTCCGTCAGTCCTGTGCCAGGTAAATCTTGCTTCCCTTATTCCGTGACCGGTGGTCAGCAAACGCTGTGTAAGTGCGGATAAAAGTTCATTCAAGGCAATATCGATCCCTGTACGGGTAAGGATGGGCTCCAGTGCTGGTAATCGTTCCTGGTGAGGGATGATAGGAATGATTGAAAGAAGGAGTTCTTCTTTTTTCCCTGTTGCCTGTTCAATACGGTTAATGAGTTGTGTACCGAATCTTCGCCGCAATGATGGTCTCGGCATGCCGATGAAATGACGGATAGTGGACAAACCGACTTTGTGTAAACGTTGGATGATCTCCCGGTCGATCCGCAGTGCAGCCGGAGGAAGGGAAAGGATGGCAGAGCCATGTTCATTGGGAGAAATGATTGCATGTTTTTTACCAAACCGTGAAATGGCCCATGCGGCGCCAGGTGTATCGGCAATAGCGGTACGAACATGATATCCTTTTGCCAGGAAATGCCGGATGAGGGCTTTAAGGTAATTCTCTTCCCCATTCCATAAATGTGCACAACCCGTGATGTCAAGGAAAAGTCCGTCATTGCCTTCAATCGCAACGAAAGGCGAAAAGCGGATGCAGGACTGGGCCAGTTTTTTCAACAGTTTCTGTGCAATTCCAGGTTTATCATTTATGACCTGTAGTGAATGTTGAATGGCACGCGCATCGGCAACGACCATGGGTTTGTGGATGCCATTTGCAGCAGCCACCATATTGGAGGCGGTGATGACGAGCCTGCCATGTTGGGGTGCAGCCACAACGAGAGGCTGTTGTCGCAATTCAGGCCGGCCTGATTCGATCCAGTCTGTTTTAAGATAAGGCAGCCATATGCTAAGGAAACGTTTGCCCATCTTAAGCAGTTTTGATGAGATATTCCTGTTGAGGAGAAATGGCAGGAAGCAATTGGAATTTTCCGGCAACCCATTCCAGTTCCCATGAACCGGGTTTACCATTGCGCGCTTTGAGGAGATCAACTTTCCAGCGGGGATATCCAGGTCCGGGTAAGTCCCCGATTGTATGGGAGGGGAGCGGTTTTATTTCCCATCGGGTCAGGCAGGCGGTGGTATTGATCCTGCGCAGATCATTGCGGAGGATGAACCCGGTGACTTTGCTCTGCTCTACTGCGAGTTGCAGGCGCCTGCTGGCGGTAAAATCAAGATCAGCGGTTTCACAGATCACGGCGGCAAGACCTTCACATTTGAGTGATTCTTCAGCAGCCCAGAGTTTATCGGTGGATTTCTTAAGATCCAGAAAAATGATATGTTCGGGATGAATGTTGTAGGCGAGCAGGGCAGGGGGATAGATCCGGGTGGAGGTGCCAATCCAGATGGCCGCAGCATTTTTTTTCATCAGGGCGCTGAGGATGCCGGCCAGGAAGCCTGAAGTGGCGGCGAGTGATTCTCTGTTTCCTGCTATAAATTCATGGATGGCACCGGTCGGAAATCGACGTTGTGGAAATGCATCCTGTATCACACCAAGTCCGACATCGGTTTTGCCGGAACCGGAAGCTGAATAGCCTTGCAAGGGGAGGATCTCCTGCTGCAGCCTTTGCATGATATCGTGTGAAAAATGAGCCATACCGCGACAATATTACTAAATTTATTAGCAAAATAGGTGTCTTTTCCAGTTCATTTTAGATATCAATTTATATTGGTTTAAATGATGAAAAGTCAGGGGGTTAACCAGCGAATATAATTGTTATTTATTCCAGGAATTTCGGTGAAAGCTGTTTTAAGCAGTTGAGCCGCGAAGACAACGATTAAATTTGGAGCATGAGTTTCGTAAAAAAGGCGATCAGTTTTCATGAGAAACTGGAGTATACGGGAAGCCCATTGCCTGCCGGTATTCGGATCATGAATCCATTTAAGGAAAACCCGGAGGCGTTGCGGGTGACGAGATTGTTTCTCAGGAAATACTATTCTGATAAACGTCAGCGGAGGTTGATACTGGGTATCAATCCCGGCCGCCTGGGTGCGGGTTTGACGGGAGTGCCATTTACTGATCCAAAGCGGATGATTGCTGAATGTGGGATAGATTACCGCGGTGAAATGGCACATGAGCCGTCGTCGGTATTTGTGTATGATATGATCCGTGCCTTTGGGGGACCGGAGAAGTTTTATGGTGAATATTATATCAACTCACCCTGTCCACTGGGGTTTACCTCTGTCAACAAATTGGGCAGAGAGGTGAATTATAATTATTACGACAGTCCGCAACTAATGGCTGCGGTGAAACCATTTATTGTGGAGAGTATAAGTAAACTGGTGGAACTTGGTGTCTATACAGATAGGGTGTTTTGTTTAGGAACTGGGAGGAATGCGCACTTTTTGCGTAGGCTGAATGAGGAGTATCGGTTCTTTGGAGAGCTTATAGCGTTGGAGCATCCGAGATATATCATGCAGTATAAGAGCAAGGAGAAGGAGGATTATGTGAGGAAGTACATGGAGGTGTTGAGGGATGTTGACGGTCAGCAGGGCGTATTTTAAGCATGGGGAAGCGTTCAAAACACGCCAAAATCGAAAGTTGTCAACCTTTAAAAGGTTGACAACCGTATGCTCCTGGGTGGCTGTAAATCGCGGACTGACGACCCGTATTTTTCAACGCACAAAACTGGTCTAAACACGCCAAAATCGAAAGTTGTCAACCTTTTAAAGGCTGACAACCTTTTGCTCTCTTTTCCCCCGTGAAGAGAGTCTGAAAATACAAAAACCGCTCCCAGAGCGGTTTTTGTATCTATCCAGTTGACCCATAAGGATTCGAACCTTAAATGACTGAACCAAAATCAGTAGTGTTACCATTACACCATGGGTCAATACCACTGCCAGTGCAGGTACCAATTTTTCAATTGGGATTGCAAAAATAGGGTTTAGTCGCTTTTCTCCCAAATGGAATCAAAAAAATATAAATCAGATCATCTTATCCCAACCTATCTCCAGATCAACCCTGTCTCCTCCTTTTCGCCCCTTCAAAACCCCTCCACGATTTCAATCCGGTGTTCACCCTGTGAAATCCCCAACACCTGGCAGGACCTGGGCCCTATCGCTAACACCAATTCACCGGCATCATCTATCCGGAAAAAATCTTCCCGCGAGATCCGGATCAACTGGCTCTCACGGATAGGGGTTGTTACATAGTATTTATCAAAACCCGACATTTCGTTTTTTTCCGCCTTAAAAGACAGCAATGACTTCTCACCAAACCTGAGATCCCTCACCAGCGGTGCCACACTGCGGAAATATGCCACAGCGAAAAACAGGTGGAGCATCACAAAAAAGAACCCCATCACCCACGGTTGTACCACATGGAATCGTTCTATATCCTCATCGTTGAACTCTACGGAATTCATTCCCTTATCTCTTTGAATTACGCCTGCACCATTGAGGAATAAATACAGCAGTATCAACAGCAAGGGGATATAACCCGTAGCCAGCAGCTTAAGGTTAGAGCTTTTCTTCCTCTGAAGAGTAATCCGGTCCGTTTTTGTAAGCGGCGCTTTCGCAGAGGCAATGATCCTGCTCTGGATAATCTTCGTCATAGCAGATTGTGGTCAATAGTTTCAAGTTAAACAACCCGGCTTATAACTGCTGCGTCATCCCGCTCTTTCAGCTCCCTGATCTTATCCAGCGCACCCGCTACCACATCACACATGATCGTATAAAGTGCCCCCTGTTGCGGATGCGCATAAATGTATTCCAGCGCCTCATTCTCATTTTCAATCACCATCACCGGCAAACCAGGGTTCACCGCCCTGATCCCATCCTGCAACAGATCTATGATCTCCTGGGCCGTCCTGCCCCTTAAATTCTTATCGCAACGTATGATGATCTCATCAAAACAACCCGCCGATATACTTCCCAACTCACGTATATCTTCGTCCCGCCGGTCACCCGTACCTGAGATCAAACCGATCCGCCGCGGGTAGTCCAGCTTGCTGATGAAATCAGACAACAATCGCAAACCATGCGGATTGTGCGCAAAATCTGCCAGGACCGTGAAATTCCTGAAATTGAAAAAATTCAGCCTGCCCGGTGTCTGGTTGGACGATGGCACAAAACTCGATAAGGCTGACCGGATATCTTCTATCGTTATATCCCTGAAAAGGTAAGTCGCCAGGATAGCCGGCAAACAGTTTTGTATATTATGGATCGCCTTTCCTTCATATGTCAGCGGGATCTCGGTCACCGGCATCACCCTGATCTTCCACGTACCTTTCATAATGCTGATAAAACCGTTCTCAAATACAGTTGCCAGGCCGCCCTTGGCGCAATGCCTTTTTATCCGCGGATTGTTTTCATCCATGCTGAACAACGCTACGTTGCAATCCAGCCCTTCGCGCATCGCATACACGAGGTCATCATCCGCATTCAGGATGGCATATCCATGAGGAAAAACAGTTTCCGGCAACACGGCCTTTACCTTGGCCATCTGCTCCACGGTGTTTATTCCACCAAGACCCATATGATCGGCAGCTACATTCGTTACCACGGCCACATCACAGTGCCGGAAGGCCAGTCCTGATTTCAATATTCCCCCGCGTGCGCATTCCAATACCGCAAAATCCACGGTCGGATCTTTCAACACGAAAGTGGAACTGACGGGCCCGGTACAGTCGCCTTTCATCATCAGTTGGTTTTGAATATATACCCCGTCACTTGTAGTATAGCCTACTTTTTTTCCGGCAGATTTTGCAATATGTGCTGTTAGACGCGTAGTTGTGGTCTTGCCATTCGTACCCGTGATACCTATGATGGGAATACGCCCTGATGTTCCTTTGGGAAATAACATATCCACTACCGGCTCTGCCACATTTCTTGGCAATCCATAAGAAGGCTCGATGTGCATACGGAAACCAGGTGCTGCATTTACTTCCAGGATAGCGCCACCATTTTCATTCACCGGCGTGCGAAGATCCGACGCCATGATATCTATGCCGCAAATATCCAGCCCGATGATACGCGCGATCCGTTCACACATAAATACGTTCGCGGGATGCACTTCATCCGTTACATCAGTTGAGGTGCCACCCGTGGAAAGGTTGGCCGTCGGTTTCAACAATACAAGCTCGCCAGCGGCCGGTACCGTGTCCAGCGTATAGTTTTTATCATCCAGCATTTTTTGGGTAAACTGGTCCACCGTGATCTGTGTCAACACCTTTTCATGACCATAACCCCGGCGCGGATCTTTATTCACCTCATCTATCAGCCATTGAATGCTGTGTTCACCGTCACCGGTAACAGATGCTGGTGTGCGCAACGCAGCACAAACAAATTTGTAGTTGATGACAAGACAGCGAAAGTCAAAACCGGTGATGAATTTCTCAATGATCACGGAACGCCCGTATTGTTTGGCTGCTTCAAATGCCGTCAGGGCCTGTTCCCAGGTAGTGATGTTGGTTGTATTGCCTTTACCATGATTACCATCGATGGGTTTTATTACAAGCGGATAACCGAATTTATCGACAGCTTCTTTCAACCCTTCTTCCGTGCGGATAACAGTCCCACGCGGTACAGGAATTTCTGCTGCCGACAACAATGCTTTTGTTTCCTCTTTATCACAGGCAATGTCCACAGCAATATTGCCGGTGGTAGAAGCGATCGTGGCACGGATTCTTTTTTGATGAACGCCGTAGCCAAGTTGTACAAGACTTTGCTTGTTCAGGCGGATGAAAGGAATACCCCGTTTCGCTGCTTCCTCCACGATGCAGCCGGTGGATGGCCCGAGCCGGGTGTCTTCACGTATCTCCCTCATAGCCTGGATATCGGGCTCGATGTCATAAGGCTGATCCAGTACCAGAGCTTCTGCAATGCGTACTGCTGCACGGGCGGCATATACGCCTGCATCTTCTTCCATGTAGTCGAACACAACGAAATAAACCCCTTCGCGTTCGCCGGTACTGCGTGTGCGACCAAAGCCGCAATCCATGCCCGCCAGGGTCATGATCTCAAGTGCGATATGTTCGACCACATGTCCCATCCAGGTGCCCTCGTCAACGCGGCTGAAGAATCCGCCTTTTACGCCTTCACTGCAACGGTGGTCAATAAGAGAAGGAATGAGTGCTTCGAGCCGCTGCCGGAAGCCGGGGATCTTGTTGGTAGGGGATTGTTCCAGGTCTTCGAGGTCGAGTTTCATCTGGATCAGTTTCGGCCGGCGTACGCTCCAATAGTTCGGGCCTTTGAGCACCTTTATCTCGAGGATCTGCATATGTGTTTCGGTTTGGCTAGGAAGATAAGGAGAAAATGAGAAGTGTCGGTGAGCAGGAAGTACTTTCACGCAAATCCCGAACCTTCGGGAGCAAAGTGAGCAAAGGACGCAAATGAAAAACTAAGAACTAAAAAATTTCCTCGTAGCCTACCTACGCTTCGCCCCCTTCGACAGGCTCAGTGCAGGCAGTGCAAGCAGGGCAAGTAGGCCCATTCGCTGCACTCATGGGCTATTCAGGGACCGGGGCTTACTGTTCAATTAAAAATTAAAAATGAAAAATTAAAAAATTCCCTCTCATCCAACCATCCAGCATCCAACTATCCAGCATCCAACTATCCAGCATCCAACTATCCAGCGATCCAGCATCCAACCATCCAGCGCCCAGCATCCAACCATCCACCGCCCAGCATCCGGATTTCAGGGCCCTTCGATACGCCCATTCGCTGCACTCATGGGCTACTCAGGGACCAGGGCGTACTTGTGTAATTAAAAATTCAAAATGAAAAAGTAAAAAATTCCCTCTCATCCAACATCCAACTATCCAGCATCCAACCATCCAGCGCCCAGCATC
>JAEZAM010000095.1 GCA_023430465.1 Bacteroidota bacterium | reverse complement strand
TCTTTGTCTTGAATAGCTTGCTGAACGACTGCGGATGTTCGAAACCCAGCTCATAAGCGATCTCACTCACGGTTAGGTTAGTTGTGGTGAGTTTCTCCTTGGCTTTCTCAATCAGTTTCTCGTGGATGTGCTGCTGGGTGTTTTGCCCCGTCAATGTTTTGAGCAGGCTGCGCAGATAAACAGGTGAAACGTTCAGGCTGTCTGATATATCCTGCACTGATGGAAGCCCTGCGTGCACCAGGTCTTCGCGGTTGAAATAATCGTTCAAGAGCTTTTCGAGCTTGTCGATTATCTGGTGATTCGCTTTTTCGCGCGTGATAAACTGGCGGTGATAGAATCGTTCGGCGTAGTTGAGCAGCACTTCCAGTTGTGATACAATGATCTGTTTACTGAATGTGTCTATGTTATCCGCATATTCCTGCCGGATCCTGGAAACGATGTCATTCATAACCTGTTCCTCTTTTTCAGAGAGGAACAGTGCCTCGTTCACTGCATAGTCAAAATAGTCATAGTGCCGTATCGATTTTGCGAGCGAAGTGTTCCACAGGAAATCCGGATGGATGAGCAGCAGCCAACCCTGACGGGTCTGGCTACCCTGGCCCTGGTGCACCTTCAACAGTTGGTTGGGTGCCATGAAAAACATCACCCCTTCATCAAAATCATATGATTGCTGGCCGTACCGCATCTTCCCGTCCATCCCACGTTTGACAGAGATCAGGTAAAAGTCGAAAAGCAACCCCGGCGCTTTGTCTACATCGGAGCTTTTCATTTTTGCATAATCAACAACACTGATCAGAGGATGCGCAGGAGGCGGAACCCCCCTGGCTTTATGAAAATCACTTATTGACCTGATTCTTATAGTTCCTGTTGTCGCCATATAATGAATCCTGGTTAAAAATAATGCTGTTCCATGTCTTGCAGCAAACCGATTTCCATGGCATTCCATTCCAATTGCTGTTGAGTTTGCACGCTGGTGGCCGGGCAGTCCATACCAATGAAGCCGCTCATCCAGCCGTAGTGTTTTGCAAGTTCATCTCCGCTGACGGATCGGGTGGGCAGGTTGAGTTTACTGCCAATTAATTCGGCAATCGTTTTCATCTCAATACTGTGGTCGCCGATAGCATTGTACAAGGCGCCAGCGGCACCCTTTTCAATGGCGAGGCGAAATAGTTTTGCCGCATCCAGGCGGTGTACCGCCGACCAGCGATTACTGCCAGAGGCGGGGTATGCCGAAAAGCCCTTTGCTCGGGCAAGCCCGATAATAAACGGAACAAATCCCTTATCGCCCTTGTCATGCACAGACGGCGGCAGGCGCACCACTGAGGCATTTACACCTCTGTCCGCGAGGGCTAAGGCGGCGGCTTCTGAACTCCGTGGGGAATTCACAGCCCGGCTTTCTTCGGTAATGATTCCCTTTTGTCCTGTGACGCCCAGTAGCCCCGATGTTACAACCATTGATTTGTTTGTTCCACCTATAGCCTCTCCCATCACATTGATGGCGGCGCTGTCAGTCTGGTTCGCTTTTGCATATTGTGTGAAATCGTGGATAAATGCGGTGTGGATGATGCCATCGGCGTTGGCTGCACCTTCTCTTAAAACCTGAAGATCTTCCAGCGTCCCATTCAGTACTTCCGCACCAGCGTCACGAATTGCTTTTGCCGATTGCTCGCTGCGCGCCAGGCCAGTTACCTGGTGACCTGCACCGATAAGTTCTTTTACGACTGCGCTTCCGACAAACCCGGAAGCTCCTGTGACAAATATTTTCATGTTGTTGTTAATTTAGAATTACAAATGTCTTCCATCGATAACAGGCGGAAGTAGCCGATTCGATCAATGTTGTAGTCGAAATGAAAGATCTACCCGTGAAAGCTATGATTGATGGAGAAAGCAGTATGCTGGAAAAAGAAATCACCATACCTGGTCTTCATTACCTGAACAGCTCAGACAACTGCGCTAATTGCGGGTGATATGGTTCGAAAAAAACGTACCCGGATGGTCAGGAATATGTCGTACTTTATAATGAGTTATGGAAAGCCGCCCTGCCGAAATACATAGATATAACGAGGATGAGAAGGGTGTTCCGCCCGGCACTCACTTCCTGAAGCGACCGGCCGTCATTGGCTGGCTGGTATTCTTTGTACTTATCGTAGCGGTCGGCATCCTGTCATATCAACGGATTTTATATTCCCAGGAGGCGCGACGGAGCCTGCTGAGGGATGCGGCAGTCCGCGTCAGGGATAAACTTACAGCTACGCTCGATCATAGCGACAATGCCACCCGGACCCTTGGATTTATCATCAGCCGGTACGGCGGCAAAGCCGTCTTTGATACAGTAGCCAGGAAGCTGCTTGAATCCAATCAGTTTATCGATGCCCTGGAACTGGTAGAAGGTGGAACCATCACTGCGGTTTATCCTTATGATGAAAATTCTGCGGCTATCGGGTATGATATCCTGGCAGATTCGCTCGTGAGCCGGGAAGCAGAGCGCGCTATTGATACAAAGACGCTGTTCTATGCAGGTCCTTTGCTTCTTAAACAGGGATACGTTGGCGTGGTAGGTCGACTTCCGCTTTTCTCCGAAGGTAAATTCTGGGGGTTTTCCGCAAGTATCGTAAAGCTGTCTACGCTGCTACATGCCACTGGGCTTGACAGTTCAGGTAATACAATCTATGCTTTTCAATTGTCCAAGATCGATCCGAACACCGGGAAGGAGCAGTTTTTTTTACCACAAAAGGAAGAGTTGCTACAGGGTGATCGGGTGGCGGTTGAAGTTGCCGAGGGCGACTGGAAGATTTATGCGCGATTCGCAAAAAAACCAGCGGATCCAACCCTGCTGGCTTTTTGTATTCTTGGGTTCCTGCTATCCGTATCGGGAGGATTATTTGCCTGGTACGGAGCAAGGCAGCCGTACCGGCTGCAGCGGCTGGTGAAGCAAAAGACGAAAGAACTAAAAGCAAGCGAGGAGCGGTATTTCTCCTTTTTTGAAAAGGCATCCGATACTATCATAGTCACCAACTCATCGGGTTTCATCACAGAGGTAAATACCAGTATATGCAGGTTACTTGGATATAAGAGCGATGAATTGATGGGAAAGCTATTTTCCGAACTTGTAGAACCACAAGCAGGCAGGCAGGGCTACCCCGCCATGAATTTCCAGGAACAGGGCGAGGAACAGGTAAGGGAATGGCGGCTTGTTAAAAGAAATGGAGACATCGTTGAACTGGAGATCAAAGTAAAAAAGATCGATGGAGATCATTACCTCGCGATCGGCCGTGACCTGACCGGCCTTCGGCAGGCTCAAAAGCAGGTGGCTGTCAGCGAATCCACGCTACGTGGCGCCTTCGAACATTCAGCTATCGGAATGGCCCTGGTAAGTCCCGAGGAAAAATGGCTCAGGGTAAATAAGGCGCTTTGCAATATGCTTGGCTATACTTCGGAGGAAATGCTTTCCATGAGTTTCAGGGATATTACTCACCCGGAGGACCAGGACGGAGGCACGCAGTTCCTGAAAGATGCCATGCAGTCCAATACGAATGTTTACCGCGCTGAGAAACGATATATCGACAAAGGCGGGCGTATGTTATGGGTCAACCTGAACGTATCCTGTGTCAGAGACCAGTTGGGTCAGCTTTTATATTTTGTAACACAGACGGAAGATATTACGGAAAAGAAAAAAATCTCGGAACTCCTGCAGGTAAGAGAGCAGCAGCTCCGTCTGTTCATCGAGTACAGTCCGGCGGCGCTTGCGATGTTCGACAGGGATATGCGCTATCTCATCACAAGCAAAAGATGGATCAGCGATTATGGGCTGGAAGGACAGCAGGTGATAGGTAAAATCCACTATGAACTTTTCCCTGATAACCCGGAGCGCTGGAGAGCCATTCATCAGCAGTGCCTGCAGGGCACCTCTGCAAAACATGATGAAGAGTTCTACATCGACAATAGCGGTAAAAAGATCTGGCTGCGATGGGAAGTCCATCCGTGGAAAAAGTATAATGGGGATATCGGCGGCATAATCTTATTTACCGAAGTGATCACCAAAGCCAAAGAGGCCGAGGATAAGCTGAGGGAGAGTGAAGAGAAGTTCAGAAATCTTGTAGAGAAAAGCCTGGCGGGCGTCTACATCATGCGGGAAGGAAAGGTTTTATATATCAACCCCGCACATCAACGGATCATGGGTTATTCTTTAAGCGAATTGCAGGAGATGGAAAGCATAGAGGCACTGATGCACAAGGCGGATATCCCGGTGTACCGGGATCATCATCAAGCCGGGTCGGAACTGCATGAAAGTAATAACCAGTATGGTTTAAGAGCTATCCGAAAAGACGGGTCAATTGTTTACCTCGAAATGACAACATCTGAAATTGTTTATGAAGGAAAACCGGCGCTGATCGGAACCATGCTGGACATCACTGATCGCGTGGAAGAAGTCAAACGGATCAGCAGAGCGGTGAACGAGGCCCAGGAAAAAGAACGGATGCAAATTGGCATGGAACTGCATGACAATGTTAAACAGATCATGGGGGCTGCTTTGTTGAATATTGATTTTATGCGTGATAACCTTTCAGATGAAACCCTCACGCGGACATGCCTCGAAAACATTAAAAATTATACAAAAGAAGCCATCGATGAACTCAGGAGGCTCTCGCATCAGCTCGCACCTGCGATCAACAGCACGGATTCATTTCGTGAGCAGGTGCAAAACCTGGTAGCCACGATGAAAGCGGATACGCTGTTCTCGGTGGAAATTGATATCCCAGACGATGAGAGCAAGATTCACCCGGAATGCAGAACCGCGTTTCAGCGTATATTACAGGAGCAATTAAATAATATTATAAAGTATTCGAACGCCAGGAACATCCTGATACAGGTGCAAGTTCGTCCCAGCGAACTTGTGCTTGTGATTCGTGATGATGGTCAGGGTTTTGATCTATCCGTTAAAGGTGGCGGCATCGGTCTTGAAAACATTCGAAGACGTGCGTACGTTTTAAATGGAAATGCAAGTATAAAATCCAGTCCTGGAAATGGATGCGAAGTCTCTGTGACAATTCCGTGTACAGCTTAAGCGGAACGTGTAACATGATCAGGCTGGTGAACTTACCGATCATCCCAGGTGGGAATACTAACTGAAAAAAAGGAGTAATCATGAGTAATGTTATCTTCAAAATAGACGAAAGCGGTCGTGGTGGGTTTTATATTATGGAGGGGGATGAGCAACTCGGCGAGATGTCCATCAACATCACGGGCAACAGGCTGACGGCGTTTCATACGGAGGTAGCGTCAAAAGCTGAAGGCAAGGGCTACGCAAAAATGCTCCTGCAGGCCATGGTGAATCATGCCCGGTCCAACAACCTTAAGGTGCGCCCGGTCTGTGCCTTTGTGCATGCCCAGTTTCGCCGGCACCCCGAGGATTTTGCGGATATTTGGCTGAAGGAAGAGCAAAGCCAGTAACACTATACAAAACACGTTCAACAAGTTTCCATGATCGATATCGTCATACAGGCGAGAGATGCGGCCATTAGTGAGTCAATGAAGGTCAAACGTATCCTTCCATTTCGTTCCCGGCGGATGGTTGGGCCGTTTATTTTTATGGATCATGCCGGACCGGTAGCGGAGGTTCCATCCACTCCGTCCAGCTTAGATGTTCTTCCCCATCCTCATATAGGTCTTTCCACTGTGAGTTACCTTTTTGGTGGACAGGTTACCCACCGCGATAGTCTTGGTGTCGAGCAAATCATTCGGCCCGGTGAGGTCAACTGGATGACTGCGGGCCGCGGTATCGCTCATTCTGAAAGATTTGAAGACCCTTCTGCGCTTGCGGGCGGACTGGAAATGATCCAAACATGGGTAGCGCTTCCTGAAAAAGATGAGGAAGCTGCACCGTCATTCAATAACTATACACCTGAGCAGTTACCGATCTATACCGATAAAGGTGTATGGATGCGACTCATTGCGGGCGATGCCTATGGCCTCCGCAATGATGTAAAGACTGCCTCTCCCTTGTTTTATCTTCATGTGATACTTCAGCCCGGCGCAAAGTTTGGCCTGCCGCGCGAACATGCCGAGCGTGCTTTCTATATCGCGCAGGGAAATGTTGAAGTTTCCGGCGTTACCTATACGGCGGGACAAATGGTGGTATTCAACAAGGGCGTCGATCCCATGATCCATGCAAAGGACAATGTAGTCCTGATGCTGCTCGGCGGTGAGCCTGTGGGCGATCGGTTTATCTGGTGGAATTTTGTATCGTCACGGAAAGAACGCATCGAACAGGCAAAGGAAGACTGGAAGCAGGGAAGGATCATTCTTCCGCCCAATGATAATCATGAATTCATACCATTGCCGGATGATAAATCCAGACCGGCCGGAGGTCCGCCGCGACCGGAACCTTTGTCGTAGACCTCACGTGATCCGGACTTGCCGTACTATATTCTGAAGTAAAAATATAAACCTATGCAGGAAAAGAAGAAAGATGTGATCATCTCTGCACCCGGTACAGGCGATTATTTCTCCGTAATGGGAAGTAATTATCGAATTGCGATCAACGGTAAGCAAACGGGTGGAGATTTTGCACTGATTGAAATGGAAGTACCTCCCGGCGGTGGCCCTGGTCCGCATGCACATGCCGGTTTTCACGAGAGCTTTTACGTGGTAGAAGGAGAGATTGAAGTATACTCGGAAACAGGCAGCCAGCGGGCAACTGGCGGTATGACCGTTACTATTCCCAAAGGAGGCATGGTACATAGCTTCAAGAACAAAAGCGAACGCATGGCCCGGCTGTTGTGCTACGTAGCTCCGGCAGGGCTCGATAAGTTTTTTGAAAAAATCGGCCAGCCGGTTAAAGCCGGTGAATTTTTACCCCCGCCTCAACCTGACCCTGCCGCCATCAGCGAATTAAAAAAATTGGCGGAAGAATTTGGGCAGGAGATTTATCCACCGGATTACCTGGATCAAAAAAGGACATAGCAGCAGCAAGCGAATGCTACACAGGTCAACAAGCGCAGACGTTTTTTACGTGCAGGACCTTAAGTGCGGCATTACATTTTCCGATAGACCAGTGCAACGCATCCGTCAGCGAAAGTCCGGATGTGATGAAGTAGCACAGGAAGTTTGTCAACTAGATCTACTCCATCGAATAGTCTTCTGCCGGCTCCCACCATAACGGGATGTATCACGATATGTAGTTCATCGACCAGTCCCGCTTCCATCAGGTGTGCAGGCAGGTCGACGCCGCCCAGCAGCATGTTTTTACCAGACATTTGTTTCAGCCGGTCTATCTCCTTTTCTATCTCCGCAGAAACAATACGTGCATTGCTTTCCTCCACTGATTGCAGCGTACGCGAAAAGACCAGCTTGTCCATCGCGGCGTATGTTGCTGCAAAATTCCGGAGGTCAGGACTCAGATCCGGATCGGTGCTGCGTGCGAGATCTGGCCAGAAGGGCGACATCAGCTCATATGTAATCCGGCCATAGACGAGCAGGTCCGATTCTTCCATGAGCGCGGTGAAGTAGTCATGGACTTCTTTCCCGCCACCGAATTTTGTGTGATCGCAACAACCATCGATGGAGAGGTTGATGCCATATACCAATTTTCTCATCTGACATGTATTGAAAGATGTTGAATTTACCATTTAAAGAGACACGGGTGCCAATTGATGGCGGTTATGGAAATCGACACGAGGTTCTGCCTCCACCGGGTGGTATGGAATTTGACTTTCCATCAGGGGGCCGGCAGGAATAGTGCTGTTGGAGCCGCCAATACATCAGCCAGGTCACCATAAAGTCGTTGCTATGCCAGTCACATACTCCGCCGATGGTACATCCATCACTTATGAACAAACAGGGCAGGGACCACTCCTTGTATTGGTTAATGGCGCACTGGCTTCACGCAATTATTATGGGGAGGCAGAACTGGCGAAACGGCTATCTGATCATTTCACAGTGATCTATTATGACCGTCGCGGCCGGGGTGACAGCACAGATATCTTACCATATTCCGTTGACAAGGAGATCGCAGATATTTCGGCATTGATACAGCTCGGCGCTGGCAGGGGATACCTGTATGGCTGTTCGTCCGGTGCTGCACTTGCCATGAGCGCGGCTGCCCAACTCGGTCCAGGCATGGTGTTGAAGCTTGCAGTATATGAACCGCCCTTCACGCCCGACCGCCAGCGGTTTGATGAGGGCAGGAAACGAGTGAGCCAATTGATCGATGACGGCAAGCCTGCCGATGCAGTGACTGCCTTTATGCAGGTGGCAGGATCTACGCCCGAGGCACTTGCTGAAATGAGACAGTCTCCCGACTGGAAAAAAATGGTAGAGCTTGGTCCTACGCTTGCTTATGATTATGCCGTGCTGGGCGACGGAGATATTCCGCTCACTGTAACAAAGCAAATCACCATACCGGCACTTGTGCTCACCGGCGACAGTCCAATGATGCATGCGACGGCGGATACACTGGCGAAAATGATACCCGGCGCATCCCGGAAAACGTTGGGAGGGCAACCACACACCGTAGCGCCCGGGGCGCTGGCACCGGTGCTCATTGATTTTTTCTCCTGAGCTATTTTGCCAGTTGCTGAGTTACAACGTGCTTCAGATTAAGGTTGTTAATTTTTCCCGGCATCTTGTGAGTTTCCGTACTTATTGATATTATTGGGCATTAAACCAATACTAATGCTTCGTTCACGTTTTATGGCGGTTTGCTTTATCGCTTTATCCCTCCTGTTTTCCAGTTGCGCTACCATCGTTTCAAAATCAGTGTACCAGGTCGACATCCGCACAGAACCTTCCAATGCACAGATTCGTATAATCAATAAAAAAGGCAAAGAAGTGTTTCGCGGGATGAGTCCGGCAACCGTCCCACTCAAGCCCGGTGCCGGTTATTTTTCCAAAGCCCGCTACGACGTGATTCTAAGTCTGCGTGGTCATGAAGAACGCACGGTCACTCTTACCGCAGGTTTGAACGGATGGTATTTCGGCAATATCCTGATCGGTGGTGCGCTCGGGCTGCTGATAGTAGACCCGCTCTCCGGCGCGATGTGGAAGATCAAAGACCCTGTGGTTCATGAGACGCTGACGCCTCTGAAGGGCCAGGCCGCTGCTGCCACCACGTTGAAGATCATGGATATCAAAGACGTGCCGGCCGACATGCAAGACAGGCTGGAAAAAATTGAAACGAAGGCCTTTGCTTTTTAAGCAGGGAACCTCTTCGTTATTTCAATCGTTCTGCGGCTTCGACAAAGGTCAATACATCGATATCTTTTTTATTGGCCGCAAGGAATTGCAGGAGCTCGCGGTGCGCCTGTGCGGTTACATTGATTGGGTGCCCGCCGCCAACGCCATGAAACAGAAATATGATGGTTGCTTTCTCCTTCATGGCCTCTTTTACCCAACTGATCATTTCTGGGCCACTATTGTTGTCGCCAACATAGCTGCCGAGATTGTAGAGGTTTCTGACAGGTTTGAATAACAATTCACGTTCGACTCCGCGAGCAGCCACAAAGTCATTTTTCATTGAATCCATGAACACCGTATCGTGCAACAACATGTCTCCGCAAGTATATGCATAGGTGCGCTGTGTTTTGCCGTCGATAGCGGTGAGCAGGTTATTGGTAAACCTTAGCTCATCCGTCAATCTCTTCACCGTATAATTATTGAGATCATACTCTGACGTTACCCATTCCCGACCGGGCCGGTTTCCCAGGCAGGGGTGAAACAAACTATGGTTCCCGAGTTCATGACCACGTTGTGCGGCGGCTTTCCAGGCTGCGGTGCGCGTGATAAAGGCGGGGGAGGAGGCCGTCAGGTAAAACGTTCCTTTGAGCCCCAGTGAATCAAGGGCAGGGATGACGTGATCGAGATGACCGTCAAGCGCGTCGTCATAGGTGAGGACAACTTTTGTCTGTGAAGTCGCGCGAAGAGTCAATGCCAGCAGTGGGAGCAGGAGAAGACGTTTCATAGGCACATATTACAACAATTTTGTTGCGGATGTTCCTTGCAATAAACCGGTCGATATTATTTCAACCTGATTCCAGGAATAAATTCCTGGCTATTCACATCGCCCGATGGCGGACTAAAGTCCTTGCCGGGCATACTCCGCTACAACTTTGACCTTCACCTCAGCCTCAACCTGAACTTTATTCCAGGACTAAAGTCCTGGCTATTCACATCGCCCGACGGCGGACTAA
The DNA here is from genome assembly GCA_023430465.1 of Bacteroidota bacterium. Taxonomy (GTDB): domain Bacteria; phylum Bacteroidota; class Bacteroidia; order Chitinophagales; family Chitinophagaceae; genus JAEZAM01. The sequence continues at coordinate 301 of JAEZAM010000095.1, read as the reverse complement.
AGTCCTTGCCGGGCATACTCCGCTACAACCTTGACCTTCACCTCAGCTTCAACCTGAACTTTATTCCAGGACTAGAGTCCTGACTATTCACATCGCTCGACGGCGGACTAAAGTCCTTGCCGGGCATGATCCGCTACAACATCAACCTCAACCTCAGCCTGAACTTTATTCCAGGACTAAAGTCCTGGCTATTCATATTGCCCGACGGCGGACTAAAGTCCTTGCCGGGCATACTCCGTTACAAATTTAACCTTCACCTCAGCATCAGCCTCAAACTCAGCCTCAACCTCAACCTCAACCT
>JAEZAM010000094.1 GCA_023430465.1 Bacteroidota bacterium | reverse complement strand
CCGTGATGCTTACCAGTAAGGAAAGCGCGAGAATTGGAAAAACGTTTCTTTTCATATGTTGTAATTTAACGATTACCTGTTCATGCTCGCCAGGAACTCTTCATTTGATTTTGTTCCCTTCATCCTGTTCTGCAATTCACGCATTGACTCCTCAGTGTTCATATCTGAAAGGAATACGCGCAGCAGGTTCATGCGCTGCAGCACATCGCGGTCAAGCAGCAGATCATCACGACGTGTGGATGACGCTGTGAGATCAATTGCCGGGTAGATGCGTTTATTGGCGAGACGGCGATCGAGCTGAAGCTCCATGTTACCGGTTCCTTTGAATTCTTCAAAAATCACCTCATCCATTTTGCTTCCTGTATCGACAAGTGCAGTGGCGATGATGGTCAATGATCCACCGTTTTCTATCTTACGGGCTGCACCGAAGAACTGTTTTGGTTTCTGCATGGCGTTTGCTTCCACACCACCGGAGAGAACCTTACCGGATGCAGGGGCAACGGTGTTGTGTGCGCGGGCAAGACGGGTGATGGAGTCAAGCAGGATCACTACATCATGTCCGCATTCGACCAGGCGCTTGGCTTTTTGCAATGCGATGGTTGATACCTTAACATGCTTTTCAGCAGGCTCATCAAATGTGGAGGCGATCACTTCTGCGCGAACGCTTCTTTCCATATCGGTTACCTCTTCCGGACGCTCATCCACCAGGACCACCATCAGGTAACATTCGGGGTGATTGGCGGCGATTGCATTGGCAACAGCTTTCAGCAACATCGTCTTACCAGTCTTGGGCTGCGCCACGATAAGTCCGCGCTGTCCCTTACCTATCGGTGTGAATAGATCCATGATCCGTGTAGAGTAGTCGGACGGAGTAGTGAACAGGTTCAACTTCTCATATGGGAACAAGGGGGTCAGGTAATCAAATGGGACGCGGTCACGAACTTCTTCGGGGCTCTTGCCATTGATGTTATCCACCTTCAGTAATGCGAAATATTTTTCACCCTCTTTTGGCGGGCGAACAGCTCCCTGAACGGTGTCACCTGTCTTCAGGCCAAATAATTTGATCTGGGAAGGTGATACATAAACGTCATCGGGAGACGAGAGATAGTTATAATCAGAAGAGCGGAGGAAACCATAACCATCAGGCATCATTTCCAGGACACCTTCGGAAAGGATGATGCCGTCAAACTCGATATTGAATTGTTGTTCGCGGCGTTGGGGATAAACCTTTTTTTCTGCGGGGGGCTCGGACGCTGGCTGGGCAGGCTGTTCCTGCGGCTGTTGTAATTCTTCTGTTGACTGCTCCTGGCTGCGGACGGGTTGTGCCTCGCTGCGTTCAGGCATCAGCTCAAGTTGCTGATCTTTTTCTTCAGGTTTCTTTCTGCCGCGTTTGGCGGGAACTTGTTTTTCTTCTTTGCGTGCAGCAACGGGTGCCGCCTTTTTAACCGGCTTCTTTTCTTCACCGCTGTCTTCAACTACAGCCTCTTCGGTAGTAAGTCCGGTGGAAGCCTTAACGATGCGTTTTCTCTTACCCTTGTCTTCATTTGGGTTACTGGTTTTGGAACCAGCAAGCGCCTGACTGTCGAGGATCTTATAAACGAGATCCTGTTTGTCTAATTTTTTTGCATTGGGGATGTTTAATTGCTCAGCAATGTCGAGCAATTCAGGAACGAGCATATCGTTCAGTTGCAAAATATCGTACATAGAAAAATCTTGAGGGTTAACACAGTGCCAGTGGTCACCAGTCGTGAAAAATGAAAAAAGGTTGAGTTTTTGTTGAATGGAAAATAGAAAATCCTGATGAGCTGTAAAGGGAGTGTCGAACTAACCAGTTGCCTTTTCCGCTGCAATTATACGCCGTTTTTAGCAAATACAAAAATTTTTGCCCCTGCCCGGAGCCGTCAAAAAGGGTTGAAACACGACGTTTCCGCGGATTATAAGTGAGTAAAAACCAACATAAAAAAGCTATGCGTAACTTCGCCCACTCCAAAACAAGGTTATGTTCAACAAGAGAATCAAGGTAAAGGATTTGCTCGCGATGGAGCCACAGCAGCAGGAGGTAACAGTAATGGGCTGGGTACGTGGGTTTAGAAATAATCAGTTCATTGCATTGAACGATGGCTCCTGCAATGCGAATATCCAGGTGGTGGCAGCTCTTGGCGAGTTTGATGAATCACTGCTGAAGCGCATTACTACGTCTGCCAGTTTGAAAGTGACGGGCACACTCGTTCCGTCTCTTGGAAAGGGACAGAAGATGGATCTGAATGCAGCAACGATCGAGGTGCTTGGGGACAGTGATGCAGAAAAATATCCAATACAATTAAAGAACAAACCTACACTGGAATACCTGCGGGAAATGGCTCATCTGCGTTTCCGTACCAACACATTCGGAGCGGTTTTCCGCGTGCGGCATGCACTGGCTTTTGCAGTACACCAGTTTTTCAATGACAAGGGGTTTGTTTATATGCACACACCTATCATCACGGCGAGCGATGCAGAAGGTGCCGGTGAAATGTTCCGTGTAAGTACATTGCCGCTGGATAATCCTCCACGTAATGAGAAAGGAGAGATCGACTTCACGGAAGATTTTTTCGGGAGAGCTACAAACCTCACTGTGAGCGGGCAACTTGAAGGCGAGCTGGGCGCTACGGCATTTGGAGAGATCTATACATTTGGTCCTACATTCCGTGCGGAGAACTCAAACACGACGCGCCACCTTGCCGAGTTTTGGATGATAGAACCGGAGATGGCTTTCTGTGATCTTGAAGACAACGCAAACCTTGCTGAAGAGTTTATTCAATATCTCATTCGCTATGCGATCGATCATAATCGCGAAGATCTTGAGTTCCTGGCGCAGCGCCTGGCTGATGAAGAGAAGCAACTGCCGCAGGACAAACGAAGCGAAATGGGATTGATGGAAAAGCTTGAGTTTGTCATCAATAACAAGTTCGAACGTCTTACTTATACAGAAGCTATCGACATTCTTCGCGAAAGCAATCACAACAAGAAGAAAAAATTTCAATTCCCTATCACCGGTTGGGGGATGGATCTTCAAAGTGAGCACGAGCGTTACCTGGTAGAAAAACACTTTAAAAAACCGGTCATCCTGACGAATTACCCCGCTGAGATTAAGGCATTTTATATGCGTCGTAATGATGATGGTAAAACAGTGGCGGCAATGGACATCCTTGCGCCAGGCATTGGCGAGATCGTAGGCGGTTCACAGCGGGAAGAAAGGCTTGACAAGCTCCTGGAGCGCATGGAACAAATGCACATACCTGCCGAAGAGCTGTGGTGGTACCTAGATACGCGCCGGTTTGGAACCGTGCCGCATGCCGGATTCGGATTAGGATTTGAGCGCATGGTGCAGTTCGTGACAGGTATGACCAACATCCGCGACGTCATTGCATTTCCCCGCACACCGAAGAGCGCAGAATTCTGATCACGCGTGCATGCACACGATAGGGATATGTGAGCCTACCAGTAGTTGACTGGTGGAGCTTTTCTTGAATAACCCTTCCAGGAGACCGTGTTTCTTGGGTATTGTGATCAGCACATCCAGTCCGTTCGTTTCTGCAAACTGGTTCAGGCCGTCTTCAACATCGGTGTTCTCTATATAATGAAACCGCGGCGAGACATCTTTGAAAACGGTGTCCAGTAATGTTGCTTCTTCTGCTGCGGATAATTTTGCCTGGTGAATGTTGTTGGCCACATTCAAGATATGCAACTCACATCCGAATGTTTCTACAAAAGTTTTTACCGCATGAACCGGTACTGTGTCTCCAACATCTTTCAGGTCACAGGCCAGGCCGGCTTTTTTAATTCCCTGGGCGAATGAAGCGGTTGGCGGAACGCAGATGACGGGCCAGTCGAGGTGACGGATGGCTGATGTGGTGGTGCTTCCAAAAATGCTCCGTTCAAGGCCCGATTGCGCGGAGGTGGCCATAACAACGGCGAAGGGCTGAAGTTCATTACAGATCAGGCCGAGCTCGTCTACCGTGTCACCCATACGGGTCAGGGTATAAATGTTATTGGACGAGGTTATTTTTTCCGCCGCAGCGTTCAGTCGTCTTTCTGCGGCTTCACGCAATTCATCTACACTCACAAAAACCAGCGGCGTTTCCGTCAATACAACCGGAAGCTGGTAGATGTGAACGAGATGAATGCTGGCGCTGATACGATCAGCGAGAGCGGCGGCGTATTGTAAGGCGTTGGCGGCCCCTTCGGAAAAATCTGTAGGAACGACGATGGTCTTCATGCTGGCGTTTTTATAAAGATACAACGGGAGAGGGATGTTGGATGGCTGGATGCGAGATGGATGCTGGATTGCTTGATACTGGATGGCTGGATGCTGGATGGTTGGATGCTGGATGATGTGATGGCTCACACTAACCCCGGGATTCATCCCGGGGTTACGCCGTCGGCATGCAAAGGCATTCGAGTGCTGAATGTGAGGTTAGGGGTAACGCGTGTCTGAACCCTGGGATGAATCCCGGGTTAGTGCCGAATTATGAGTGTTGTTGGGTTGCGGGATGCTGGATCCTGGATGGTTGGATTCTGGATTGCGGGATGATGTGATGGCTCCATTAACCCCGGGATTCATCCGGGGTTACGCCGTCGGTGAACAACGAAAAGCGGAGATCGAAGCCAAAGGGTTAACCCACCCGACAAGGGCTTCAGCCCGCCAGTCGGGCGATCTGAATAGCCCGGACTTTAGCCCGGGGCGAACGGAGAAAACGATTTTTTTCGCCGGGCCGGTCGGCATTAATTAACCCACCGGAATCGCCAGGCAACTTCCAAAGATCACAATGACCTGCCTCGCCTTATGGAAACACGAAGCCAAAACATCTCTGTATAAACATATTTATGCAGATAACTGATACTATTACTACCGCACGACGCGCTGGTGTTCGGAAAGCGAAGAAACATAGTCTTCGTACAGATATGACACCAATGGTTGACCTGGGATTTTTGCTCATCACTTTTTTCGTGATGACCGCCGAGTTGTCTAAGCCAAAGACAATGGACCTCGTGATGCCAACAAACAAACCTGGCCCGCAGACAAAACTGGCTGAGTCTGCAGCGTTAACCGTGCTTGTAGATGCCAACAAAGTCTATCTGTATGAAGGCTCATTCAGCAACACAAAAGGTGGTGAGACCATCAAGATGCTGACAAACGGTCTCCGCAGTTTGCGACTTGATATCCGAAATAAACAGCAGAGAATGGACGCCAGCGGCGGTGACCGAAAGGCATTAATGGTATTGGTAAAAGCAAGTGAGGACGCTACTTACTCATCTGTGATTGACGTCCTGGATGAAATGCTTATTAATGGGGTGGAAAAATATGCACTGGTTGAAATAACGGATGAGGAGGAGGAGTGGATAGCTGGTAGCCAGAGGTAGGATGCTGGATGCGAGATGGATGCTGGATGCTGCATGGTTGGATGCTGCATGGTTGGATGCTGGATGATGTGATGGCTCCATTAACCCCGGGATTCATCCCGGGGTTACGCCGTCGGTGAACAACGAAAAGCGGAGATCGAAGCCAAAGGGTTAACCCACCCGACAAGGGCTTCAGCCCGCCAGTCGGGCGATCTGAATAGCCCGGACTTTAGTCCGGGGGGAGCGACAGCGCGTTCGCAGATGGCTTCCCGGCGGTATTCGCCCTTGACTTATGCTGCTAAAGAAACTTCCAGTAAATAATCGTGTCCGTAAGACCGCCATGCGGCTTGTAGGCGTATTTTGGAATAACTCCACCACGGGTATAACCCATTATTTCATAAAACTCAGCACCGCCGTCTTCTGCGGCTGTATCAAGATTGATGAGGCTGCGCCCATGCTTGCGGGCAATTTGCTCGAGTTCAAGCAGCATACGGCGCGCGATTCCTTTCCCACGAAACGAGGGCGAGGTCATCATTTTGGCAATCTCTGCGCGGTGAGGCTGGTTTGGCGGACATTCAAGCAAGAGGCTGGCGGTCCCTACCAGCCTTTCACCATCGAAACAACCCAGGATCACGCGTGAACCTCTGTCTGCCGCGGCCAGCGCGCTTGTCCAGAAAGCACGCGCATCTGCATCAGATAGCGGGTGCATGAAGCTTACAGACCCGCCGGCAGTTACCACATCTATTAGCAACGAACAAAGGCTGTTAATAGTACCCTGATCGGTGGATAGCGGCCGTATAGCAAATGTGTCGGACATATTACTAAGTTATGGCATCCACAACGTTTGCGAAGCCGTATTTCATCCTCAAAAATTACCGGTCGTCCAAAATTTATCGATTAAAACCTTTCGGTGAAAATGCTAACAAGCTATCCCGCAATGCGTTAGCTTCTAAGCCATCCCGATTACCTTTAAAAATATGGTACTTTGTGTTGCATAGTACCAAATATCACCTTATCTTTGTTTTGTCATCGGGGAGATAGCAGGTACACGTGTTGCGAATGCCCCATTTAACCGAAAGATTATGAATATAGAAAACACACAGAGCCAGATGCGGAAGGGGATTTTGGAGTTCTGTATTCTCTCTATCATCCGCCGGGGTGAGGCCTACCCCAGTGATATAGTAGAGGAAATGCGGGCGGCCAATCTCCAGATTCTTGAGGGAACGCTCTATCCGCTGCTTACGCGACTCAAGAATGCGGATATGCTCACCTATCGTTGGGTGGAAAGTAATTCAGGGCCTCCCCGGAAATATTTTTCGCTAACGGAAAAGGGCGACAAATTTTTCCAGGAGCTTGAACAAACCTGGAATGAGTTATCAAATGGTGTGAATGCGCTCACCAATCGCACACCGGACAAAATCAACTAGCAACTTCAACCTTAAATTTTCCAAAATGAAAAAGATCATAAATATAAACCTGAGCGGCCGGGTGATACCCATCGAGGACGCTGCTTACGAAAAGCTGCAGGCTTATATAGAAAGTCTTCGGCGCTACTTCGCCAGTGAAGAAGGCCGTGATGAGATCATTAATGATATCGAAAGCCGCATTGCCGAGCTGATGAACGATAAAGTGCGCAAAGGTGCAGACTGTGTCACCGAAGCAGACCTGGAAGAGATCATCCAGTCGATAGGACGTCCACAGGATTTTGCCGCAGATGATGCAACTGACTCAGCGGGCTCTGCTACCGGTGCAGACACGGGCGCGGCGTATACCGGCCCTCGTAAAAAGTCAAGACTGTACCGAGATTCAAGTGATAAGTTCATTGGCGGTGTATGTAGTGGTCTTGCTGCATACCTCAATGTGGACCCTGCGATCGTTCGTATCCTGTTTGCCATCATTACGTTTGGTGGTTTTGGCCTGGGCTTCCTTATTTATATCCTTTTGTGGATCGTGTTGCCATCAAGCGACCTCGATGGATATCGCGGTAAGCGGTTGTTTCGCAACCCGGACGACAAAATCCTGGGCGGTGTAGCCGGAGGTCTTGGTGCCTATTTCAATAAAGATGCAAAGATGATCCGCCTGATTTTCATCGCTCCGCTGCTGATCAGCATGCTGCTGAGTATTCTTGGCGGGTTTGGTAATTATGACTTTGATGTGTTTCCCAATCTTGTGTTTGGTTCACTCAATGGTACTTTATTCCTGATCTATGTGGTGTTGTGGATCGTGTTGCCTGAAGCACGTGGTCCTTATGAAAGAATGGAAATGCGTGGTGAGTCTGTTGACCTGAACAGTATCAGGCAGAATGTAAAGGATCGCGGTGAAAATGTAAAAGAACGCTTCAAGGAATGGGGCCAGGAAGTAAAGGAGTCAGCGGATAACTTTTCGCGGAAGGCAACTGATTTTGCAAATACGCGTGGCCGGACATTTGCAACCGAAGTGGGTGAGTCTGCAAGACGCGGCGGACAGGGCATAGGACATGCGATCGGCGTGCTGTTTCGTGTGTTTTTCCTGATCGTTGCCGGTACAATTGCTTTTGGTCTTTTTGTTGGTCTGATCGCCATCATCTTTGGAGGTGTAGCCTGGTGGCCGGTGAATAATTTCCTTTGGACAAGCACCTGGCAACAGATGTATGCCTGGGGTACCCTGATCTTCTTCCTGCTCGTTCCACTTGTTGCATTTCTAACCTGGATCGTAAGGAGAATGTTGAAAGTAAGGTCCAAGAACAATTACCTGGGATGGACCTTCGGATTTCTCTGGACACTGGGATGGGTTTGCGCGATCCTGCTTGGATCAACACTCTCACGTGATTTCCGCCAGCAGGAGTCTTTACAAACTACCGTAGAGGTCAATCAGCCGGCACGTGGTAAAATGGTTGTTGCCGTAACACAGCCCGGCCTGACTTATACAGGCAACTACGGATGGATCAATGATGATTGGGATGGCTGGGATGTGAATGAAGACTCGGCACATTTGTCTGCAGTTGAACTCGGGGTTGAAAAAAGTGCCGACTCTCAGTACCATGTGCTGGTGATCCGTCACAGCAATGGTCGAGACCGCCAGGATGCCCGCGCGAGAGCTGAGAAAATTTCATACACAGTTAATTCTGTCGACAGCTTGCTCGATCTGCCAAACGGCTTCGGAATCCACAAGGACAGCAAATACCGTGGCCAGCAGGTGGAGGTTGTGATCTTCGTTCCCGTGGGTAAGCAATTACGTTTTGATTATTCCGTTGTCGAGAAATTAAATTTCGTACGGATCAACTGGAGAAAAGATCGTGGACGCGGATGGAACAGGAATTTCGGCCGCAACGATCATTGGGATGTAACCTCCGACTTCCCCTGGTCGTCTGATATAGATTATACGATGGGTGCGGATGGTGAATTGCATGATCCTGCCGGCCGCAGCGTGGGTACACCTGCAGTGCCATCGCGCAGCGGTAATGACTACCGCTACCAGGACGAACAAATAGAGCAACAGCGTGATATTGACGAACGTATCAGGGAAGAGAAGAGAAAACAGGAAGAAAGTGATCGCCTGATACGCCAGTTGGAAGAGGAAAAGAAACAACAGCGCCGTGATACGGTAAAGGAATCCATGAACGATGAGGAGGCGGGCACTACCACCGCTTCACGTTCCACTATCTTCTCCGTGATGTCATGGCTGTAAAGTAGGTTGAAGTTGAAAGCCGGTTTGTCCGGCAACACAAAGCCCCGTTCCCGGGGCTTTTTTTATGGTTATATCTTTTAGGGGGCGGACAGTTTCTGTTCTGCTGTAAAATGAAGAATTACTAGCCGGTTCAGCTTACATTTGCGCATTCAAATCAGTCATATGAAGCAGACACCGTTTACATCGAAGCATATTTCCCTTGGTGCAAAAATGGCACCATTCGCCGGCTATAACATGCCGATCAGCTATACTGGCATCAACGATGAGCATGCGACGGTAAGGAAGAATGCGGGCGTGTTTGACGTCAGTCATATGGGAGAGTTTATTTTAAAAGGCCCTGATGCCCTGGACCTGATCCAGCGCGTGACCAGCAATGACGCATCGAAATTGAAGAATGGGGAGGCGCAATATAGCTGCCTGCCAAACAAGGATGGCGGTATTGTAGATGACCTGCTGGTTTATTGTGTAGAAGCGGGAAAGGTCTATATGCTCGTAGTAAATGCATCCAATATTGACAAGGACTGGCAATGGATATCGCAGCATAACACCGCGGGTGTGGAGATGCACAATATTTCCGACAAGACGGCTCTGCTTGCGGTCCAGGGTCCCAATGCAACAACGATACTCCAGCCGCTGACGGACATGGATATCATGAACCTCAAGTATTACACATTCGTAAAGGGTCGGTTTGCCGGCGTAGACAATGTATTGATCAGTGCAACCGGGTATACGGGCGCAGGAGGCGTGGAGATTTATTTTGAAGACAAGGATGGTGATGCAGAAAAGATATGGGACGCGATCTTTGAAGCTGGTAAAGAAGCGGGTATACGCCCCATTGGACTTGGTGCCCGTGATACCCTGCGCCTTGAAATGGGCTATTGCCTTTATGGAAATGACATTGATGATACCACCTCACCCATTGAAGCGGGGCTTGGCTGGATCACCAAATTCACAAAGGAGTTCACTTCCAGCGACATCTTTGCACAGCAGAAAAAAGAAGGACCGAAGCGGAAGCTGGTCGGATTTGAAATGATTGAAAAAGGCATTCCCCGTCATGGCTATGAAATAGCGGACAATGAGGGGAATGTGATAGGCGTTGTTACATCCGGTACACAATCACCCACATTGGGAAAAGCGATAGGAATGGGATATGTACGTACGGAGTTTGCCGCTATCGAAACGGATATCTACATTAAAGTGAGAGATAAACTGTTACAGGCGCGGGTTGCAAAGCTGCCTTTTGCATGATTCTTGATGCAGTAGCGACATCCGGATCCTGCTGAAAACCCACGCCGGGTTAAGCCAAATACTGAATCACGCTTTATCATGCCCACCATTCATCTGACTACATTCATCGCCGCACCGATAGACCGCGTTTTTGACCTTGCGCGCAGTATTGACCTGCACAAGGAATCAATGAGCAAGCACAAGGAGGAAGCCGTGGCCGGTACAAGATTCGGCCTGATCGAAAAAGATGAAACAGTGACATGGAAAGCAAAACATCTTTTCAAGGTGCGCTTGCTGAAGTCCAGGATCACGGCGATGAAGCGGCCGGACATGTTTACTGATGACATGGTAGAGGGCGATTTCCGCAGCATGAAGCATGAACATCATTTCAAAGCCTGCGATAATGGCACGATCATGATTGATATAATAGAGTTTGAATCGCCTTATGGTAAGATCGGTCAGACGTTCAATACATTGTATCTTACCCGTTATCTCCGCAAACTGATTGATGATCGAAACAAAACGATCAAGACATTTGCCGAAGGCGATAAGTGGAAAAAGATTCTGCAGCGCGGATAATGCCTCCGTGCCCCTCACCTGCAGCGTCTCGTCGTTTCCCCTTGAAATAAAACTGCCTGACTGAGCAATAATTTTCCTGCAGCGCAATAGCGGGGATTAGGCTGTTGTGATCTATTTTTGCGCGACAAATATGAGCACCAAGCCCACCCTTCATACTTCCCTTTCTCCCGCACTGCTTAACCTGTATGACCTGAACAATGCGATCGTCGTAGTGATCGACGTCTTCCGGGCAACATCCACTATCGCGGCGGCATTATACAACGGTGCAAGGTGTGTGATCCCTGTTGATTCCGTGCCTAAGGCAATAGATATCAGTCGGAACATCGACGGAATTGCGGCCGGCGAACGCGATGGAAAAATTGCGGACGGTCTTTCTTATGGCAACTCCCCGCTGGAATACACGCGTGATTTTATCGAGAACCGCACCCTGGTGTTGACCACCACCAATGGTACTCGACTTTTACACATGGCGCTGGATCGGGGCGCTGATACCGTCGTGACGGGATCATTCCCGAACCTGTCAGCCGTGTGTGAATTTCTTATCGCTGAAAAAAAAGACGTGGTACTCGGTTGTGCGGGATGGAAAGACCGGTTCAACCTCGAAGACACGTTGTTTGCCGGGGCGGTGATCAGCCAGGTAAAAAAGCATTTCACGATTCACTGTGATGCATCTCTGATGGCAGAAACGATGTACGCAAAGCACAAAAATAACATCATTGGTTTTGCGCCAAAGCTGACACACTATCATCGTCTCGTTGAGCGATTTGGATTGATCAAAGACATTGAATATTGTCTTACAGCCGATGTGGCAAATGTGCTACCCATCTACAGAGAAGGAAAGCTGGTGCTGGAAGCAAAAACCTTGTAAGGTAAAGCATTTTCCGAGCTTCCGGAACTGCAAAAAATTATTTTTTATTTATTGATTTTTGCAAGGAAATCCGCTACTGTTTCATTTAGTTTTGCCGATTGCCCTATTCACAAAGGCAAGACCGGCGCGTGTTTTCTCGCAGAGGATGGAGAGCCGCCGGTAATGAAAATTCTTCTATGGCCCTACCACATCTGTTGAAATATGTCTATACCCACGGTACCGATGAAGTCATCCGCCGGGGTAAAAAAATTCACGCTATCGGATTTGTTGAACTCATCGAATATGATGACCTGTTTGGCTCAGCCGTGTTTCGTGTGAAGGATGACAGCTACTCCACCTACTATAAGGTATACATCAATAAATTCAAAGATCCGAAAGGATTGTCGCTTCGATGCAGTTGCCCCTACAACATTGGTGATATCTGCCGGCATGAAACTGCCTCATTATTCCAGTTGCAGGAGATGATCGACAAAGGCCATCTGCAGGCGGAAGAAGTAGAATACGACCAACGCCATACGGTGGCGAAGATGAAAGCGATCGACCTGAAGACACTTCGGCTCCTGTCATCGCAGGAGATCATGGCGGAAGCAGAAACATACCTGCGTACGCAAAAAGCAACCATCCAGTCGGCCGAGAATGAAATGGTGAAAGCCACTGTAGTGCTTAATGGAGAAAGCTATCCGGTCATCCTCCGCAAAAATGAAGAACGAAATTTCGACACAAGTTGCGATTATGTGGATACCGAGCACCTGCTTTGTCTTCCTAAAGTGATCGTGTTTCTCCAGTTGCTGAATTCATATGGCGCGAATTACTTCGATAGCATCCGCAACTGGGATAAGGAGAAGAATAAACTCCTGGAGGCGTACGGTTATTCTTTGGAGGATGATCTCAAAGGCAAGTTTGAATTTGTCTACAAAGAAGGCAAACCATTTCTCCGTGTCCTCGATACCAGCATCAAACGTGTTGCTCCTGTTGCTGCACCCACCCGTCCGGTGCTGTTACCTCAACGTGAAAAGGAAGTGGAACAGCCGGTGGAAGTACGTGAAGAAGCGCCACGGTTTTCCCATCGCCTGGGGGTGGTATTCAATTTGAATAAAAAGGCGTATCCTCATTTCACCATCGATGCGGTGATCGGAGAGGTCAACGACAGCAATGATGGATTTGCGGGGAAAGTCGAGAAGCCTGACATCAGCAGGTACGTGGATACGGATAAACTATCGGAAGAGGATAAGACGCTCCTGTCCATTCTTCGCAAATTGCAGGAAGCCGAGATCAATAAATACATCAGCCGGAATTCACCTTTTTCCGGCATATGGGAAAATATCATTCACCAGGAAGAAGATGATCTGCCCGGTGAAACGAAGGAGCTGATGGCGGAATATCTTTTTCCGCGGTTAAAAAAATTAAGCGGCGAACAAAGCGAGAAGCCGCTGGTATTCTTGCTGCCGGAAGGCAAACCTTTCAAGACGGCCAGCCTGGAACCGCTGCACCTGGAAGTGGAGGAAGCGCGACCGCATTTCATCGTCAAGAAAAACGGTGGTTATAATGTTCAATGTCGTGTCAGGGCGGGCAGCATGGATCATGACCTTGGAGACAACGAAGGGGTGAGCCCATTATTTTTTCTTTACAACAACCAATTGCACCTCTGGAAAAATAATGAAGTTGTTCACCTGGTAGAGAAATTTCTTCCAACAGGGAAGCTACAGGTAACAGCGGAAGAATGGCCGAAGTTTCTGCATGAGTTCCTGTTGCCCCTTGCCAAGGAGTACAAAGTTGATTTTGATAAAACACTGATACAGGAAGTGAAGGATGGCGATCCTGAAGTGAAGCTGTTCCTGATGGAAAAAGGTGACTACCTGGTATTTCAGCCAACGTTTTCCTACAAGGGTTATGAGACAAAAGCCCGTGACCGGGACGAAATCGTAGTTCCTCAAGGTGATAAAGTACTGGTGGTCCATCGCAACCGTACGGTGGAAAAGGAGTTTATCGATAAGTTGCGGAATCTTCATTCCAACTTTATCGAAAATGAAGAAACCGGGTCACTGGCATTGAAAGGAACCGATGTTCTTAAGAATAACTGGTTTTTCCTGTTCGTGGATGCAATGAAGGACATGAAGACCCCTGTGTTTGGATTTGAAGCACTGAAAAATTTCCGGTTCAATACCGCAAAGCCCCAGACCAAGATCTTCATCAGCAGCAATACCGACTGGTTTGATGCCAAAGTGGACATTGTCTTTGGTGACCAGAAAGTAACCGTTGCAGAAGTAAAGCGAGCACTGGCCAACAAGCAGCAATTTGTGCAACTCAATGATGGCACACTGGGCATCCTGCCGGATGAATGGCTGAAAAAGTATTCGCTGCTGTTTCGCGTTGGGGAAGGCAACAGCAACAACCTGAAGTTATCCCGCTATCACCTGAGCGTGGTGGATGAATTGTATGAGGGGCGTGATGAGGAAGAGCTGGTGGTGAAACTTGAGGAGAAATATGAAAACCTGCGACAATTCAACCAGATCAGGGAGATAGAACCGCCGGAGAACCTGAAGCCTATCCTGCGTCCCTACCAGGTGGCGGGTTATCAATGGTTGAATTACCTGCAGGAGATAAAATGGGGCGGCATCCTTGCGGATGATATGGGTCTTGGTAAAACGGTACAGGCCCTCTCGTTCCTGGAGTACTGCCGCAGCCAGCAGGGTAAGATCAAAGCACTGGTGGTTTGCCCGACAACGCTGATATACAACTGGGAAAATGAAATAAGAAAATTTACCCCCAAACTTACATACCGGATACATCATGGCGCCACACGCACAAGACTGACGGAGGAGATCCTGGATCATGATGTCACCATAACCACCTATGGGACCCTGCGCAGCGATATCAAATTATTGATGAGTGTGAACCTCGACCATGTGATCCTGGATGAAAGCCAGGCCATAAAAAATCCGGCGAGCAAAGTTACCAAAGCCGCCTGCCTGCTGAATGCAAAGCACAGGCTTTGCATGAGCGGTACCCCGCTGCAAAATAATACGTTCGACATTTTTGCCCAGATGAACTTCCTTAACCCTGGCATGCTGGGTACGATGGAATTCTTCCGACAGGAGTTTGCGATTCCGATAGACAAATTTGGCGAGCAGGACCGGAAAGACCATCTGAAGAAAATATTGTATCCTTTTATTCTTCGTCGTACAAAGGAGCAGGTGGCCAAGGATTTACCGGAGAAGCAGGAGATGATACTATGGTGCGAGATGGAAGATGAGCAGCGGAAGATCTATGATGCCTATCGGAATGATTTCCGCGATAAGATACTTGGTACGATCCAGGAGCAGGGTATCCAGCGATCACAGTTGACGATCTTACAGGGCCTCATGAAACTCCGGCAGATATGTGATTCACCTGCGATCCTGAACGAGGATGAGAAATTTGAGAATCATTCGATCAAACTGGAGGAGCTGGGTCGCGAGATCGTTGAAAATATCGGTAATCACAAAGCGCTGGTTTTCTCTCAATTCCTCGGCATGCTGGCACTGATCAAAACGAAGCTGGATGAGTTGGGGGTGAAATATGAATATTTTGATGGCAGCACATCCGCACCGGACCGTGAAAAAGCGATACAGAGTTTCCAGAATGATGATGAGGTCCGTGTGTTCCTCATTTCGCTGAAAGCGGGCGGCGTGGGTCTTAACCTAACTGCCGCGGATTATGTATATATCGTGGACCCCTGGTGGAACCCTGCGGTAGAGCAACAAGCCATTGACCGTACGCACCGGATCGGGCAGACCAAGAACATTTTCGCTTACCGGATGATCTGCAAGGATACCATTGAGGATAAGATATTGTTGCTGCAGGACAAGAAGCGCGCACTCGCAAAAGACCTGATTGCTGATGACACCTCATTTGTGAAGAGCCTGACGCGGGAGGATGTGGAGTACCTGTTTAGTTAAGTGCGAGGTTGAGGTTGAGGTTGAGGTTAAGGTTGAGGCTGAGAATGAGTCCTTTTAAGTTTTGAGTTTTGCATTTTGAGTTATCTGGTGAGCCGTTGGTTGCTCATTCATGCCGTTGGCAAATCAAACCGGGCAACTGTGTTTTTGTGAGTTTATTTTTAAATCGTAACTTACTTAAGCGCAGATGTTTAGCCAGGCTACTACTTTGTGGGTATTTGATATTGTTATTTGCTGTATTACTTTAGCCGCCGCAATCGTCTGGTTGCCGTCTTTAAAACCAATCTCCCTTCTAAACCCACCATTTCCCGGAATTCAATATTCTCTGCCAGGACCGCTAATTCGTAAGATTTAATACCGGTTATGAGAAGGTCGTGTTGGTTATTCACCCTGCTATTGATTACTGCCATAAATGCTGCTGGCCAGTCGTTCACGCTTGCCAAAGACGTTATTCCCGGGGCAGGATCATCCTATCCGTCCCACCTCACTGATGTAAACGGGAAGCTTTTTTTCACTGCTATGAACGAGGCAACCGGTTGGGATCTTTGGTTCTCCTCGGGCTCAGATGCAACTACAACATTTGTCAAAAACATATTTCCCACTTCAGCAGATGGATCGCCTTCGGAGCTGATTGCCTATAATGGATCCATATACTTTTCGGCCATCGATGAAGGAGGACTGGAACTGTGGAAGTCAGATGGTACGCCCGGCGGTACCTTACGGGTGCATGATATCAATCCCGGACCGGCCGGCAGCAACCCGGTCTCCTTTACTATCGTCAATGGTATTCTTTACTTTGCGGCGCATGATGAAGCACATGGCCTCGAACTTTGGAGAACAGATGGGGCCACTACTTCGCTGGTAAAAGACATCAATCCCGGGCCCGCCAGCAGTTTTCCCTATGGCCTCGTCAACAACAACGGCACAATCGGTTTTTTTGCCCAGACACCTGCAACAGGCTGGGAACTTTGGAAGAGTGATGGCAGTGCTGCGGGAACTATACTTGTGAAGGACATCAATCCCGGACCGGTCACCAGTTTCCCGGAAGGCCTTGTTGCCATGGACGGAGACTTTTATTTCACCGCATCAGATCCTGTATTTGGGTGGGAGCTTTGGAAGAGTGACGGAACCGAAAGCGGGACAGTGCTTGTGAAAGACATTCGCCAGGGAACCAATGGCAGCGCTCCCTCATGGCTCACTCCAGGCAATCATGTTTTATATTTCACGGCCTCTAATGCTGCTACAGGAAATGAACTGTGGAAAACAGATGGCACGGAAGCCGGAACTGTGCGGATAGCCGACATCAATCTCGGCACGGAAAGCTCCTACCCTCAATACCTCACGTTTCTCAATGGAAGGCTTTTCTTTGCTGCAAGGAATGAAACCTTCGGGGAGGAACTCTGGAAATCTGACGGAACCGAAGCGGGAACTGTTATGATAAAGGATATATGGCCCGGAAATGAAGGATCTTATCTCTCGGAATTCAGTGGAGTAGTGGGAAGACTGTTTTTTCGCGCTACGGATGGTCAGTCGGGATATGAACTCTGGCGTTCGGACGGCACACCGGAGGGGACAGAACTCGTGCAGGATATTTTTCCGGGCGGAGACAGTTATCCGGACAAGGCCATTCGTTCAGGATCCAGATTATACATATCTGCGGAAGGACCTGATACCGGTAAGGAGATATGGTCAGCCAACATCAAAGGTGATATACCAATTCGAATCGTGAAATTCTCGGGTCGCCTGCAAAGCACCGTCGCGGATCTGACATGGAACATCAATGATGAGACGGGCATCGCCAACTATGTGCTTGAGCGGAGTCCTGACGGTGTTAACTATAGCCCGATCGCTACCATCCTGCCGCGTACACAGGGTGTATCATCAGCGGATCACTCGTTTAGCGACAAAGAAATATTCTTCGCGAGCCGCACGATTGGCTATTACCGGCTGAAACTGGTGGACTATGACAATCACACAACGTTCAGCGATATAGTGATTTTGCAAAAAGCAGGAAGTCGCCTCGCGGCGGGATTATACCCCAACCCTTTACGAGAGTCTGCCACCTTGCAAATCACGACCCCCATGGCAGCGAAAGCAACTATTGTCATCTATGACAAGTCCGGCAAACTGGTACAACATACCGCGGTCATGCTTCAGCCTGGTGTAACTATGCATCCGGTGCGCACGGAGGGTCTGAGTGCAGGAACGTATGTACTTAGCTTGCGTACCGCAAATGGCATCCTCAATCTGCCGTTTGTCAAACAATAATCCGGTTTGCCGCTCGCTTAAAGTTAAATTTTACCGTTTATGGGGTTTTGCCCCGCCTATCCGTGCCAGCCCGCTGGTATTTGTGGTGTCCTGCGTCTAATTTCGCACATCACCTAACGGATATATGAAATACTACCTGCTTACTCTATTCCTCCTGATTGGCTTTACAGCCGCTGCGCAGAAAACGGAGGGCGTTGTGCGCGGCAAACTAATCGATACAACAGCAACAGCCCGGAAGGCGGTTGCGGATGCAACGGTCTCTCTTATCAACCCCAAAGATTCTGCGCTGGTGAGCTTTACGCTCACTGATAAGAACGGGACATTCGAGATCAAAAATGTCGAAGACGGACAATACACTTTATTGATCAGCCATCAGGCATTTGTGGAGATAAAACGAACTATCTCGGTCGGAGCCGACAAGCGCACCATCGACCTGGGTGAGATCCATCCTTCCAATAACTTCAAAACACTAGGTGAAGTGGTGGTAACCAGCGAAGCGCCGATCGTTGTAAAAAATGACACGATACAGTTCAACGCAAGCGGCTTCAAGACCCAGCCCAATGCAACTGTGGAGGATCTGATCAAGAAGCTTCCGGGAATGGAAGTAGATAAAGAAGGCACGGTCAAATCCCAGGGCGAGCAGGTTCAGAAAGTGCTGGTAGATGGCAAGGAATTCTTTGGCAATGACCCAAAGCTGGCGACGAAAAATCTGACTGCGGATATGGTAGAGAGCGTACAGGTATTTGATGACATGAGTGAGCAGAGCAAGTTCACAAAAATCGATGACGGCAGTCGCAGCAAGACCATCAATATCAAGCTGAAGAAAGACCGCAATAAAGGATATTTTGGAAGGGTGCTGGCGGCAGGTGGAGATGATGGCCATTATGAAGGAAATCTTAGCGTTAATAAGTTCAATGGCGAGCAGCGGATATCTGTGCTGTTCAATGCAAACAATATCAATAAGCAGGGCTTTTCCTTTTCTGACGTGATCAGCTCAATGGGGGGCTTCAGCGGATTTGGCGGCGGCCAGGGAGCGATGATGGGTGGCATGCAGATTCGTGGTGGTGGCGGCGGACCCATGGCCATGTTCATGGGGGGTGGCTCGGGCAACACCGGACTTATCCGTTCTCTATCTTCCGGCATCAACTATACCAACCAGTTCGGGCGTAAACTAAAAGTAACGGGAAGCTATTTTCTATCTGACGCCAATACGCGTCAGGAGCAGAGCAGCAACCGCCGGTCGACCTACACAGATTCCATCGTTACCCGCAGACAGGAGTCGATGTCAGACAACAATAACCAGAACCACCGGTTCAACCTGCGACTGGAGTACCAGATTGACTCTGCGAACTCCATCCTGTATACGCCTTCCCTTACGTTGCAGCGATCAGATAATTACTCCAATGATACCAGCTTCAGTATCACCACCGAGCCCAATGAAGAATACCTGGCGATCACTACGAGACGCATCAACCAGAATAAGCGGAGTGGTTTCAATATGGGAAACAATTTGTTGTTCCGGCATAAATTCAGAAGAGTTGGCCGAACGCTGACACTGGGCTGGAACAACAGCTTTGGTAACAGCAGCAGCAATGGGCTCACCTTATCTGATAACGATTTCTTTGATCCGTCCGGCAATCTCATACTGGCATTCGATCAGAACCAGATCAACAGGCAGAAGATGAAATCGAATAATAACGTTTTCAGCACCTCGTATACCGAACCTTTTGGGCTGAACAAACTGCTTGAGCTCAACTATGCATACACAAGGAATAACAGCAGCTCTGACCGGGAGGTATTTAACTTCGACCCTGGCAGCGGAAAATACACGACTGCCAATCTGCAGCTAACGAATGCCTTCCGGAACTATTTTACCGCCCATCGCGCGGGTGCAAACTTCAGGGTCCAGAATAAATTATATAATTACCAGTTTGGCCTGGCAGTACAGCAGGCAACACAAGAGTCCAGGAGTTTCTGGGCGCTGACGCAAAAAGATTCCATGAACAGCCAATCTTACGTAAACTTTTTTCCAACGGCCAACTTCAATTACACCCCAACGAAGAGCAAGAATCTCCGGTTTAGCTATAATGGACGGACAAACCAACCGAGCATTTCTCAGCTTCAGAATGTGCCGGATGCAACGGATACGCTGAATATCCGCGTAGGGAACCCATTCCTCGACCAGGAGTTCAACCATAACTTCAACATCGGTTTCAATACGTTCAACATACTGACGTTCCGCCTGATTGCGGCCAACCTCAGCTTCAGCACTACGCAGAACAAGATCGTCAATACGATCGATGTGAGTGGCCCCGTTCAGATAACCAGTTACCAGAACCTCAACGGGTACTACCGCGGTAATTCATTCCTTACGCTTGGGCTTCCTTTCAAGGGAAAGAAATGGAAGGGGTCAAGTGTGAACCTCACCAACAATCTTTCTTACACACGCGATGTGAGCATACTTCGCCGGTTGAAGAATTATACCAAGTCATTTGCGGTATCGCAGGGGGTAGGCGTCAACCTGAATAAGACGAAGTTTGATCTGGGATTGCGGCTGAACCTGGCATATACCGATGTTAGCTACAGCGTTGACAGAACGCTGAATGAAGATTACCTCACACAAACCTACTCGGGCAATTTTTCCTATAATTTTCCAAAGAACTTCATTCTTTCTACCGACTTCAATTATCTCATCAATACAGGCCGGGCAGAGGGATATAACCAGAACATACCTTTATGGAATGCCAGCTTCAGCAAGCAGGTGTTCAAGAAAAAGAATGGCGAGATCAAGCTGAGTGTGAATGATATCCTGAATCAGAATGAGAGCATAACACGCATAGCCAGCGACAACTACGTACAGGATACGCGAAGCAATGTACTGCGTCGGTATTTCATGATAAGCTTTATGTATAACCTTAACAGGATGGGCGGAAAGACACAAGGGGCTCCGGCGATGACCCCGGGAATGAACAGGATGATGAACCGCACTATGGACAGCATGCGGGTTAACTAGCAATATACGATTCGAATAAAGAGAGCCTCCCACGTAAAACGGGGAGGCTCTTGTATTATGGGGGTTAGTAAGACAAATCTATTTCCTGCGCGTGACCGTCCCGGCTGCCGGCGATGAACCAGAAATGAAAACAGAGAGAACAGACTTCAACAGGAATAAAATATTGAAGGAAGGCTTATAATAACTGCGGTAGATGCGGGCCTCTTCATGTGCATGAACGATGTGTTTGTTTTTCATGTAGGATCGTTTAAGTAAACTGATAACGAAATATTCTTTTTAAAATTATAATATCAGCACAAGATTTTATAATATTTGCACAACTTATTAACTCTATAATCCTATACTCGTGAAAAAAATCGTAAAACCACTAGTTTTTACTGCTATTTTATTGTTCTTACTCCAGGTTTCCCATTCTCAATTACATCTTCCGGTCGGCAATGGTATCGGCAGCGACATCAAAAAAGTGATCCGCGAGTATCCCCACCATTTTGCCAAGCTGCAGGGCGACATCATTGAAGAAAATCCCCAGGCCACAGATTATGCCTGCAATTTTTCTTTCAGTGGGGCAGAGTATGCGACCATTACCCGCTATTCATCCCGAAAGGAGCCCGTCTATAGTTGGCAGGCGCTGATGCTCACCACAGAGAGTTTTGAGGAGGCCCGCGCAAAATTCAAGCAACTCTTCCACCAGTTCAACAATATGGCTGTGAAGATGGACTATGGTGTCACCTTCTACCTGAAGGGAAAATACCAGGCGCCGGTGGAGGAAAAGAATTTTACCAGTGCGATCCTAAGCTTTGAAAAGGCCGACCAGATCACACATAAGATGAAACTCGAGGTGTCTATGCAGTATGAAATGCTGGAATGGAAAGTCCGGGTGCTGATCTATGAGCGTGACCGGGAGGATACCGATCAGGGCGAGGAGCTGGACTAGCAGAGTGCGGAGTGTGGAGTGCGAAGTGTTTTGCGCACTTTGCTCCCGATGCTTCGGGATTTGCGTGAAATCCGCACTCTTCTCCCCTTAACTATCATTAACATTAATCCCATACTGGTTAACCCATTACCTCGCCGTGTCCTGATACTTTCGTAGCGCCTTAAAACCTGTTTATGCGCTACCTGCTTTTTTTGCCATTTCTCTTTATGTGCTTCAATGCCCAGGCTCAGAAAGGTTCCCTGTCTGGCTTGATCTACGACACACTCAATAACAAGCCTGTCCCAGATGCGACCATCACCTTACTGCTGGAAAAGGACTCTTCACTGATAAGTTTCTCCATGACCGACAACGGTGGCCGGTTCACCATCAACAACGTCGCTCCGGGTGATTATCAATTGCTGTTCTCGCACGTCGCCTATCACGGCAGCACGAAGAAGATCAAAGTAGAGAACAAAACGGACAGGCTTGAGTTGGGAAGGGTCATTCTGCATGACCGCACAAAGGTGCTGAAAGAGGTGGTGGTGAGAAACGATATACCTCCCGTGACACTCATTGGGGATACGGTACAATACAATGCAGGATCATTCAAAACTCAGCCCAATGCGAATGTAGAGCAACTCCTCAAGCGGCTTCCGGGGGTCCAGGTAGAAAAAGACGGGACGGTGAGAGCGCAGGGGCAGAAGGTCAATCGGGTGCTGGTGGATGGAAAGGAGTTCTTTGGCAATGATCCAAAAATGGCCACCAAGAATCTGCCGGCAGATGCCATCGATAAAGTGCAGGTATATGACCGGCAAAGTGACCAGGCAGCACTCACTGGATTTGATGACGGCAACAGCGAGAAAACCATCAACCTCAAGTTGAAGAAGGATAAGAAAAAAGGCGGCTTTGGTAAAGCAATGGCCGGCGGCGGTACTGATGGCCGGTATGAGGGGCGGTTTAACCTCAATTCTTTCAAAGGCGCCCGGCAGATGTCAGCCATAGGTATGGCCAACAATACCAATGCGGAAGGATTCTCGTTCATGGACATGATGAACTTTACCGGTGAGCTCGGCCGCATGATGCGCGCAGGGAATGGAAACATCAATATCAACATGAGCAGCGAAGACGCTGCTATGAGCGGCATGGGCGCAAATAATAATGGTATCAGGAGCATAGCCGGGGGCGGATTGAACTATAATAATCTCATTGGAACAAAAACAGAATTGACCAGCAATTATTTCTATAACCGCTACAATCCATTGCTCGATAGCCGGGTCCAGCGGCAATACCTGCTCGGCGATTCATCCTACCGATATGATCAACACTCCCGGACGGACAACGTCAACAATACACATCGCCTGAACATTGGCCTTGATTTCCAGATTGATTCATTTCACTCGATAAAATATTCTCCATCCTTCGGCATCCAGCGAAACAGCACGTCATCCCTATCCGACTACGAGCAACGCGGAGAAGACGGCCTGCTCAGCAACAAAGGATTTAATAACAGCTTCAGCAAAGGCGATGGATACAACATGCGGCATGACCTTCTGTTCCGCAAAAAATTCCGCAAGCGTGGGCGCACACTTTCGCTTAGCCTGCAGTCTACCATGAATGAATCGGATCGTGTGACCGATCTTGAGTCCGTGAATCAATTCATGCAGCAATCTCCGGCACCATTTCGCACAGACTCCATCGATCAGCGGGTTTTCAACGAGTCCAGCATGCTGGGGCTGACAGGAAGGCTTGTATACACCGAGCCGATTTTGAAAAGATCCCTGCTGGAATTCAGCCTCGGCAAGAGCCATACGCGAAACTATTCCGATAAACAGACATTCGACTTCAACAAAGGCACCGCTGATTATGACCAACTTAACCAGCGGCTCAGCAACGAATTTGAAAATGAATACGGCTTCAGCAATGCGGGCCTACGTGTTCGAACGCAGCAGAAGAAATACAATTATGCTTTTGGCGCAAGCCTGCAGCAGGCTACCCTGCAGGGAGAGGTGCTGATGGGTATAAAAGATACCCTTTTGAAGAAGACATTTCTCAATGTATTACCTACGGCGCGGTTTCAGTATTATTTCTCTAGAAGCAAGAATATATCACTCAATTACAGCACCTACACCAATCAGCCAACGGTAACCGATCTGCAACCGGTGCCAGACGTTTCCAACCCGCTGTATATCCGGGAAGGAAACCCTGACCTGAAACAGGAGTTCACGCACGCGGTGCAGATCAACTATGCCGGTGTGAATCCGTACAAGAATAAAAACCTGTTTGCCTTCATTGATTTATCGCGCACCGATAATAAGATCGTGAGCAGTGATTCGGTACTAACAAATGGGATCAGAAAGACAAGACCAGTAAACGTTGATGGAGTTTACAGTTTGCGGAGTGATATCAGCGTAGGCTTGCCGGTCCGTGCGCTGAAAGGCTCCGTGCGTTTCGGAAGTAACCTCGGCTATCAACAGACCGAGCAATTCATCAACGGCCGGTCGAACATAATCCGTACCACCACTGCGGGTCCCAGATTCAGTCTTGATATGACACCACATGACAATTTCGACTGGAGTATCAATGCCGGCATCAATTATAACAAAACGAGGTATTCAATCCAGCCATCGTTTAATACCAGTTATTTTTCACAGGTATATGAACTGGATATCAACTGGCAGTTGCCGCACTCCTGGAATTTCAGCACAAACATGGTTTATACGATCAATAACCAGTTGGCGGCGGGTTATAATGACGGCGTGCCGTTTTGGACAGCATCGCTGGCGAAGCAATTCCTGAAGTTCAAACGTGGCGAGCTCAAGCTGTCGGTGAACGATATACTGAACCAGAATGTGGGAATACAGCGAACAAGCAACCAGAGTTATATCGAAGATCGACGTACAAACTCACTTCGGAGGTTTGCGTTGCTGACATTTACTTATAGTCTGAGCAAGACTGGCGCGCAGTCTGCCCCGGGAGGGATTATCATCCGGAGGTAAGCTTATGGCTTCAGGATGAGGACTGAGTTCGTTTCAGAAAGCCAGGTGCTTTGATCATCAACAGCTTTCTTCCAGCTTTCAAAACTGATAAGGACAAGGTCATGCTGCTCCAGCAGTTCCTTCTCGATAAATGGATTTGAATACAGATCAACGTGTGCCGGATGGGCATCATCGATCGATTGAATGCTGTCTTTCATTTCAGGCTGCTGATCCATAAATCCACCAGCGTCCATTATTGTAATGCGGCTGTTACTGTTGCTTATCAGTTTACGAGCATAGATCAGGAGGAAGGTGTCGCCGATAGAATAAACGGGTACGAAGACCCGGCGCACAGACGTTAAATTTTTATCGATAAAAATACCGACGGGCATTCTGGCTGCGCGGGTGATCTGTTTGATACGGTCATCGAATACAGATGTTTCAAACAACTTCTCCTTACCTGTGATCGTATCATAGAGCCGTTCCGGGTTAATGATCTTGGTGGTGATACCAAGCAGTTTGCCCAGTAGCGTTCCTTCATAAACGGATGTTCCGGCGCCCACCAGCAGGAGATCGAAGTTGCCAGCGTTGGCAGTTTCGGTTATAGCGGTTTCTATGTCATCTGTTGGTTTGAACATGCTGATGACAGGCATCCTCAGTTCCTGCGCTGCAGATTCAATAGGAGCAAAATTGAGGCGTTCAAATTCCTCCTGGTTGAATTGGTTCAACTCGCTGCCAGGTGAGAGGTGCAGCGCGGTGACGGTGGAGCGATCTATGCTTTTCCCGATAAGGTGATGAGCGAGCCGCAGCAGCGCCACTCCTTTTTCCGGCGTACCGAAGGATACCAACACTTTAAACTGCCCTGTAATTGTCTTAACGGGGGCGGGTGCCGACTCGGGCATGAATCGTTCGATCAGGTCCATCGCTGGTCCGGTCATGAATGTGGTCGCCAATGCCATGATCACCATCATGGCAAAGATCTCGGGCGTTAGCACGCCGAGGTCATACCCGATGTTAAGCACGATGAGCTCCATCAGTCCCCGGGTATTCATGAGTGCTCCGATCACGAGGCTGTCGCGCCATTTCTGACCGGTAAATCGCGCAGCGATGGCGCTGCCGAGAAACTTGCCAATCACGGCTACGGCGATAATAATGGCACAAATCTTCCACAGGTAGGGCTCGTCAAGCAACCCGATTTGCGTACGGAGACCAGTGAATACAAAAAAGAGCGGCAGCAGAAGGACGGTGGATACGTCGTCAACTTTTTCAATAAAAATGTTCCGGAATCGGACATTGGCCGGCATGATCACCCCGGCCATGAATGCACCAAACAGGGCATGAATGCTTATTACCTCCGTTGCATAGGATGAGAGGAGCAGCGTGATGAAGAATATTGCTACAACAGGTTTGCTCAGTGCTTCCTTGTTGGCATACTTATCACCCAGCCGTTTCAGGAATGGCTTAACGACGCGCAACATGATGAACACATATGCGACCGCCATGAGAATGGTGTAGAATGCACTGATAATTGAGCCCGCTTTTACTATGGCAATCACAACGGCCAGAATACACCAGGCGGTGATATCATCTGCAGCAGCACAGGTGATGACGATCGCACCGATCCTGGTTTTGGAAAGCCCTCTCTCCTGCACAATCCGCGCCAGCACAGGGAATGCGGTAATGCTCATGGCAATACCTATGAAGAGCGAGAAGGAAAGGAATTTTATATCAGGCGGCGCAAAGTTGAGGTACAGGAAATAAGAAAGCGTGATACCGAGTGCAAAGGGAAAAATGATGGAGGCATGGCTGACCACCACGGCATCCTTTGCCTTATTTTTTAAAACATTGAGATCAAGTTCCATCCCCACGATGAACATGAATAATATCAGACCGATCTGGCTAAGGAATTGCAGGTTGCCAAGGGAGGAGGGGGGAAACAGAAATGCAGAAAACTCCGGGAAAAAATGACCTATGAAAGATGGGCCGAGAAAGATACCGGCGATGATCTCGCCCACAACGGATGGCTGGCGGATCTTCCGGCACAAGTAGCCGAATATCCGGGCTGCTATGATGATCGTAATGATCTGGAGTAGCAGGATGGCAAGCGGGTGGGTAAGATTTTGCAGGTAGGTTTCCTTGAACTGCTGCCAGGTCGAAGCCGTGATCTGCGGCGTGAAATTATCCACCTTCGCAGGTTCCAGCTTTTCACCCGTACGAATGATATAGAAGATGATGCCCGAAAAAACGAGCAAGGTAATCACGTAAAAAAGCAGGGATCGATAGCGTTTCATAGATCGCTAACGAAGATAAGAAATAGAGGGTAAGGCTAAGGTTAAGGTTAAGTTCTTTTGGGCCTTTGCTCACCTGGCTGTTTTCTTTGCGTGAAACCCTCAGCCTCAACCTTAACCTCAGCCTCCATCTACTCCATCCGGATCCGCCGGTTTCCGCCGGGGTTATTCTTTTGCATTTCTTCCAGCATAGCTGTCCGCTCTTTGTTATACTCTTCCTGGGTTAGTTTTTTTCCTTTTGTTGGTTCTTTCAACGCCTTCATGTCTGCTTTAGGCGATACTTCTACGGCCTTGTAACTTAGGCGACCCGTGCCTGTTTCGAGTTCGAGAATCATGCCTGGCAACTGACCCTGCATTTCCGGGCCGCCCGGCACAGGAATATCCATGGTAAACCATGCCGCCATGGTGGTTGTATCCTGCACTTCCTTCCTTTGTAGTTCGCCATTTTCCATATTCATCATCATGCGTTTGGAAATGCGCACCATGGTTGCCTTGCGGCAATTATAACCGAGAATATTTTTTGTTTCTTCGGTAAGCTTCCAGGAACCGCGTTTGATGCTGTCGGTGATGAGAAATTTTTTGTCGAACATTTCTCTTGCCTCCACTTTCCTTTGTTGTGAAAAATCACAAAATGTGACATCATCAGCGCCACCGCCGAAAGTTCGGATGACCATACCGCCCGAGGCCAGGTTCTCTTCCGGCAGATCCTCTTCGATCTTCCTCAGCGTCATTTTATCATCGGCAAAGTTTAATTCCAGCCTGTCCGTCCGGCTTTTGGGTGCCATGTTCTCCATTCCGGATCCGGTGAATAGAATTTGCATTTGAACCGTCCGTTCATAGGTGATCTTTCCCGCTTTCACCTGCGCTGACGTACTGGTTGCCAACAAAAGGCCTGTAGCAGCGGCTAACATTTTTATCATGAGTAGTTGTTTTGTCCAAAGCTAGCCTGATCAACTACAGGAGGAGGTTAATGGGGCTGTGAATATGGTTAATAAAGGTTAATGCACCCGGCAAGGGGATTTGAATCAGCTACATTTGTAGGGCTATAGGCAAATGATATGGATAAACTAAAATGGCTTGGGGTATTGATTGGCGTGGCAATGGTGATCATTGCCGGGTTCCAGGCTTACTGGCTGCGTGATAATTATAACCGCGAGAAAGCTACACTGATTGCCCAGACGGATATCCAGTTCAGGGAAGCGATCCGTACGATTCAAGAGTCAACCATACAGCGGCGTATGCGGGTCCTGCTCAGAGACACAGCCGGCAGAACGATATCTGCCGCGGGAAGAGCAAGGCCTTCGCGGCGCGGGCCCCAGCCGGGTCGCTTTGTGAACGTGATCCGCCGGTCGTTGCGGCAGGATTCGCTCAACAGGCTATTGGTAAGGCCCAGGGTGTTTGTGAACCTCGAAGGTTCAACCCCATCTGTGACCGCCGATTCTCTCCGTATGCGGGGGATGCTTGATTCACTGACGCCCGCTGTCAGTGAAGTTCATGTAGTGACCAATAAATCGGCTGGCCAGACCCGCACGACGGAGCTTCCACGCCGCAGGCAATTTCTTTATCCCGACACCAGCACTTCAATGACGGCTGACACCGGATTTCGCAGCACACAGTCGGGGATATTGTACATCGATAACGATAATGGCGACCGCATCACTATCCGTATTGACTCTCTATTCAACGACACGCTCGCCATGGACACGTTGCAGAATGCAATACAACGAAACCTTGCACCAAAATATCCGGGGGTGAGCTTCAACATAAACTGGACCGCTCCGGATACGGGCTCGAGAGAGTTTCGCCACCCTGACTTTGATCCGGAGCAAAGGTATAAACTGGTGGTTGGAAACGAAACGGGATACCTGTTACGCAAGATCATGATGCCGATCCTTTTCTCCCTGTTCCTGGTGGGGCTGACCTTGTTCTCATTCATTTTACTTTATCGCAGCCTTGCACGGCAGCAGCGACTGGCCCGGATCAAGAATGACTTCATCAGCAATATGACCCACGAACTGAAAACACCGATTGCAACCGTGGGTGTAGCCATTGAAGCATTGCGGGACTTCAATGCGATGAAAGATCCTGAGAAAACAAAAGAGTACCTGGAAATATCAAGACTCGAACTGCAGCGGCTGGGCCTGCTTGTTGATAAAGTGCTCCGCCAATCCATGTTCGAGGCAAAGAAAATGGAGTTCAGTCGCGAGATGGTCAACCTGGAGGAACTTGCACGCAATGTGATACAATCGTTGCGTCTTCAACTTGAAAAATCGGGTGCGACTATAAACCTTGTTGCAACAGGCGACCTGCATTTATTTGCTGACCGTTTCCACCTCGTAAGCGTGTTGCTGAACCTGATCGACAACTCGATTAAATATTCTGCATCAGCTCCCGCTATCGACGTCATATTGCATGGCTCAGAGCAGGAAGTGCGTATAGAAGTGGCTGACAACGGCATTGGTATTCCCGGTCAATACCAGTCGAAAGTGTTTGAAAAGTTTTTCCGGGTACCCGCCGGCAACCGTCACAACGCCAAAGGCCACGGCCTTGGGCTGAGTTATGTGGCCGAAGTGGTGAAAGAGCACAGCGGAACGATCACGGTGGTCAGCGAGGCCGGCAGCGGCAGCCGATTTATCATTACTCTCCCAAAGCAAAACAGGCAGGCATGACAGTATTTTATGTTGAAGACGAGTTATTTCTGGGAAAAATTGTGAAGGAAAGCCTCGAGAGCCGCGGCTTTAATGTAGTTATGGAAACTGATGGCGGTAAGGCTTTTGATGTATTCAAAAACTCAGATGCAGATGTCTGCGTGCTTGATGTTATGCTTCCTAACCGGGATGGCTTTGAAATTGCGGATGATATCCGGCAGGTGAACACGGAGATACCCATCATTTTTTTGACAGCAAAAGTGCAGACTGAAGATGTGGTAAAAGGTTTTCGCACTGGCGGCGACGACTATATCCGCAAACCCTTCAGCATGGAAGAGCTGATTGTTCGCATAGAAAATGTGCTTGGCCGGCAGAAAGGGACCGGTAAGCCCGTCAGCGATATCATCACTATGGGCAGTTATCAATTTCACCTGAACAGGCAGGTGTTATCTGACGGAAAGGAAGAACGCAAACTTTCCTATCGTGAAAGCGAACTGCTGCGCCTGTTGTATGAATCCCGCGACCGTATTATAGATCGGCGGGAAATCCTGACACTGTTATGGGGAAGTGATTCTTTTTTTAACAGCCGAAATCTTGACGTGTATATTACTAAACTCCGCAGCTACCTGCGCCAGGATCCAAAGCTCGAGATAATTACTATAAAAGGAATCGGATACAGGTTCGTGACGGGTTAACTTGCATAAACGCAGGTGAAGCGTAACTTTGATGAAAGACATCATCATGAAGTTTCGCAGACTCGTTTTTGTATTCATTGGATTAGTCATCCTGCTTGCGTGGTTCACCAAACCCGATCTTGAAAAGTTCCAGGAATTTTATGCCAGCGAAGCCCGGCAAATCGGCACACCTCCAGTGATCGAAGCCAGGAATAATTTTGTGTACTCACGATTTGATGTTTCTCATTTTGATAAGATAACTGTTGGAACGGATAATGCTGCCAGGAAGTCCCTCGCTGTTCCGGTCAGAAAATCTGTATACATCGGACTCTTCGGACGATTCTGGAAAATGGACTAACTCTTTCCCTTATGAAGATTATACTTGTTGTTTGTTTCGTTGCCTTTTGCCTTCCTGCCTGTCGTAAAAAGAACCGCGAAGAAGCGCAGGGTTTTTATAACACCTTGAACCGGGTCATTGACCGGGCAGAAGTTCCACTTGAACAGTTGTCTGATTCCGTGATCGCTATCCACACCAGTTTGCGCAGCGATAATGCGTATGCGGCCGACACGGTGGCGTTGAAAACCTTATTGCAGGAGTGCATTTCGGCCAACCAGAAGGCGCTCGACAGCCTGAACACGTTAAAAGACCCTTCCAACGACATCGGCCTGAAAAATACAGCCCTGATCTATGTCACCGACTGGAAGGAGCTGCTGGCCGACGAATTCAGCGTATGGCTCACATTGCTGGGAAGACCGATGGAAAACAAAGCCGATTACTTATCAGATATGTTTACCGGCTCGCTGAAGGTTTCTTCAGAACTTTCAAAGAACCTGACGGAAAAAAGCAGGGCATTTAAAAAGGAGTTTGACTTTTAACGCAGACTATATGAAGACAGCCTACGCCTCGCAAAAAATCTTTACCGGCAATCAGTGGTTGTTCGATCACGCTGTATTAGTGGAGGATGACAAGATCCTGGATATTGTGACCCAGGACAGTCTCCCATCAGATGCCGTGTTTGAGCAATTGGGAGACACCGTACTTGCTCCTGCGTTCATCGACCTCCAGATTTATGGTGCCGGGGGGCGACTGCTGTCTGTTTTCCCTGATCCCACTTCCCTGAAGGTGCTATATGAATCCTGCAGCAAAGGAGGAACGGCCTGGACCATGCCCACGGTAGCCACCAATACCTACGATGTGGTGCGCCAATGCATCGACGCTATCAGGGCTTATTGGGCGGAGGGTGGCAAAGGTATTCTCGGGCTGCACATAGAAGGACCATGGATCAATGCCCGGAAACGTGGCGCGCACCTGGAGGAGCTTATCCATAAGCCAGCACGTGAACAGGCGTTAGCCCTTTTTGAATATGGAAAAGATGTGATCCGCATCGTTACCCTGGCACCGGAGGTTTGCGACCAGGAAATAATCGACCTGGCAAATGAATACGGTATCATTGTATCGGCCGGACATAGCGATGCCGATTATGAAACTGCCCGTCATTCATTTGCCAAGGGCATAACCGCGGTGACCCATCTTTACAATGCCATGAGTCCATTGAGCCATCGTGCTCCCGGGTTGGTTGGCGCAGCTATGGATGATCGGCTCGTAATGGCAAGCATTATTCCTGATGGCCACCATGTAGACTATGCTGCCATTCGTATCGCAAAAGAAGTGATGAAAGAAAGACTGTTTGTGATCACGGATGCAGTCACCACTACGGATAAAGGCCCGTATCAGCACCAGCCAGTAGGAGATAAATTCGAGTCTGGCGGGATACTCAGCGGCTCAGCGCTGTCGATGAACAAAGCCGTAGCTAACCTGGTAAGGTTTGCAGGTGTGGAATACGGTGAAGCGCTGCGCATGTGTTCCCTTTATCCGGCACGACTGATGCAGCGGGATGATAAATATGGCATGCTTGCCAAAGGCTATGACGCCAGGATAGTGGTACTGGACTCCAACTTCGAGGTGAGCCGCCTGATAGGATGATTTCTTCGCAGCCCTACCCCGCAAGCTGTTCGCGCTTCCACTGGCGATCCATGTAAAATGTGCCAAAAGGTATTACTGAAGCCACGAAAGCTTTTACAAGCCATGAGAAGGATTTATTGTATTCGTTTTTAACCAGCAAGGCCATGATGATGAAAAGAACGAACAGAAACCCATGGATATACCCAACAACTGTAACGGCCATGGGCGAGTCTGCGAGGTATTTCAGCGGCATAGCAATGAACAGCAGCACAAGAAAGGAGATTCCCTCCGCGAGGGCAACATGGCGAAACCAGCTAAATGTGTTTTTCATACTTTGGGTTGACCGGATCAATAATTCACTACCTGCTCTTCAATGGTAGCCGGAATTTCTCTCCATTCATATTGCTGATTGCGGAGCTGCGGCTCGAAGCCTGCTTCGCGGATAGCCTGCTGAATGGTTTTATAAGTAAAGCGATGCGGTGCCCCGGCAGCACTCACCACGTTTTCCTCAATCATTATGGAGCCAAAGTCGTTGGCGCCGCTGTGCAGGCAAATCTGTGCTGTTTGTTTTCCAACCGTCAGCCAGCTTGCCTGGATATTTTTTACGTTCGGCAGCATGATCCTGCTTAAGGCGATCATGCGGATGTATTCATCCGGTGTGGTTAGGTTATGTACACCCCTGATACGCGCAAGCAAGGTATCCACATCCTGGAAGGTCCATGGAATAAACGCCAGGAAACCTTTCGCTTCCACCGGTTTCTTTGCCTGCACTTCGCGGATGGATACAAGGTGTTGAAACCGCTCTTCGATCGTTTCCACATGCCCGAACATCATTGTTGCGGACGTAGTGATATTCAGCTTATGTGCTTCGTGCATGATATCCAGCCATTCCTGGGCACCACATTTCCCTTTTGAAATAAGCCGGCGCACGCGATCCGTAAGGATCTCCGCTCCGGCACCCGGCAGACTGTCCATGCCGGCTTCTTTCAAAGCCGTCAGTACTTCACGATGCGTGCTTTTCTCCAGTTTCGTAATGTGAGCGATCTCCGGCGGGCCCAGCGTATGGAGTTTGATGTCGGGAAATTCTTCTTTGATCTGCCGGAATGTGTTTACATAAAACTGTAGTCCGAGATCAGGATGGTGGCCACCCTGCAGCAGTAACTGATCGCCGCCATATTGCAGGGTTTCGCGGATTTTCTGGCGGTACACGGGCATTTCCGTGATGTAGGCTTCAGGATGCCCAGGTACACGGAAGAAATTACAAAACTTGCAATTGGCAATGCAAACGTTGGTGGTGTTCACATTCCGGTCGATCTGCCACGTCACTTTCCCGTGTGGAACCTGCTGACGTCGCAGCCCGTCGGCAATAGCCATTAATTCTGCGAGAGCCGCGTTGTGGTAAAGGGAAACGCCTTCTTCAACGGTGAGATGTTCAAACTGGGAGGCTTTATGAAGCAGGTCGGGTAGATTCATCAATGCGCTTTTAATGCGTGGCGGATTTGCAAAAATACAACGCTATAACAAGAATAAGGCTGAACGGTTTTGGGAAACAGGGCCAAATAGGTAAATTTAGTGTATCACGAAGCATTGCTTCTGAAGACCGCCAAAACCCGTCTCATGAGATTGTTCAGCCTGCTAACCCTTATTTCACTCGTATTCTGTACTGCCGGGCGGGCGCAGGAGGAATTTGTGGAACCCGAGTCGCAGGTGCTTACAACCCTCCGGTTTGACCAGCTTACGGGCGGAGTCGTAATTCTCAATGCGCAGTTGGATGATTTTCCTGATACACTTCGGTTTATTCTCGATAGCGGCAGCAGCGGCATTTCCCTGGACTCCACAACGGCGGCAGAATTTGGGCTGCAGCCCAGGCCATCTGAGCGCTCCATCCGCGGTATCGGCGGTATCAAAAAAGTGGGATTCCTGTATTCGCGGTCATTGCGGTTTCCAGGCCTGAAGGTGGATAGCCTTGATTTCCATGTGAATGATTACTCGGTCCTCACCAGTGTCTATGGACACCGGATCGATGGCATCATCGGTTATTCACTCCTGAGCCGATATATTGTAAAGATCAACTATGACAGCCTGAAACTGGAAATTTGCAGCAAGGGAAGTATCCGTTATCCAAGAGGCGGCTACCTGATCAGGCCGAACATAAGTACGCTTCCTGTGCAAATGGCGCGGATCAGGGACGAGGAAACGTTCAATGCACGGTTCCTTCATGATATCGGTGCGGGTGTATGTCTCATGTTGTCAAAGGAGTTCGTGGAAGACAGCGTCTTTCTGCGGAGCAAGCGAAAACTCTTACCAAAGGAGGGAGAAGGCATCGGGGGAAAAATAATGATGCACGTTACGGTTGTGAAGGAGCTGAAGATCGGGCCCTATCGGTTTCGGAATGTACCAACCTATATTTTTGACGATACGTATAACATCACTTCTTACCCCTACCTGGCAGGGCTGATCGGCAATGATATATTTCGCCGGTTCAATGTCATCCTGAACTACGCAAAGCGCGACATTCATTTATTACCAAACAGCCATTTCCGTGATCCATTCGACTACTCGTACTCGGGAATTGAACTTTACTATTACGAGGGTAAGACCCTGGTAGGCAGTGTGGCCAAAGGTTCTCCCGCAGAAAAAGGGGGAGTCCTGGAAGGCGATGAAGTAGTTGGGGTCAATAATAATTTCTCCAGGAATTTCGACCATTTCAAGTCACAACTGCAATCCAGCCGGGAGCGGCTTCGTATCGTTGTGCGCCGCAACGAGAAGCTGATCAAGCTGGAATTCAAAGTCAAGAGCATACTCTAGCCAGCTTCCCTCCTTTTCAATACTTTTACAGCTTGCATCTGTTCTAAAACATTACGACACAATAGCTGTTTACTATTTATGATACAATTCGAAAGGTTTACCCTGGGCAACGGGCTCCGGGTGATAGTTCACCAGGATACTTCCACCCCGATGGCTGTGATGAACATCATGTATGACGTGGGTGCGCGTGATGAAGATCCATCCCGCACCGGTTTTGCCCACCTGTTTGAGCACCTCATGTTTGGCGGATCGGTCAATATACCCAGCTATGATGAGCCACTGCAAATGGCCGGAGGCGAGAACAATGCATATACTACCAATGACCTGACCAATTATTATATCACTTTACCATCCGAGAACCTGGAAACAGCATTCTGGCTCGAAAGTGACCGCATGCTCTCGCTTGCATTTGGAGAAAAAAGCCTGGACACGCAGCGAAAGGTCGTTTGCGAGGAATTCAAGGAGCACTATATCACCAAGCCATATGGTGATGTGTGGCATAAGATGCGGGAGCTGGCGTATCAGCAACATCCCTATCGCTGGATGACGATCGGGAAGGATCTCTCGCACATCGAGAATGCATCCCTGGAGGATGTCCGTGCATTTTTCTTCAAATACTATCGCCCCGTAAATGCCATTCTGGTGGTAGCCGGAAACGTAACAACCGAGCGGGTAAAAGAATTATGTGCGAAATGGTTTGCCGATATCCCGGCAGGTGAGCCATACCGCCGGCAATTGCCGGTGGAGCCAAAACAGGAGTCACCGAGAAAGCTGGAGATAAAAGCAGCCGTACCCGTAGATGCATTTTACAAATGCTGGCACATGGCGCCGCGCCTGGATCAGAAATATTATATTACCGATCTTCTCACTGATATTCTCGGAGGTGGCGGTTCATCACGTCTTTACCAATCGCTCGTAAAAGAGCAACAACTTTTCAGCAATATCGAATGCTACCACTTCGGCAGCACAGATGCGGGGTTGCTTTGTATTGAAGGGAAACTTATCAAAGGCGTGACAATGGAAACAGCCGAACGCGCTGTGGAGGCCGAGCTTGAAAAGATGAAGTCAACACCCGTATCGGAGAATGAATTGCAGAAGGTGAAAAACAAGACAGAAAGCATGATCGCTTTTGAGGACATGAGCGTCATGAGCCGGGCGAACAGTTTGGCCTACTATGAATTACTTGGCGATGCCGATTGGATGAACCATGAACTGGAGAAATACGCCGCGGTTACCAGTGCAGATATCCAGGCAGAAAGTCGGGCAATTTTCCATGAAAACAACAGCAATACGATTCACTATTTATCAGAAATTTAATGAAGCAGGCAACGACAAGTTTAAATAGAAAAAAAGCTCCAAAGATCGTTGACGCTGTAGATTTCAATCTGCAGTTGAAACCCTATACAAAGTTCATCCTGCGCAATGGTGTAGAAGTATACAGCATCGACGCAGGCGCAGAAGAAGTGATGTCAGTGGAGTGTGTGTTTTATGCTGGTAACTGTTTCGAAAATCAAAACCTCGTAGCAGCCACAACAAATTTTTTGCTGAAGAACGGCACTACTTCAAAAACGGCCTTCCAGGTCAATGAGCATTTCGATTACTATGGCTCCTACCTTTCCCGGGCGTGTTATAACGAGACGGCTACCGTATCGCTGCATTGCCTCAGCAAGCACGTGAAGGAGTTATTGCCGGTTGTGCGGGAGCTGATCGCCGACTCAGTGTTACCCCAGGAGGAACTTGAGATATACAAACAGAATATGAAGCAGCGGCTCGAGGTGAACATGAAAAAAAGTGACTTCGTCGCCGGCCGGCTCATCGATGCTTATGTGTATGGAGAAGGACACCCATACGGGAGGTATACACGGGCTGCGGATTTTGACAATCTGCACCGCGAGCAGCTACTCGATTTTTATAAAAAATATTACCAGAATGGCCGGCTGGTCATCTTTACTGCCGGCAGGCTTCCGGCTGATATCGAAACACTGCTCAATGACGCCTTTGGCGATCTGCCAAACGGGATGACAGCAACTACCGAACATCACCCACAGCCTGCAACGGAAAAAAAATACCGGGTGATCAATGATGAGAATGGTGTGCAGGGATCAATCCGGCTGGCGCGTGCGTTTCCAAACAGGAAACACCCCGACTTTTTACCGGCCCAGGTTCTCAATATACTTTTTGGTGGATTCTTCG
Organism: Bacteroidota bacterium; assembly: GCA_023430465.1. Lineage (GTDB taxonomy): Bacteria > Bacteroidota > Bacteroidia > Chitinophagales > Chitinophagaceae > JAEZAM01. The sequence continues at coordinate 35,434 of JAEZAM010000094.1, read as the reverse complement.
GATCCAGGCTGATGCTGAACATCCGGGAAGACAAAGGCTACACGTATGGTATTCATAGCTACCTGCAGAATCACATGGCTCATTCGGCATGGATGATCAGCACAGAAGCAGGCAGGGAAGTGAGTGAGGCCACGATAACCGAGATCCATAAGGAAATGGCAGATCTGCGTACAGAGCTGGTTGATGAGGAAGAACTGCTGCTTGTCAGGAATTATATGATGGGCAGTATCCTCGGTGATCTTGATGGACCGTTTCAACTGATCGGCCGGTGGAAGAACATCATCCTTAATGAACTTGGCGAAGATTATTTCAACCGCTCGATACAGGTCATAAAGTCTGTGACCGCGGAAGAGTTGCAGGCGCTGGCGCAGAAATACCTGAATCCTGAGGAGTTCTATGAACTGGTTGTGGTGTGATCAGGGGATGCGTTGAATAACCCCTTCGAGTTTATCCCGCAGTCGCGCACCAGGCAGAAACCGTTTCACCAGCGTGATCCGAAACTCACCTGTTCGCATACTGTATTGATGATTGGATGATTCTCCTTTAAAATTGGTGGAATTGTGCAGCCAGGAAATCGTGGCCGCCCATTCTTCACTATTGTATCCTCCCACTGCGCGGAATGTAGCGTTGGGAGAAAAGCTGGTCCTGTTGGCATTTGCGCCCGGTCGCTCCTCCCGGACCATGCTGATATCTGCGTTTATGGTAAAACTTCCGGTCAGAAACAGGTGCTCTTGATATACGGCAGTATAGGCATAACCAATACCCGGCCCGATTTCTATCAGTCTTACACGGTCCACGCCCTGCTGTGGATAGTAGGACGCGATGGTGGAAGGAACCAGCGCACTATCGCCTTTCATCGAGCCATAATAGATTTCACCACCAACCAGCACCGATCCTGCGGATCGCTTTTGCCACTCGTTTTGGAGAAATCCTGCCCGATAGGAAAATTCATCACCGTTCAATAATCGATATACGGAAGCGCCGATCAGTCTTACCTTGAGATCGGGCCGGACATAATAGTTTTTATCCCTGGTTCCCGCAGGGCCACCAAGATTGAGGTAATACCCTTTATAAAATTGCGCATAGATGTCCGTTACCCAGTCGCGGGTATAGATATGTGTCTGAAGGTCGAAAGATTTTGTTTTTCCCTTGGGACCCGCTTTGGGATTCAGAAATCCGAAGGCCGAGCCAAGGCTCACCGACAAAGATTTATAGCTCGCGTTCACGCCCATGCTGACAAGACTGTTTGGCTTGTACCGGAGGTTCTGGATGCCTTCCGGTGCATCGAATGACAGGGAAGTATATTTTTTCCCCAAATAAATGCGTGAAGTAAGGTGCTCTTCAAACGTGACATACGGCGCGTCCGACTCCTGTGAAAACGAGACCAGCGGTGCTGTTACGGATGACAACAGGAAAAACAGGATGGAAAGGTTGAAGAGAGGCCGGCGGTGGGGTGCGTGCATGGCCCAAATTAATTAAAAAATAATGCCAAATCACCGATCGGGCGTCTTCAAAATGAACGTTGGTAGTTATGGGTGAATCAATGAAATTCGCAACATGAGTTTCGACAGACAGGATCTTACGAATGAGCAGTTGCAGCATTTTTATCGCAGTATCCTTTATCCGCGAATGATAGAGGAAAAAATGCTTATCCTCCTGCGACAGGGAAAGATCTCGAAATGGTTTAGCGGCATCGGCCAGGAAGCAATTGCAGTAGGTGCGACGCTGGCCCTGGAAGCAGACGAGTGGATCATGCCACTGCACCGGAACTTAGGCGTATTTACCACCCGTGACATGCCGTTGAGCCGGCTGTTCAAACAGTGGCAGGGCATGCAGGATGGTTACAGCAAAGGAAGAGAACGGAGCTTTCACTTTGGCAGCAAGGATCATCATATCTGTGGGATGATCTCACACCTGGGTCCCCAGTTGGCCATTGCCGACGGTGTGGCGCTTGCACATAAATTATCAGGCGAGAAGAAAGTATCACTTGCCTTCACGGGCGATGGGGGTACGAGTGAGGGTGATTTTCACGAGGCACTGAATGTGGCAGCGGTTTGGGACCTGCCGGTAATTTTTCTAATAGAAAACAATGGCTACGGTCTCAGCACTCCCACAAGTGAGCAATACCGCTGCATTAGCCTGGTGGATAAAGCAAAGGGTTATGGCATGGATGGTGTGCAGATAGATGGCAATAACCTGCTGACGGTTTATAACACGATCAAAGGCGTCAGGGAGTATTGTATAAAACACCAGAAGCCCTACCTCGTGGAGGCTATGACGTTCCGCATGCGCGGCCATGAGGAAGCCAGCGGCACGAAGTATGTGCCGGGCCGGTTGTTTGAGCTTTGGGAGCAAAAAGATCCGGTAAAGAATTTTGAAGAATACCTGCTGAAAGAGAATGTCTTTTCCGTGCAGGACATTGAATACATACGTGGTGAAATGAAGGAGAAAATTGAGGCCGAATTGCAAACAGGCTTTTCTTCTGCACCACTGGTTGTGGATACAGAGGACGAGATCAATGACCTGTATGCACCAGTTGTCAGCCAGGCGGCCCGGGTAAATGAAACCGATTCAGACCCTGAGCTGCGGCTGATAGATGCCATCAGGCAGGGGCTGCAACAATCCATGGAAAAGCATGATAACCTCGTGCTCATGGGGCAGGACATTGCTGAGTATGGCGGCGCATTCAAGATCACGGAAGGATTTGTGGAGCTTTTCGGAAAGCAGCGGGTGCGTAACACGCCTCTTTGCGAAAGTGCCATTGTGGGTGCGGCACTTGGTCTGAGCCTGAAGGGATACAAGAGTATGATGGAAATGCAGTTTGCCGATTTTGTCACGGTAGGCTTCAACCAGATCATCAATAATCTTGCAAAGATCCATTACCGCTGGGGTCAGCAGGCGGATGTTGTCATCCGTATGCCGGCCGGCGGCGGCGTTGGTGCAGGGCCATTTCACTCGCAAAGCAACGAGGCGTGGTTTACGCATACCCCTGGATTGAAAGTGGTATATCCCTCCACGCCCGCAGATGCAAAAGGACTGCTTATTGCCGCGATCAATGATCCAAACCCCGTACTGTTCTTTGAACACAAGGCATTATACCGGAGTGTGTCGGGAAGGGTGCCGGAAGAGTACTACGAAGTGGAAATTGGTAAAGCAAGACACGTACGGAGCGGAGACGAAATATCTATCATCACTTATGGATCCGGGGTGCATTGGGCCGAAGATTATGCAGCCGCCAACCCTCAGCTATCCATTGATATTCTTGACCTGCGCACGCTGTTGCCGCTTGATTACATGGCGATAAGAGATGCGGTGAAACGTACCGGTCGTGTATTGCTGCTGCATGAGGATACACTTACCGGAGGTATCGGAGGAGAAATTGCAGCATGGATTGCGGAGAACTGTTTTGAATTGCTGGATGCGCCGATCCTTCGCTGCGCTTCACTGGATACACCTGTACCATTCAATATCGAACTGGAGAAAAATTTCCTGGCCAGCGCCCGGCTGGATGAGTATGTAAAAAAGCTCTACAGTTTCTGACGATCATTTTTTTCCCGGTCCATATAACGCCTTTCCGGCGCGCATCTTCGTATGTACGCCATTGTCAACGGTGAGTTCGCCATTCACAAGTACGTACCTGAAACCGGTAGAGTAAGCGTGCGGTTTTGCAAAGGTCGACTGGTCCTGGACCGTGAGCGGATCAAAGACCAGTATATCGGCTGCCATTCCAACGCGCAGCAAGCCGCGGTCAGACAGTTGAAACTTTTGGGCGGGCAATGAGGTCATCCGTCGGATGGCTTCTTCCAGCGAAATCACTTTTTCATCACGGACATATTTTGCCAGCACGCGGGCGTTGGTGCCATATCCACGCGGATGTGGCATGCCTGCATTCAGGATGCGGATGGTAGCATCACTGGCGAACATGTTGAAAGGATACTGCATGATGCGTTTTACATCTTCCTCGCCCATACCGTGAAATACGGCGCTGGCCCCGCCATTCATCATGATCTCGATGACGGTCTCTGCTTCATCTTTCGCTTTATGCTTTTTACCCCGCATCCGATTGATCTCTTCAATACTCTTCCCATTGAAACTAGTGTCTGCGGCGTAATAGGCCACGACCGCATAACTGAAATGCTTGAGTTTTCTTTTTTTCAACCGCGACAGCATGGAGTTGATCACATACTTTCTCACCTCTGGCCGTGACAGCCGCGCGCGAATAGAGTCCTGCCCATCTGCAAGAATCTCATCTGGGATAAGGGTGCTGATAGATGTGCTGCTGGCTGTATATGGATACTGGTCAATCGTGACCTCGATGCCTTCGTTCCGCGCCGCTTCGATTTTTTTTACCGTTTCCCTGCTTCGCCCCCAGTTCTGCTGACCGCTTAGTTTAAAATGCGAAATCTGGACGGGTATGTTGGCTTCCCTGCCAATGGTCAGGGCTTCATCGATGGCCTGGAGTACACTGTCGCCCTCATCGCGCATATGCGAGGCATAGACGCCGTTGTATTTAGCGGCAACTTTAGCCAGGCTCACGATCTCCGGGGTTTTTGTATAGGTGCCAGGGATATAGATCAGTCCCGTGGAAAGCCCAAGCGATCCATTCCGCATGGCGGCATCAACGAGTGCGGTCATTTTTTCCATCTCAGCCGGCGTGGCATCGCGATTTGCACGGCCCATTACATTCTTGCGAACATCATTGTGCCCTGTTAAGGTGGCCACATTAATGGATAATCGCAAAGAATCAATCCAGGCAAGGTATTTTCCAGCATCCACGTTGGACGAGCCGCAGTTACCGGTGATGCAGGTAGTGACGCCATCATAAATAAAACTTTGAGCCTTTGGGTCCCTGACCTCATCCCCTTCCAGGTGGGTATGTACATCAATAAAACCGGGAGAAACCACCAGTCCTTTAGCGTCAATGGTCTTTAATGCGTTGACTTTTATGTCGCGGCCGATAGCCATGATCCGTCCGTTCTTGACCGCAACCGCGCCGATATACCAACTGTTGCCGGTTCCGTCAATGATCTTACCGTTGGTGATCAGTACATCAGCTTTCTCCTGGGAGAACAGGCAACAGGGAAAGAGCAGTAACAGGAGGAACAGGGATTTCATGAACGGAATTTTAGAGAAATGGAAAATGGGTCTTAATCTTCCTTTGCACCTTTTTCACCGGCAAACCAATGCTCTTTATTTTTAAAAAGTACATTGAATGTGGTGAAAGAGCCATAGATCCGCGTGATATATTGCTGAAGATTTACTTTGTCTTCGTCACTTAGCAGTGTGTGTGCATTGATCTGTTGTTCCAGTACTCTCAGGCGATCGCGGGCCATGACGATTTTATGAAAAAAAACATCGATGGGAATTTCCTTGGCTTTTTGTGAGCGGTCTGCCGGCTGGAGCAGCATGGTGCCGCCTTTCCAGCGATCGCCGAGGGGTACGATCTCACTGTGGCCGTTCCACAATCGGAGTATACGTAGCAGTGATCTTTCGATCTCGCTGCTGGTCTCGATTTCGGCGGATACATTTTCAGGAATGATCTCGTCCAGTTGTGGATCATTCTTTTCAATTTCTTTCAGACCGTTGTGAATAAAGGATATAAGGTACGTGGCATAGCGGACCCCCACTATCACACCGGGTCCATGTTGTGTATGCTGCAGCCGGGTGCCGATACCGAGAAGAAGTTGTTCGTCCATAATGATTGTAATGCGATGTATAAAGATAGTATATGAGGCCGATCAGTACTCCTCTTCTTCGGGCAGTATCATTTCCAGCGGTGGCAATCCTTTCAGGTACCGGTCATAGGAGTCCTTGATAAATTTCTGGAAATCGTAATCGCCGAGTACAACAGTCAGTGCGTAAGATGGTCGGTGACGCATCATGAAATCTGTGAGTACGGAATCGGAAGCGCCCGTAAGTCGGCGGACGAGCCCTTTGCTGAAACGATGATCCACATATTTTTCCTGTTCCTGCCCGATCAGCCTTTCCTGGAAGGATCGCATGTTGCGGTTGCGCCGGAAGCGGAAGGCATTGATGATCTCATTGATATCGAAACCGGCAGCCTGCCCGTAAGCCGGTGTCACCGCTTTGAGACCTGGACGTTGAAAGTTGAATGCCTTGGCGTAGGTCTCCCGATTGGCGATGGAATCTTCGCGGTAGTTGCGTGGGCGCACTTTCACTTCTTTCAAGACCGGTACATTCACCTGCAGCGAGATATCGAAATTGAGCGGCGTAGCAATCTTGAGCACGGGAAATTTGACCGTAGGTTTATTGAGGTAAGAGAACCAGATAGAATCCTTTTCACCCACCTCGATCTCATAGTAGCCCGAGGCGTTGGTGACCGTGCCGCGACCGGAAGAGGTCAGGACGCTGACAAGTTCAACGGGTGATACACGCGCACTGTCATACACTGTTCCGCGGATTTTGTATTGTGCAGAAACTGCGGAGGGCAGAAGACACAAGGCGCAGAAAAAAAGCAGTAGTGGTATGGACAGCTTATTGAAAATCAAATGGCATGATTGAATCGGCAAGTAACGAAACAAAGTGCAAATAAAAAGCCAACACAACTAAGGTTCAGGTTTAGGTTGAGGTTGAGATTAAGATATGTTCCCGACCTAACCTTAACCTTAATCTCAACCTCGGTCACCCTTGGCGCGAAATGGAGACCAGGAGTCGTTCGATAATATTCGGATAATGCTCATGTTCGAGGTGGTGGATGCGGGCGGCGAGGGTTTCCGCTGTATCATCGGGTAAGACGCGGCATTTTGCCTGGAAAATAATATCGCCGTTATCGTAATGGCCATCCACGTGATGGATGGTGATCCCGGATTCCGTTTCGCCGGCGGCGATGACGGCGGCATGAACATTTGCGCCATACATGCCTTTGCCGCCATATTTGGGTAGGAGGGCGGGGTGAATATTGATGATACGGTTGGGAAAAGCTTCTATCAGCGTGGCAGGAACTTTCCAGAGGAATCCGGCGAGGACCACGAGATCGACCCTGGCGGACTGTAGTTGCGGCACATAGCCATGACCACGAAAAAATGTTTCTTTCTCTATGAGCAGCGTGGGGAGCTGTTCTTTCCGCGCGATTTCCCAAACCCCCGCTTCCGGTTTATTAGAGGCTATCAGAACCACCCGCACTCGCGGATCATCCCGGAAATGGTCGATGATACGGGCAGCATTGGAGCCGGCGCCGGAGGCGAAAATGGCTATACGCTTGATATTCAGGGAGTCATTGGCGTTGGCCTCGTTAAGTTCAGCCGGGTCAGTGCTTTTGATGAGCCGCATGCGCACCCCCATTTTGCGCAGGTAGCCGACGAAGAACCGGTATTGGCCAAAGAAAAAACTGATCAGCAGAACGGCGAACGGCCAGATCAGGGTGACAACGATTATATATAAGATGATCCAGAGAACCCCTTCTTCCAGGGGAAGGAGGTTAAGCAGTTTGCGGCCAACATACCCGGTAAGGCTACCCCCGATAGCGAAGGTGCACAGTATCAGAAGGAGCTGGGTTCCGCCAACCTTCCATTTTTTTTGAAGACGTTCAAACATGGTGACGGGCGCAAAACTCCGGAAAAATCCAGCAAAAACGGGTTTGATTCACATATTTGTTGAGCGGTTTTGAATGATTGACCTATCCATGACAAACAAAAATGAGGAGGGCAAAAAAACCTGTATAAAACCGCTGAAATGCAAGCTGGTAGAGGCTTAAAAAATTTTCTGTGGTGTTGGCATTTTGTTAAGATTCCGGCTTATTTTTGCAGCCGGTTAGAGCTATTTATCCACATTTTTCAGATCAATTGTGTCTATGATTCCTTGTAAACCAAAGGCCCAGAAACTAACGCTCCTCTCCTTTTTATTTATTGTTCTCTCGACGGTTGCCGTCAATGCCCAGGACGGGAAAGCGCTATTCCAGGCCAAATGCGCTACGTGTCACAATGTGTTCAAGGATGGAACAGGCCCTGCACTACAGGGACTTGAGAGCCGTGGTAAATGGGCTGACCACAATGAGCTGTTGAAATGGATCAATAACCCGGCAGGATATATGGCCAATGATCCCTACACGCAGGGGTTGAAGGCGAAATTCGGAAGCGTAATGCTGGCTTTTCCCGATATCACCCTCGCGCAGGTAGAACAAATGGTTGCCTACATCAATGAGACTGCAGCAAAAGGCCAGGGTGGTGGTGGACAGACAGGCACACAGGGTACAGCCCGTCAGGGCAGCGGAAATAACAGCGAAAATGCTGTCATTTTCGGTATTATCTCCCTCATCCTCGGTATCATCGCGCTGATTCTTATGTATGTGAACAGCAACCTGAAGAAGATGTCGGATGATGCATCCAACATCTCCAGACCAGAGCCTGTTCCCTTCTACCGCAACAAGGTCTACATCGCCATGTTCGCCATCATTTTCTTTGTAGTCGGAGGTTACCTCGCTACCAAAGGTGCCATCGGATTGCAGCGCCAGACCGGGTACGAGCCAAAACAGCCTATCTACTATTCGCATAAAGTACACGCCGGCATCAACCAGATCAGTTGCCTTTATTGTCACGGCAACGCCTGGGAAAGCAAACACGCTGCCGTACCTTCTACCAACGTCTGTATGAACTGTCACAAGGACATCCAGTCGTATGAAAAAGGACCAGCTCTTTTTGCAGAAGACGGTACGCCCATCAACGGAACGGCAGAGATCCAGAAACTATACGACTACGCAGGATTTGATCCCAAGAATGCAAATGCCTGGGATCCGTCAAAAGCGAAACCAATTCCCTGGACCAAGATCCACAACCTGCCTGACCACGTTTACTTCAACCACGCGCAGCATATCCGCGCCGGTAACGTTCAGTGCCAGACCTGTCACGGTGAGATCACCGAAATGGATGAGGTTCGCCAGGTATCTGAACTCAGCATGGGCTGGTGTGTGAATTGCCACCGCGAAACAAAGGTTGATTTCAATACAGACAGCACTCACGGCAATAAGTTCTATAGTATTTACGAGAAATTCCACAATGATATCCGTAACGGTAAGATGGATAGTGTGACCGTAAAAGACATCGGCGGACTGGAATGTCAGAAATGTCACTATTAATATCATCAGGAACAATAGGCAGCGATGCTAATGGTCTCGCAGTAAGTTAGCAGAAGCAAGAATTTAGAACTTTCAAACAGAAATAAATGAGCCAAAATACGTACTGGCAGGGCTTCGGGCAAATCAACGATCCGGAAAATTTTCACAAGAAAAACTCTGATGAGTTTAAGGAAGAGCTTCCTTTTGAAGATTTCGACAGCAATGGATTAGCCGACGCGAAAGCGCCTCGCAGGGACTTCCTTAAATATCTGGGGTTCAGCACCGCAGCGGCAGCGCTTGTTGCCGGTTGTAAGGTGCCTGAAAGAAGGATCATCCCTTATGCGAACAAACCGGAGAACCTGATTCCCGGCGAAGCGAAGTACTATGCGACAACGTATGTGCAGGATGGCGATGTGATCCCCGTATTAGCAAAGGTTCGTGATGGCCGGCCGATCAAGATTGAAGGAAACACCCTTTCCACGTATACCAAGGGCGGTACCTCAGCCCGTGCGCAGGCTTCTGTGCTCGACCTCTATGATACACATCGTATCACGTTCCCAAAGCAACGCAGCGGCGATACTTACAAAGAGATTCCTACCTGGGAACAGGCAGATACCCTGGTAGCCCAGGCTTTGGCAGGCGTTGCAGGCCAGCCCGTTGTTTTGCTGACCAGCACCATCAATTCGCCTTCAACCCAACAAATAATTACGGAGTTTCTTGCCAAATACCCCAACAGCCGCCACGTAGTAGCAGACGCGGTGTCTTACAGCGGAATGCTGCTGGCCAATGAGGCAAGCGGATTTGGAAGAAGAATTCCTACCTACAATTTTGGCGCAGCCAAACTGATCGTCAGCCTCGGGGCTGATTTCCTCGGAAGCTGGTTGAACTCGGTTGAAAATGCCATGGGTTATACAGCAGGTCGCAAGATCGACGAGCGTAATCCGCAGATGAGCCGTCACTACCAGTTTGAAGGCCATCTCAGCACCACCGGCGCAAGCGCCGATGAGCGTTACACGCACCGTCCGTCTGAAACCGGCGCAGTGGCTCTCGCCATCCTCGCAGGTCTTGGCGGAAGCGTGACCGCGCCAACCTTTGCCGATACAAAATTGCGCAACGGTATCGCACAGGTGGTAAACGAACTGAAGGCAAATAACGGTGCAGCACTCGTTGTATCCGGAAGCAATGATGTGAATGTACAGGTGATCGTAAATGCGATCAACAGCGCGATCGGAGCTTACGGCACCACCATTGATTTCAGCCAGGCCTCCAACTATCGCCAGGGTATCGATAAAGACCTCGTGGACCTGATAGCACAAATGGAAGCCGGCCAGGTGGGCGCCCTCCTTGTTCATGGTGCAAATCCTGCACTCCACTATTTCGACGCAGCGAAATTCAATGCCGCACTCAAGAAAGTGAAAGTAACGGTTGCCTTCTCTGAAAAGATGGATGAGACCACTGCCCAGTGTAATTTCATTCTTCCCACGCCACACTACCTGGAAAGCTGGGGTGATGCTGAGCCTAAATCAGGTTATGTCAGCTTCCTGCAGCCAGCGATCTATCCATTGTTCAAAACGCGTCCGTTCCAGACTTCCCTTCTGAAATGGGCGGGGAACAATCTCGATTACGATACTTATCAGAAAACATACTGGATTGGTAAACTTGGTTCGGAAGAAGCCTATGAAAAGGCGCTCCAGGATGGGGTTGTCAGCACAGCGGCCACCGTTCAGGGTCCTGCGGCCACTGCATTCAATTCTGCCAGCGTAGCCACTGCTGCTGCGGCAATTTCTGCTGCTCCAAAAGCAACAGGAACCGAAGTAGTATTGTATGAGAAGGTATCAATCGGAACCGGGGTGGGAGCAACCAATCCATGGTTGCAGGAGCTTCCTGATCCGATCAGTAAAGCTACCTGGGGCAACTATGCGCTGATCTCAATGAGTATGGCGAAAAGCCTGCTCGGTCTGGATCTTGCAAACAAAGACAACGAAAGAGAGAACAACAACTACGAATACTACCCTTCAAAGCCGGTAATCAAGATCACAGTTAACGGCAAATCGGTGGAACTCCCGATCCTCGTTATCCCCGGCATGAACGCCAATACCGTAGCCGTTGCGGTTGGTTATGGCCGTGCGAAGACATTGGGTAAAACAGCTTTCGGTGAAGAGTCCGTGGGCAAGAATGTTTATCCATTCGCTACCTTCAACGGTACTACATTCAGCTACGCGGCGAATGCGACCGTAGAGAACATGAAGCGCAAGGAAAAGATCGCACAGACACAGATCCATAATTCTTACGAGGGTCGTGTGGAAGTGGTTCGCGAAACAACCCTTGCCAATTTCAAAGCAAGACCGAATGAAATTCTCGACTACCGGAACGACCTGGTAGAGAAATATGCCAAAAATTCCGGTGATTTCCGCAAGGAAGCCACCCTGTACGGTGACCATGAAATGCCCGGCATCAAATGGGGTATGGCGATCGACATGAACGCATGCTATGGTTGTGGTGCCTGTGTTGTAGCCTGCCATACGGAAAACAACGTACCGGTAGTTGGTAAGAGCGAAGTGCTACGCTACCATGATATGCACTGGCTTCGCATCGACCGCTATTTCGTGAGCGATGAGAATAATCCGGATGACCTGAAAGGCGTGGTATTCCAGCCAATGATGTGCCAGCACTGTGATAACGCTCCATGTGAGAACGTTTGCCCGGTCGCTGCTACCAACCACAGCTCAGAAGGTATCAACCAGATGGCTTATAACCGTTGTATCGGTACAAGATATTGTGCGAATAACTGTCCATTCAAAGTCCGTCGCTTCAACTGGTCTGATTACACAGGTGCAGACAGCTTTGCCGATAACCAGGATCAGCAACTGGTAGGTAAACTTGACCCGGTTGTACACCAGATGAATGATGAGCTGACAAGAATGGTACTGAATCCTGATGTCACTGTTCGTTCACGTGGTGTGATGGAGAAATGTACCTTCTGCGTACAGCGTACACAGGCAGCGAAACTCCAGGCGAAGAAAGAAGGACGCCCGCTGCAGGATGGCGAAGCAAAAACTGCCTGCCAGCAGGCATGTGCCGGTGATGCTATCGTGTTTGGAAACGTGAAAGACAAGCAAAGCCAGATCAGCCAGATCCGTGCACAGAATACACAGAGAAGCTTCTACGCCCTGGAGCAACTGCACGTTTTACCAAACGTGACATACCTGGCGAAGGTGAGAAATGCGGCTGGTGGCGCAGATGCGGCTGATGCGCATCATAGCGGTGGTGAACCAACGGAGGGGTCAATTCCTGCAAACAGGGTGGCTGCCGACTCAACGCATCACCGTTAAGAAGTTGAACAGTATTATTTGAGAATTTAATTATAAAGAAGCGCATAGCAAATTGCTATAGGCCCAAAGCTGAAAATTATGTCATTACTCAGATACGAATCACAGGTCAGGCCCCCGCTGGTAGATGGTAACAAGGATTATCACCAGGTGACAGAAGACATCTGCCGCCCGGTGGAAGCAAAGCCATCGAAATCCTGGTGGGTCGGATTTCTTATTTCAGTTGCCCTGCTGATCTTCGGTATCATCTCCGTTACGATGGAGGTGATCTACGGTACGGGTCAGTGGAACCTGAACAAGACCATCGGCTGGGGTTGGGATATCACCAACTTCGTATGGTGGGTAGGTATCGGTCACGCAGGAACACTGATCTCCGCGATCCTCCTGCTTTTCCGCCAGGGCTGGAGAACCGGTGTAAACCGTGCAGCAGAAGCGATGACCATCTTTGCGGTAATGTGTGCGGGGCAGTTCCCGATCTGGCACATGGGTCGTGTATGGGATGCCTTCTTCGTATTGCCTTATCCAAACACCCGCGGACCTCTCTGGGTAAACTTCAACTCACCTCTTCTCTGGGACGTATTCGCGATCTCCACATATTTCACCGTATCACTTTTGTTCTGGTATTCCGGTCTTCTTCCTGACCTGGCCACGCTTCGTGATCGCGCAAAACTGAAATGGAGAAAAATGTTTTATGGTCTGGCTGCATTCGGCTGGACTGGTTCTACCAAACACTGGCAAAGACATGAAGCGCTTTCACTGGTATTGGCGGGCCTGAGTACACCGCTCGTACTTTCTGTACACACGATTGTATCATTCGACTTCGCCACCTCGGTTGTACCAGGCTGGCATACCACTATCTTCCCTCCTTACTTCGTAGCCGGTGCCATCTTCTCTGGTTTTGCCATGGTGCAAACCCTGCTTCTGATCACCCGTAAAGTACTTGCGCTGGAAGACTATATCACCATCGAGCACATCGAAGTGATGAACAAGGTAATTGTCCTCACAGGTTCGATCGTGGGTATAGCCTACCTCACCGAGTTGTTCATGGCATGGTACAGCCACGTGGACTATGAGTGGTTCGCATTTAAAGAAAACCGTCTGAGCCTGAGCAGTCCTTATGGCTGGAGCTACTGGCTGATGATGGGTTGTAACGTATTGTCTCCGCAGATCTTCTGGTTCCGCAAAATGAGAAGAAACCTGTTGCTGACTTTCTTCATGAGTATCCTTGTAAATATCGGTATGTGGTTCGAGCGTTTCGTGATCATCGTTACCTCTGTATACCGTGATTATCTCCCCAGCTCCTGGAGTACTTACTATACACCAACCATCTGGGAAGTTGGATTCTATCTCGGAACCTTTGGTCTGTTCTTCACCTGTTACTTCCTGTTTGCGAAATTCTTCCCGGTGATCGCTATCGCGGAGATCAAGCATATCCTGAAAAAGAACGGGGAAAGCTATAAAGAGAAAATGGATGTGGTGGAAAAAGAGGAGCTCGATGAATTTGGTCACAAGCACACACACGATCATTGATAGCAGTGAAGGAAGCAGAGGCCTGCAGCGCAGGAAGGCATTTTGAATATTGACTTTTGAATTTACTATTATGTCGGTAAAGAAATTTGTAGTTGGCAATTTTTATGACGAGCAGGTGCTGTTCCCCGCGGTGAAGAAAGTTCGCCGTGCCGGATACAAGATCCACGATGTCTATACCCCTTTTCCCATCCATGGATTGGATAAAGAAATGGGTTTGCGCGATACCAGCCTCCATACTGCCGGCTTTATATATGGTATCACCGGTACGGCGACTGCGGTAAGCTTTATTACCTGGGCGCTCACAGTGGACTGGCAGATCAACTTTGGTGGTAAACCATTTTTCTCCCTTCCCGCGTGGATACCAATTACGTTTGAGTTAACTGTTTTGTTCGCTGCCGTAGGGATGGTTCTTACTTTTTGCTGGCTTTGCCAGTTGGCGCCGTTTGTAAAGAAGGATCATTTCAACCCCCGCTCAACCGATGATACATTCGTCATGGCGTTGGAGTGTACGGATAAAACGAATGAAGACGAAGCGATCGCATTCCTCAACAGCACTGGCGCAACTGATGTAACGGTTATGTACCGCGAAACAGGCTGGTGGCTGGGCCGATATGATCAACCAACCGTTCGATTTGATAAAAAAGTAGAGGCAGGAGTTTAATTAAGAATGCCGGACCAATGGCGCCGGTGAAAAATAAAGCTGATGAAGAAATTTTTAATTGTAGCAGGTTTCATTTCAGTAGCGGCAGCGTTCACTGCATGTGCAGATAAACGCAGTCCGGGTCGCGCGTACATGCCTGACATGACCTATAGCCGGGCATATGAAACTTACAGCGAGACTGAGACGAGGCTCCGCAACTCTTCCGTGGTAAATGAAGGCGGGCCGGTACCGTTTTATAACTCCCGGCCGGTGAAAGGAACCATAGCGCGTGGTGATGCGGGTAACTATACTCAACCGAACGACCTGAACGGATATACCAACTCCGTGAACGTCAAGAGCCCGCTGGATCCTGCAACCATCAACCTGAAAGAGGCAGAAAGACTATACCTGGTGAACTGTGGAATTTGTCATGGAACCAAACTCGACGGGAACGGCCCTCTGTATAATGACGGCAACGGACCTTACACGGCTAAACCAGCAACACTGGTCGGCGACCCTGTACAGGAAGCCATGCCGGAAGGGCGGATCTTCCACGTTGTTACATACGGTAAAGGTGCCATGGGTTCCTATGCATCACAACTCACCACAAAGCAACGCTGGATGGTGGTAGCCTATGTGAAGGGTAAGCAGACAAAAGGCAAGCCTGCTGGGGCTGCAACTGATTCAACTGCCGCACCTGCAGGAGCAAGACCTGACAGCACTGCAACAGCAATGGCAAAGTAGAACGATCATTTTTTGAAGTATTTATAAAAGGAAGACTGATGTCAACAAGGGAAAATTTTGTAGTACCAAAGAAATACAACACGGTTGCTTTAGCACTGATGGTACTTGGCGTGATCTCCGTGATCGCACTCTACATCGCAAGTCATGGCCATAGTGGAACAGCAGAAGAGAAGCACCACCATGAAGCGAGGTTCTGGGCAAGTTTGCTCCAGAACAGCGTGTATTTCCTGCTGGTAGTGAATGCGGCCATGTTCTTCATGTGCGCTACAACCCTTGCCTGGGGCGGATGGCAGCTTGCATTTCGCCGGGCAACAGAAGCGGTCTCTGCCGCCGTGCCTGTAGTGGGTGTAATCTGCGGTGCCATCCTGCTCGCTATTGTATTCGGTGGAAACCACACCATCTATCACTGGACAGATGCAGAGCATGTAGCTCATGACGCAACGCTGAATCACAAAAAAGGATTTCTCAATCCAACCTTCTTTGCAGTTGCCACCGTGCTCACCATTGTGTTATGGTCTGTACTGGGTTGGAAAATGCGTCAGCTTTCCCGCAAACTTGACAATGCCCCGATCGCTTCACTGGAAGGACGGAAAAAATATATCTGGAACAACACCGTTTGGGCGGCTGTATACATCGTTGTGTTCGCACTCACCGTCATGTCATCCATTCCATGGCTCTGGCTGATGAGCATCGACGCGCACTGGTACAGCACCATGTATAGCTGGTATACATTTGCGAGCACATTTGTAGCCGGTGTTGCCCTGATCACCCTGTTCGTTGTTTACCTGAAAAACAACGGCTACCTGGAATATACGAACCATGAGCACCTGCATGATCTCGGTAAGTTCATGTTTGCGTTCTCCATTTTCTGGACCTATCTCTGGTTCTCCCAGTTCATGCTGATCTGGTATGCGAACATCCCCGAGGAAACAGTTTATTTTAAACCACGTGCAGAAGGTATCTACAGCGGCATATTCTGGATGATGTTCCTGATCAACTTCATCGCGCCATTGCTGATCCTGAT
This sequence comes from Bacteroidota bacterium, assembly GCA_023430465.1. GTDB lineage: Bacteria > Bacteroidota > Bacteroidia > Chitinophagales > Chitinophagaceae > JAEZAM01. Next base: position 19,097 of record JAEZAM010000094.1, on the reverse strand, counting down.
GAGCCGTGATGCGAAAAGAAAATATTCGACGATCTCGTTTATGTCTGTCCTGATCATTTTTGGTCACTGGCTGGACTTCTATCAAATGGTTTTCCCGGCGGTTTCTCCCGATCATGTGCCGAATATCGCCTATGACCTTGGTATCGCGCTTGGATTCGTAGGACTGATCATGTTTGCAACCGGACGCGCATTGACGAAGGCGCCGTTGCTTGCCAGGAATCACCCATTTGTCAAAGAAAGCCTTATACACCATACCTAAGCAAACCGGTGTAATTTTGCACCCGGATCGGGGATGGTTGAAATAAATTATCGGAATTTTTAATAGAATAGAGCATATGCAAACTTTTTTCATTGTAGCGATCCTGGCTTTAGGTTTTCTGATCACCTTTCAGATAGCCAAGGCGAGTGAATATGTGGCGGTTTTGCGCGGAGAAGAAAGATCAAGGAAACAAACCAATAAGATCAACGGCTTCCTTTTGCTGGCCTTTCTGATCATTGGGCTTATCGGTGTATACTATTGCAATGAACAATTAAAAGGCAAAATCCTGGGCGCGCCGGATTCAGATCATGGCGTACTGGTAGACAGGATGCTGTACATAACGCTCGGACTTACGTTCTTCGTTTTTGTTGTTACACAGGTTGCTCTGTTCTGGTTTTCCTACAAATACCAGGAGTCTGACACCCGCAAGGCATTCTATTATCCGCATAACAATAAGCTTGAGTTGATCTGGACTGTTATCCCCGCAATTACACTGACCGTACTGGTTGGATTCGGGATCTTCTATTGGTTCAAAATCACCGGTGACGCGCCGAAGGATGCAATGGTGGTGGAAGTGACCGGAAAGCAGTTTGGATGGGAATTCCGTTACCCGGGGAAAGATAAAACGCTGGGCAAGAAATATTATAAGCTGATCGATGACGCCAAGGGCAATCCACTTGGCCAGGTTTGGGAAGATCCGGCAAACCATGATGATATCTATGCTACTACTGATCTTCACCTGGTAGTAAATCGCCCGGTGAAAATGATCATCAATGCGAAAGATGTGATCCATGACGTAGGTCTTGCACACTTCAGGATGAAGATGGATGCTGTGCCGGGCACACCAACAACGATGTGGTTTACGCCTACCAAAACGACAAAGGAAAAAAGGAAAGAAACCGGCAACCCCGATTTTGTGTACGAGATTTCCTGTGATCAGATGTGCGGTAAAGGTCACTATAGCATGAGAGGTACGATCATCGTGGAAACACAGGAAGAGTATGATCAGTGGATGGCCACACAAAAGCCACAGTATGCCGTAGCATTTCCACCGCCAGCACCTGCAAAGGCTGACAGCAGTGCAGTTGCTCCGGTAGCTGCAGGTAATACAGGTGCAACCGGCGCTACGCCCGCAACAACAGCTCCGGGAGGCAACCACTAAAAACTATTAAAGAAAATCGGCAAGCAGAGCCGGAAAAATAAAGATTATGAGTGAAGCATTGCATGTACATTCTGACGCAGTAGTGGGACACGACGTTCATCACCATCATGATGATCATGGTCATCATCACCAGTCATTTATCTCCAAGTATGTGTTCAGCATGGACCATAAGATGATTGCCAAGCAATTTCTTGTTACGGGTATCATCTGGGCCATCATCGGGGGTTTATTTTCGGTGTTGTTCCGCCTGCAACTAGGTTATCCCGGTCAGTCATTTCCCATTCTCGAAACGTTCTTCGGTAATTGGGCGAAAGGCGGAACCATCCAGCCTGAATTCTATTATGCACTTGTGACCATGCACGGTACGATCCTCGTATTCTTCGTATTGACTGCGGGCTTGAGCGGTACGTTTGCCAACTTCCTCATTCCCCTCCAGATCGGTGCAAGAGACATGGCATCTCCATTCCTGAACATGCTTTCCTACTGGTTCTTCTTCCTGGCAGGCATCATCATGTTGGGTTCACTCTTTGTGCAAACCGGTCCGGCCAGTGGCGGATGGACAATGTACCCTCCGCTCAGTGCGCTTCGCCAGGCAGGTGACGGATCCAAGATCGGCGCTGACCTCTGGCTGATCAGTATGGCGCTCTTCATTGTGTCATCACTGCTCGGTGGCCTGAACTATATCTCCACCATCCTGAACATGCGTACGAAAGGAATGAGCATGACACGTCTGCCGCTTCCTATCTGGGCACTGTTCTTCACTGCGGTGCTGGGCGTACTTTCTTTCCCTGTATTGTTATCCGGAGCTATCCTGTTGTTGTTTGACCGCAACATCGGAACCAGCTTCTTCCTTAGTGATATCGTTGTGAATGGTGAGATCCTCCCGAATGAAGGCGGTAGCGCAATCCTGTTCCAGCACCTTTTCTGGTTCCTTGGTCACCCTGAAGTTTACATCATCCTTCTCCCTGCAATGGGAATGGTATCAGAAATATTATCAGTAAACAGCCGCAAACCGATCTTCGGTTACATGGCGATGCTTGGTTCGCTGTTCGCTATCGCTATCCTGGCCTTCCTGGTCTGGGCGCACCACATGTTTGTCACCGGCCTGAATCCGTTCCTCGGATCTGTGTTCGTTCTGTTGACCCTGTTGATCGCTGTACCATCAGCTATCAAGGTGTTCAACTGGCTTACGACGCTCTGGCGTGGTAATATCCGGTTCACCCCGGCCATGCTCTTTGGTATTGGCTTCGTGAGCCTGTTCATCTCCGGTGGTCTTACCGGTATCTTCCTCGGAAACTCCACTATCGATATTCACCTGCACGATACCATGTTCGTTGTGGCACACTTCCACATTGTAATGGGCGTGGCCTCTATGTTCGGTATGTTCGCGGGTATCTATCACTGGTTCCCTAAAATGTATGGCCGCTACCTGAACAGCACGCTTGGCTACCTGCATTTCTGGGTGACGATCGCCGGTGCTTACCTGATCTTCTGGCCAATGCACTACCAGGGACTGGCAGGTATCCCACGTCGTTATCTTGACAAGAGCATCTGGGTTTCGTTCAACCAGTTTGGCGATCTTGATAAAATGATCACCGTAGTAACTGTAGTTGTATTCGCTGTGCAACTGATGTTTGTATTCAATTTCTTCTACTCCATATTCAAAGGGCGCAAGGTTACATCACAGAACCCCTGGGGTGCCAATACACTCGAGTGGACAACACCGATCAATCCTGGCCACGGTAACTGGACAGGCGAGATCCCTGAAGTTCATCGCTGGGCGTATGACTATGGAAAAGACGGAAGAGAATTCATTCCCCAGACAGAACCTGTGGGAGCGAATGAAAGCAAACACTGAGGAAACTGAAAACTTAAAAGTTAAAACTTAAAAATTTCCTGTTAGCAGAAAAAAGGCAGGCATTCTTAAGATATAATGATCACGTTTTGAGTTTTAAGTTTTGAGTTTTAAGTTGAAACAGAGAAACGTGATGAACAAGATCAAGGATTATTTACAGTTAGTAAAGCTTTCGCTCAGTATAATGGTGGTGTTCAGCAGTGTGATCAGTTACCTGCTGGCGCCGAAAGTGGTGGAGTATGATTGGGTGATGATTGGATTGCTCTTTGTAGCCGGGATGCTGGTAACGGGTAGTGCAAATGCTATCAACCAGGTCGTGGAAAAGGATACCGATGCGCAGATGAAGCGTACGGGCAACAGGCCAATTGCTGCCGGACGCATGAGCGCGCAGGAAGGATGGGCCTTTGCGGTGATCACGGGAGTGCTTGGCGTTTTTATGCTGGGTTATTTCTTCAACGTGATAGCCGCCACCGTAGCTGCGTTCAGCCTTTTTCTTTATGCGTTCATCTACACGCCGCTGAAGAAGGTAGGCTCTATCGCCGTGCTGGTTGGTGCCGTGCCGGGAGCGCTGCCCTGCCTGATCGGCTGGGCTGCAGGTGATGACAGGCTGTCCTTTGGCGGATGGGTCCTGTTTGGCATCCAGTTTCTCTGGCAGTTCCCCCATTTCTGGGCAATTGCCTGGGTGGCGCACGTGGACTATTCCAAGGTTGGCTTCAAGCTGTTGCCTGCTGACCAGGGACCAACGAAGTTCACAGCGTTCCAGACGGTGATCTATTCAACGCTGTTGTTTCCCATCACACTTGTCCCCTATTTCACCGGGATGTGTGACTACAGCGATGCAAGCGGTCTTGTGAGCCTGGGATTGATCGTAGCGGCAAATATCTTCATGCTGTACAGGAGCATTAAGCTCTATCAGACAATGGAGGTGCCCGCAGCAAGAAGAGTGATGTTTGGAAGTTATTTATATCTCCCGGTAGTGTTGCTGGCGCTTCTGCTCAGTAAGGCTTAGGGAATAAATGAAAAGAGAGATGGACATGGTGACAGAACTGAACATGGAGAATACCGCACATAGCCCCGCGGAACAGAGTGGGCAGAGAAAAAAATTACATCCCCACAAGTTCACGTTGTGGGTTGCGATAGCGAGCATGCTGATGATGTTTGCTGGCCTTACCAGCGCCTTCATCGTGAAAAGTAACATGGTCGGCTGGCGGGATGTAAGGATGCCGGAAATATTCCTGGTATCTACCGCCATCATGATAGGGAGCAGCATCACTATCCAGATGGCAGTCAGATCTTTTAAACAGCGCAACATGTCGGCCTACCGCTACCTCGTGGCAGCGACGCTGGTGCTGGGAGTGACGTTCGTGATCCTGCAGGTAATGGGATTCAACATTCTGTGGAACCAGAACATCCGCTTTGACGGATCCGCTGGTGCCGCCCAGTTCCTGTACATCATTTTCGGACTGCATGGTATCCATGTACTTGGTGGGGTGATTGCACTGATCGTGATGTTCTTTAAGACGTTCGTAGGCAAGATAAAAACATACAGCCCGGTAGGCATCGAAGTTGCAGCAACCTACTGGCATTTTGTAGACATATTATGGCTCTATCTGCTTGTTTTCTTCCTGATCATCGGGTAATAACACAGAAGAGCGGGATTTTATAAATAGAAACAACTGACATGGCGACAACAGTTACAGCGCAGCAGACCAAATGGTGGAGTGGAGGTAAGAGCCCGTTCAACCTCGAATACGGCAAGTTGATGATGTGGTACTTCCTGATGAGTGACGCATTCACCTTTGGTGCATTCCTGATTTCATATGGAACGATCCGTTTCAGCCAGAACTTCTGGCCTGACCCGAACGTCGTTTTCAATGCCTTTCCCGGCGCAGGACATGCCAATCTTCCTCTCGCCTTCGTTTCTGTAATGACCTTCATCCTGATCATCAGCTCTGTGACCATGGTACTGGCCGTACACGCAGGTCACAAAGGTGATAAGGCCGGTGTGATCAAATGGCTGGGCTGGACCATCGTGGGCGGGCTCGCCTTCCTCGGTTGCCAGGCCTGGGAGTGGCATCACCTGATCACCGGCGAACATGCAACACTGATCGATGGACAAATTCAATGGGTTGGACAGACCACAACCGTAAACCCATGGGGTAAGCTTGCTGATCCCGCCGCAGTGAATGCAGCGCTGAACAATTCATCCCAACATTCATTGGCACTTCTTGCACACTCACAGGATCACGCATTGAACCACGATGTGCTCATGAAAATGCCAAAAGAGGAGCTGCTGGCGAAAATCAACACTGCTGCTCTGCACATTCGTGAAAAAGGACCTGTAGCGTTCGGCGGATATTTTTATGGCATCACCGGTTTCCACGGTTTCCACGTTTTCTCAGGGGTGGTGATCAATATCATTATGCTCATCATGGCGCAGAAAGACGTATTTCATCGCAGAGGCCATTACCTGATGATCGAAAAGGCCGGGCTTTACTGGCACTTCGTTGACCTGGTTTGGGTATTCGTATTCCTTTGCTTCTACCTGATCTGACGAACGGCATTGAATTAATTTATTTAAGAATTTAAGACATGGAACATCACTCAACATCATCAGAAATAACTTTCGAACATCACGTATCAGACGCCGACTTCAAGAAACGTGTCAGAAGCACAACCATCCTGTTGTCGATCCTGACCGTGGTGGAACTCGGTATAGGGTTGCTGCTCTATAGCTGGGAGTCTGCGCCAAGTTTTGCCATCCTGGCATTCAAAGGAGTGGTTTGTATCCTCACCCTTGCAAAGGCATATTACATCGTATCGATTTTCATGCACCTCGGTGACGAGATCCGCAATATGATCATGACCATCGTAGTGCCTTTAATGCTGTTTATCTGGTTCATCGCAGCATTCATCATCGATGGAAACTCTTACCGGAATCTTCGCAATGAATACGATCCGTATTTCCGCGAAACGACAACACCTAAAGAGCATCATGCCGCGCCGGCCAAGCCAGCACAGCCAGAGCCTGGGAAACAGTAAGCTTTTTTTTAAAATACTGACCACCGGCCTGGATTTGAACAATTTTGCAGGCCGGTGGTTTTTTATTACATAGCATGAACAAAACAGCATTATATGCTATCCTCATCGCAGCACTTCTTCCCCTGGTCTGTTACCTCATTGTAAAAGCCACCAGCGATAAGGCCATCGTGATGCCTCGCCACTATCACGCTGATTCCATCATCACCACCACCAAACGCGGAAAGGAATATTCAGATACTGCCTGGCACCGATTGCCAGCATTTTCGCTCACCAACCAGCTTGGTGAGCAGGTGGGTTGGGATAAGCTAAAAGGTAAAGTGGTTGTTGCCGATTTTTTCTTTACCCATTGCCCTACCATCTGCCCGGGCATGACACTCAACATGAAGAAGCTGCAGACTTCGATCACCAACTCGCAGCGTGTAGGCGATAAAACCCCGGATTTCCTGCATTTCCTTTCGTTCAGCATTGATCCTGAACGTGACTCGGTCCAACGGCTGAAGTATTGGGCTGACAGATTTCAGATCAACCCTGAACAGTGGTGGTTGCTCACGGGAGAGAAAAAAGCTATTTACGATTATGCTATCCAGGAAATGAAGATCGGTGTAATGGACGGCGAGGGCGTGGACTCTAACTTCATTCACAGCGATTATTTTGTACTGATCGATACCAACAGGCAGGTACGTGGATACTATCATGGTCTTGATGACAAAGACCTTGGCCGGCTTGCAAATGATATCATTCTCCTGACCATGGAAAAGGATCCAAACAGACGGAGCTTCTTTGCAGGCAAATTACAAATTATGGCCATCGCCTTCCTCGCCGCTATTATAGGGGTGGGACTGCTGGTCTATATACTAAAAAGAAAGAACAATGCTCCAACCGGTCTGGCGAAAGAATGATAAAAGGGCGGGAACCCTCATCATTATTTTTTCTGTCATCGTATTCACCGCTATCGTTATCCTCAGCAGGGTGCGCCTTGACGTCAACCTCGGATTTGACGTACACTATTTTGCACTGGCTAATGCCGTCATCAATACTATGGTGGCGGTGCTGCTCGTTTTTGCACTGATCGCCGTAAAGACAAAGCGATACAATACCCATAAAAGAATGATGATGACCGCCATGGTCCTGTCAATTCTCTTTCTTGTCAGTTATATCTGTCATCATCTTTTTGCTGGTGATACCATCTATGGTGATCTGGATCACAGCGGTGAACTGAATGCTGAAGAACTTGCTGCTGCCGGCCACACCCGCAAGTTTTATTATTTTATCCTGCTTACGCATATCCCGCTTGCAGGTGTGATACTCCCGTTCATACTGTTTACCGCCTACCGTGCGATGACGGGTGAATGGAAAAATCATCGCCGCCTCGCGCGCTTCACGTGGCCGGTGTGGTTATATGTAGCCATCACCGGTGTGATCGTGTACCTGATGATCAACCCCTATTACGTATAGGTTACCGTTCGTTGCACAGGCAGAGCCGCAGGCTAATCCGATCCCGCTTTTTGAAAAGGGTTGACAATATTTATATATTAGTATTGCCAAGGTCTGATTACATGCGGATTCCCCTGCTCTTCTTATTTGTCTTACTCTCCGTGCAGTCCCTGCGCGCGCAATACCTTTTCGATAATCTGAAGCCAAAGGACGGCCTCTCCACCCGTGAGATCCGAAGCGTCTTTCGTGACAATGAAGGCTTCATGTGGATGGGCGCCCTCAACGGACTGAATCGCTTCGATGGCAGCCATTTCAAACTTTGGAACAGTGCCCTGCCCGGCTACCCCGCAGGCCTGGGCGATGTAATAGCAGCAATCACTTCTCATGGAGAGGGTAAGATATGGTTTGGTACCGAAGCAGGCGCCGGTGTGCTCGACAAGACCAACAATACCATCAGAAAGGTAGACATCCTGGTTAATGGCAAACCAGGAACCGAGCGAATTGCCATCAGCCAGTTTCGTCATGACAAGCAGGGAAAACTCTGGGCCGCTTCATCGAAAGGCATCTACCTGGAGGAAAACGGACGGTTCATTCCTATCGGTGAAAAATATACCTGGGCTAAGGAACTTGCCAATGTGGGGTGCTTCCATGCCGGGTTTGTATATGACTCCCTTCGTAATGGATTTTGGATCGGCGCAAATGAGGGACTCTTCCTGCTGGACCTGAATCGGCAGGCCGTTTATTCAAACCGACATAATCCTGATGGTCTCCCCGTGTTCACCAACCATGCGGTGAACTCTGTCGCCATTGATCGCACCGGTAATATATGGTTTGGTGATGTGTTCGATAATACGCTCGTCTATTACAACTTCTCCACCCGTGAAGAGCGGCGGATAACGCATATCAATGATGACCCGTTGCTAAAACTTGATTCCGGGCCGAATACACTCTTCTTCGATAATGAGGATCGGTTATGGGTGTCAACCTGGCTTTATACGGCGTTCGTAAAAACGCCGGACGGTAAGTTTGAAAAGATCGTCTATGACGAAAACCTGCCTTACTCCATCGGCTACGGATTTTTCAACGATGCATTCCAGGATAGCTACGGCAACGTGTGGCTGGCGACCATCAACGGTGTCAGCAGGTACAACCGCCACTCATTTGTAAAGAACGTCATCAAGGTACCGAGCTACCCATTCTTCCTGACAACAAATTTCGCCAATGTAAACGCTGTTGCATCCGATAAACGCGGTACCTGGTGGCTGGGTAAAATGGAGGGGCTGGTAAAGTATGACACAGCGGCCAAAACTTTTGAACGATTTTATCCCGAAAAAACGGAACTGCGCTGGAACGAGATCTTCGATCTTGTTTATATCAACGGCGAGCTTTGGTGCACCACGATTAATGGTATCAGGATATTTAACCCGTTGACAAAAACCTTTCGGACATTCACCAGCTACCCGGGTTACAAAAAAGAGAACATCAGGGGCGTATCGTGGATCAGACAGGACTCACGCGGAAATGTTTGGTTTGCCATCTGGGACGAAGGTGTGTTTCGATATGATCCAGGCACAAAAGCCTGTATCCGGTTCAATGAAGGTGATCCTGCATTCGGTGATTATGCGGAAGGAAACACCCGCTGTTATTTTGAAACGAAGCAAGGCCTGGTGTGGATCGCAAAATGGAACAGCGGCATCCGCATCTATGACTATTCGACGGGCAGGTTTTCGCGGCCAAAGGATTCAATCCTGGCTAAGGACGATATCCTTTCGATAGCACAGGATAACCAGCAAAACGTCTGGGTCAGCGTCCGGAAGAAAGGCATGTACAAATACAGTACTTCTGGCCAGTTGCTTGATTCCGTCACTTCAAAAGACGGGCTTCTGAACAATCGTTTTACCGACCTCGAAACTGATGTACAGGGCCGCCTTTGGGGTATTTCAAGGGAAGGGCTGGTTTGTATTCAACCCCGCACCAGGTTAGTGACGCAGGTCAAGATAGAAGTCACCTACTCCTTCAATGACCACTGGAACAGCCTGATCAGAATGGGTGATCAGATCGTTGGTACGATGCTGGACAACCTCGTTGTCATCGAGCCCAGTAAGTTCCAGGCACTTTCCGAACAACTACCCCCACTGATATCAGGATTCAAAGTTTTCCAGGAAGAAAAGCCATTTGGTGAAAACACCAATGTCAGTTTGAATTACCGGCAGAACTTTTTTTCCATCGATTTCTCCTCGCCATTCCACCTTGAAGCATCGTCCATTCAATATGCCTACAAACTGGAGGGGTTTGACAAGGACTGGGTGTATTGCGGTAGAAAACAGACGGCATCCTATACGAACGTGCCCGCCGGGGAATACATTTTCATGGTGCGGAGCACAGATGGCAAGAGCAACTGGATGCAAACGATGACCACGATCCCCATCACCATAAGACCACCGTTCTGGAAGACGATCTGGTTCATGGTACTGATCCTGCTGCTGGCTGCAGGTGTGTTGCTCTGGATGTTCAGGAGCCGGCAGCGCAGACTGGATGAAAAAAGAATTGAACATACGATCGATTATTTCGCCAACTCTGTGTATGGAGAAAATTCTGTGAATGAAATCTGCTGGGACATTGCCCGGAACTGTATTTCACAATTGCAGTTTGAAGATTGCGTGGTCTACCTGCTGGATCCGAAGACAAATAAACTGGTGCAAAAAGCGGCATATGGCCCCAAGAACCCTAAAGGGCATGAGATCGTCAATCCAATTGAACTTCCGGTTGGACAGGGCATCGTAGGTACGGTAGCGGCAACAGGCAAGCCACTGCTTATTCATGACACAACCCGCGACTCAAGATATGTGGTAGATGATGAACCCCGTCTGTCCGAGCTGGCGGTGCCTATCCTGCAGGACAATAAAGTGATTGGTGTGATCGACTCCGAACATTCACAGAAGCACTTTTTCACAGAAGACCATCTGAAGGCAATGACGACCATAGCCTCGATCAGTTCGAACAAAATCGCCGAGGCACAGGCAGAGGCGCATGCAAAAGAAAATGAGCTGAAGCTCCTCGAGATAAACAAATTGCTGGCAGAAAGCCAGCTCATGGCGTTGAGGGCACAGATGAATCCGCATTTCGTCTTCAACTGCCTTAATAGCATCCAGGAATGTATCGTGACGGAAAAATATGGCGAGGCCAGCAATTACCTGAATAAATTCTCCAAGCTTTTCCGCATGGTGTTGAACAATTCGGGGAAAAACGTTGTGTCACTGGATGAGGAGAAAGAAGTGCTCCGCCTTTACCTGGAGCTGGAGCAGATGCGGTTTGAACAAAGCTTCTCCTATGAAATGCGCATTGACGAAGACCTGGAGGTGGACGAGATACTGATTCCTTCGATGTTGCTTCAACCATACGTTGAAAATGCGCTCTGGCATGGACTGATGCATAAGAATGGCGATCGGAAGCTGTTGATCGACTTCAAACGGATAGACGAAGAGGTGTTTCGGTGCACAATCGATGACAATGGCATCGGTCGCCTGAAATCGTATGAACTCAAGGCACAGCAAAGCAAAGCAAAACGTCATGAATCGAAGGGCCTCAAGATATCCCGCGACAGGCTGGAAGTATTGAAAAAGCAGGGGCATCACGTGCTGCTGGAGATCACGGATAAAGTAAACCCGGATGGTACGGCAGGCGGAACCACTATTACAATTGAGCTATCTACATTTTTAAAAAATTAAACCTGGGCTTATGATAAAAGTTTTGATCGTTGATGATGAGCAGAAGGCAAGGAACGTGTTGCAGCACTACGTGGTAAACCTCATCCCGGAAATAACAGAGGTACGACAGGCGGACTCGGTATCCGCAGCACTGGAGATCCTGAAAGATTATCAACCGGGGATTGTCTTCCTTGATGTGGAGATGCCTCACCAGAACGGCTTTGATTTCCTGGTACAACTCGAGTCGCCCGCATTCGATGTCATCTTTACAACAGCCTATAATCAATATGCCATTCAGGCGATCCGCTTCAGTGCGCTGGATTATTTGCTGAAGCCGGTTGACCCGGATGAATTGCGCGCTGCAGTGGGTCGCCACCTGGAAAAACATGAATCTGCCGAGCAGAAAAAGGAGCTGTTCAATAACCTGGTACAAAATATAGAAAAGAAGGAAGTCCGCGATTTCAAGATCGCCGTACCGTCCAGTGAAGGGGTCTACTTTTTCATGATCGATGATATTCTCCGACTCGAGGCGGATCGCAGTTATACACACATACACCTGGTGAACAAGAAGCCGTTTATCGCAAGCAAAACCTTAAAGCATTTTGAGGAAATGCTGGATGAGTTTCATTTTATCCGAACCCACAAATCCCACCTCGTGAATCCTAAACACATCACCCGGATCAGCAACGACAATGAATTTGTTTTACTCACTGATGGAACGAAAGTAGAGGTCTCACGGAGAAAAAAGGAGGAGGTACTGCAACAACTGAACGTACGATAACCCTTTGCTTGCTGATGCTGGCCGTATATCAACCCGGGCAGCTTGGTTAATGAATGCCGGCGTTGCTTTGCAGTCCGTTGTAAAACGACGGAATCATGCGACAACTATTCCTGCTGACATTCTTTTTATCAATAACCTTATCTATGCAAGCACAAACGTTTCCAAAGACGTTGACCGGTGAGTATTACCTGAATGGCATTCCCGAAACAGCGGCTGGTTTCCGTCTCGATGCAGACAGTAGTTTTCAATTCTTTTTTTCCCAGGGTGCGCTGGATCGCTTCGGTCATGGCAACTGGCAGGTAAAGGGAAAAAGACTGGTCCTCAATAGCGGCCCTGCTCCGGCTCATGATTATAAGTTGATTGAGTCGAGAAAGGAACCTGGCGATCACGTCACCATACGGATTGTGGACAATAATGAGGTATTAATTCGGTATGTGTACGTCATCCTCAACGGCGGCAATGATGGTGCCACGGAGGAGATGACAGATAAAAACGGGTATGTGCGTTTCCCCGGCCAGGGCGTTGATAGTATCGAGCTTCTTTTCCAGTTTTGCCCTGAGAAAACCTCCCGCTTTCATATTTCCCAAAAGCAACACAATTATTTCGAATTCAGATTCGAGCCGACCATCATGGAGATATTTTTCAAGGATTTTACACTGGAAATCCATGAGGATGGTTTAGCAGGCGCTAACCCTGTGTTACAGGGTACGGAGTTTATGTATCTGAAAAATTAGGATTGGCCGCGGTCCGGGATAAGGTTAAGGTTGAGGTTAAGGTTGAGGTTGTCTGCCTTTCGTTTACTGATACTGGCCATTAGTTCATCCAACCGCTTCCTGCCGGCATTCCCGCTCTATCTTGTACCCTGTATCAAGCGAGGCTCATGGAATTGATTTTTATAACAACTATGCTGGAGAGTGTGATCGTGATCCTGATCCTGGCTATCCTTTTCACTGCCACTCAGTTTTACAGGCGGAGACGCATTGGATCACGAAAATCGCGGCATGGCGAGGAGGCAAGTGCAGTGATCCTTGCGGTGGAGGAGACAGGAGTTTTTATGAATCATCATCCATTGGTGCGGATGCAGATGCAGGTACTGCCTGACCGGGGTCGGAATTTTGTTGTGGAGATCCGCGAGGTGTTGTCTTATATGGACCTGGCCACGTACAGAACCGGGGCAACGGTGAAGGTTAAATATAAGCCAGGGAATCCGCGGGAGGCATCACTGGTAAAATAAGACATAACAAGGACGGTTGACATAACGCCCTGCTTACCTGGTAAGCGGGGCTTTTTTTAGGTGGTCCTGCCGCTTATTAATCAGTCGGGGCCATTCGCGCATCTGAAGGTCCGCTTCTGAAAATGCCGGCGTTGCTTTGCGGATAATTTGAAACTTAATTCAGAATTGTATGATGATTATCGAGGCATCGCCTTATAACAACGAATCACTCAACCGGATCTATGAATTGCTTTTTTGTGACGACGCATCCCTGTTCCGGCCGGATGAAGCACAGCTATTACAGTATCCATATAACAGGATATTCGCTGAACATGCAGATGTGGATGACCTGCAGGCCGTGACAATAGACGAATCGATTGAGGCAAGACTTCGTATACTGGCGGCAAGAAAATTGAAAAGTATGGGCCAGCGTCCTGCAGACAGCAGCCTTATGGCTGTTATCGTGGAAGTAGGGCTTGAAGGTGGACTGGATGTGGTAGCAGCATTCTGCGATGGAACGGCGCGGTATATCAACCATGCCGAAAAGATCGTTTTCTGGGATGCCGCGAGTGCAGAATCCATGAGGTTTACAAACGCAATGCTGGAGGCAGGCGAAGCTGTAGTGAAACAGATAGGTCCGTGGAAAGAAGCCAGGCCGCCGCATCCCTCAAATGGCAACGCACGCATATCGTTCATTGCTGCCGGCGAATGGTCTTTTGGCCAGGGTCCATTTAGTGCGCTGTTCAATGATCCGATGGCAGCGCCTGTACTCGATACTGCATTGCAACTGATGAAATTTCTTACGCAGCACTAACTACCTGCCATGATCGGAACCTATGCACAAGTGATAGCTTTGATCTCCTATGGAAATGAATACCTCCAAACTGGCACGATACCCGACGATTTTTTTCCCGGCAACAGTTCCTTTTACTATACCCGAAGTGTACAGTTTGCACGGATAAGGCGTTGCAATATTCCATTTTATGCAATGCATCGTCACCGCAGCGGGTTTGCTGATAATCCGCTTAGGTGGTTCTATCAGCTCAGGCAACGGGGATGCAGGGCCATTCGTCTTGCGGTGATCGCCGGTGGACAGGACCAGGTAAGTAGACAGGCCATCAATTTATCACCTGTGGCTGGAACCTGGTTGATCGAAACAATCGAGAAAGGCGGGGTAAGCAGTTACTGGACCAGCGAATGGGAGCTGGTAAAAAAAGGATCGGCCCGGCGATGGAATGTCCGGTACACCTGTGTAGATGACCGTTTCCCCTTGGAGCAACCTGCGCTTTCAGTAGCAGAGCTTAAACACCAGCTTCAGCATACGCTCCGTGCACTGCTTACCTTCACGCGGGAGAGGAACCTGACTTATTGGACGGCCACGTTTGGTCATGCCCTGGCCGCGTTCGACGAAAGTGATCCATGTGCAGATTACTTTCATAAGGACGTATTGGTGGCGAGGCGATATACACTTCCCGTGCGACAGTTATTGTTTGCTGCCGCTAAAAGTTGGGTATTTGAAGGTGTTGGATCCTGGAGTGATCTGAGTTTCAAAGACGCGCGGGATGGTGCCGAACATAAATCACTTACGAAGGAATTATATCACCTCACTTCGATGGCATTGCTTGTGTGTGTGAATACATTTCAACCGCAGCCCGGTTATGAGGAGTTGTGATGAACAGGAAAGGAACTAAAATATAAGATACCACGATCGATCGGCTTACAACAAATGCTTGTTAGTCGTGAGTTTCAGCATAGAAAAAACGGTTCAAGCAAGGAAATCCACCGTTCGTTAAATCAAACCTGCATTTCGCGAAACGGCCAATGTAAACACGTAGAAAACATTGTTTCTTTACAGAGTAATAATCAAGAACACAGACCATTAACCTTATCATTACCCGTACCGCTTTTTCTCAGTAGCAGGATAGTTTTTAGGAGATTCGGACACAGCCCTGTTTCATCACTAATCAGATGAAGCGGGGCATTTTTTTTACCATTCAATTTCTGCCGCAGGATCCCAGAAATGTTTCTTGAAATCGACGATGGTATCGTTTTCTACCATGACACCTTCTTTACGGAGCAATTCTTCCATCGCATCGGGTGTGGGAAAATGATGTTTGCCCGAAAGCATGCCATTTCGGTTTACCACACGGTGTGCCGGCACTTTTGGCCGCACCTGGTGTGCGCCATTCATTGCCCATCCAACCATGCGGGCAGAGAGCTTTGTTCCCAGCGCCGCTGCAATAGCGCCGTATGAAGTAACCCGGCCTTTTGGTATCTGGCGCGCAACCTGGTAGACCTGCTCAAAGAAATTTTCCTTATGACCGGAGGGCGTGACAGTTTTCAGCGACGTAGTTTTTTTTGTTTTGGCCATAGTTAGATGGTTGATTCATTATTTTCCTTCGACCGGCGAAGCTCGGTCCGCCTGGGTTCTGGAACATTTATAAATTCAAAAGGGCAGTGTCTGCAACCATTGCCGCAGCAATAACCCCGATCCAGGTGGAATTTAGCAGTCAGCACAATCCGACCATCTTCATTGTAGTAGTAATGTATGCCTTCAATCCAGTTGTTGCTCATGCAAAAGTTGTTTGAGGCGAAGATCATCTTCTTTACCGCCAAGGTCTTCAGGCAGTGTAAAGCTCAGGTAATGGATACGGTTGCTGCCGGCTATATCAAGTCCTTCATAATGCGTTTTGATGCTGAGCTCAGGGCCGGGGTCATTGGCATATACATCATCCTGATCGGCAAGCACCCTGCAGTGATATTGTTCGAGAACAATTTTTGAAAACCTGTACAGATCGGGGCTGTCGGTTTTGAGGTGGATAATTCCGCCTGGTTTCAGGACCTGCTGGTAGACACGAAGGAACTTTGGGTGCGTGAGTCGCTTTTTGGCTTTTGACATACGCAATTGTGGGTCGGGAAAGGTGATCCAGATTTCTGACACTTCCCCGGCGGAAAAGAAACTGCCGAGTTGCTCGATCTGTGTTCGCAGGAATCCAACATTGTGCATCTCATTTTTTAATGCCTTCTTTGCTCCCACCCAAATGCGATTTCCTTTAAGATCAATCCCGATAAAATTCCGGTTCGGATACAAGGCAGCCAGGCCGAGGGTGTACTCTCCTTTTCCACATGCGAGCTCCAGCGTGATGGGGTTGTCGTTATTAAAAAATTTATGCCATGACCCGGGCATATCCTTCGGGTATTGCAGCACATTGCCGAATTGTTTCAGCTCTTCAAAGCGTATGAGTTTTTTCTGTCCCATGAACCCGCAAAGGTAAATGATGGGCGGTTAGCAGGTGTGGAGTTGTTGCTGAACCGCATATACTGGCATCCTGTTTGAAATATTTCTGGTATTAACCAACGAAAAATCAACGTCATGCGATTAACACAACCCAATACAAA
Source organism: Bacteroidota bacterium (assembly GCA_023430465.1). GTDB lineage: Bacteria > Bacteroidota > Bacteroidia > Chitinophagales > Chitinophagaceae > JAEZAM01. The sequence continues at coordinate 2,245 of JAEZAM010000094.1, read as the reverse complement.
AGCTACGATACTGGCTACAGGCCTGGCATTTTGTGTGGCCATCACTGCCTGTGATACCAACACTTCGGGAAATCACTCCACAGTGGGCGATAGCGTCAATGCCCAGGGTAACACCACCAATTCCGAGATCAATAATTATGACACATCGGGTGCTACCCGTATGGATTCAGCCGCCCGCGCCGGGGCCGGCGTTAGTGTTACAGACACCTCCGGAGGAGCAAGGGCAGCCAGCGCAAAGAAAAAAGGGAAGATCACGGCTGGTGTATCCAAAGATGATGCGTCGGTAAAGATAGAGGCCGATGCACAGGGATATTATAACCGGTCTGAGATTGCTCCGGCCTATACAGGCGGACAATCCGCGCTTGAAAGCTATATCGTGAACAGCATCGAGTATCCGCAGCAGGCAATCGATAACAATGTGGAAGGCGTGGTGAACGTACAGTTCGCGGTTGATGAAAAAGGAAATATCACCAACGTAAAAACTGTGGGAAATAAATTAGGGTATGGATTGGAAGAGCAGGCGGTCAAAGTTGTATCAGCTATGCCCAAATGGACACCAGGTAAGGTGAAGGGCAAAACCGTGAAGACATGGCGTACTTTGCCGATCAATTACAGGCTGGAAGGCTAAACGATTTGAAGTTCAATATTCAAGGTCCGGTTCTGCCTTTGCAGAACGGGGCCTTTTTTTATCAGAACCTGAACAGGACTCCAATACCCACCAGGGATTTCAGTTGAATAGCGGCTCCGTCGCCATTATCGCCAAACAGCCGCACGTCGTCATCATAGATCATATCCACACTCCAGGTGAGGGAGAAGATGCGGGAAAGTTTTACGTTGAGCACATTGGTGAAATAGAAGTCAATGTTCTGTGGGTTATGCCGGTAGTTGGAAAAAAGATCGAGCCGGCTCTTGTAAGTGATGTATTTATTGAATTCCTTGAGGAAGTTGATAGAGGCAAAGGCGCCAATCTCTGTATTGACATGTTTGAATGAATCCACCCCGTACTGGCCTTGCGCTGATAAAGAATCGTTCATCACGATCGTCCATCTGGCTGTTACGGGCGACACGAAGATGGAAAGGCTGGAAGTGGGTTTATAATCAAGACCAGGGCTGAAGAGAACATAGGCGGGTGAGAGAAATGCGGATGAAAGTGTCTTTACATCGTCATTGTAATTGTAGCCTTTGAAAAGCTGGGAGCGAAAGTTGAAGAGCCCGGCAGCATTCAGTTTTGAATTGAGCGCATACCCATATTTTGACAGCAGATCGATGCGATCATCGTTCTTCCTGTTTCCCAGGCTGCTGGTACGGACATAGCCGAGGTTGAAATCAAGGGTGTTGTCCCAACTATGCTTGTCCTTTTTATAAAATGCATAGAGGCTGAGCAGGGAGTTGACCGCCAGCGAGAAATCGTCTCCTCCTGCCGCCCAGTTGGTCAGGGAACCCTGTGAGATATTGATGTTGTATAATCCACCCTTTCTCCAAATGCGCGGCACGGTATCGGCCGGATCTTTTTTGATGGATTTATCCGCATCGGTTTTCAGTTGGCGAATGGTTTCATCCTGGGCGATTGCGGAAGTCGTTAATGCGAGTGTGGCCATGATGATGAATAAACGCATAAATAGGGTTTTGGCAAAGGTATTAAAACGTCCCGTGGTTCGTCTTTTTTACATGCAGTGGCTCGTCTTTAGACGCACCACTGCATGTTGATGTTTGATAAGTTGCGGGAATGGACAGGGAGCGCAGGAAATCGCAGATGAATATCGGGGAGATTTATTTCTGGACAGCCACCATCAACAGTTGGAAAGACCTGCTGATGGATGATGCCTACAAGGATATCATCATTGATTCATGCAGGAATCTGAGCGAACGGGGACTTATTGACGTTTTTGGCTTCGTGATTATGCCAACACACCTCCATGCCATTTGGAAAATGAACAGGTTGAATGGTAAGGAAAGCCCGCATCAGTCTTTTATGAAATGGACAGCACGACAGTTCATGCAGCAGCTAGATCAGGATGATCAGTATGTGCTGCCCGGCTTTTCGGTACGAAGATCAAATAAGGCGCACGAATTCTGGAAGAGAGACTCGCTGGCGGTGCCGATCTTTACACAAAAGGTTGCCAGGCGAATTTTGAATTACATCCACCGCAACCCGATCGCGAAAGGCTGGAAGTTGTCGGCGGATGAGACGTCATATCCGTACTCCTCCGCCGGGTTTTATGGTGAGGCCTTTTCCGCCGTGGTT
>JAEZAM010000045.1 GCA_023430465.1 Bacteroidota bacterium | reverse complement strand
CCTGTGTACTCTATGAAGCTGCGATTGTCGAAGCGTTTATCCGTGCTGTAGTTTTCCGGTAGCGCTGCTTTTTGTTTGAACTGGGCGATCAGATCAAAGAGGTCAGCTTTGTCCCAACGGCTGTCAGCAACATCCTGGGGGAGACGATCGAAAATGATCTTATCGAATTTTGCAAAATCGACCGGAAAATTCTGGAAAGCCTCTCCGTTCAGCGCCATATTTATACCAAGCCGTTCCTTCACACCTTCCACGCCAAGACGGCGACCAGTCCACTGCTCAGCCTGGGCATTTTTCTTTTGGACGAACAGGGCTTCACTGTACTTATTGCCTGCAGAATCTGTTTGCGGTTCTTTGAAGATAAGCAGGGCGGCATGCGGCTCTTTGTACCCGGAGAAATAGTAGAGGTCAGGGTTTGCGTGATAGAAATAGTCCACATCATTCGAATAGACACGCGTGGGGTAGGCGAAAATGACGACCACTGAATTGGCGGGCATGAGCTCGCGAAGGGCAGCACGGCGGCCGGCGTGGAAATCCTTGCTTAAATAGTCGGTGGGCATATTGTCCTGTGCGGTAGCTGAAACAGCCAGGAGGACAAATGATACAAAGCACAGAAGTTTACTCAGAATTGCATTGCGCATAAAAAAGGTGATTGGTTGGATTAAAAATAACCCATTCCAATCACCGTTCCCGAATAAATCCATGAGTGGCTACTCGTCGTCTTCCTCTTCGTAATAGGCGTCTTCGCTGGTGTAATGTTCCTCCCATGCTTTTACCGCTTCGTCGCTCAGGCATTCAATGATATCAAAGATGCTATCCTTTTTCAATTTCCATTCCGTCTGGGTTGGGTCATCGAATCGTTGGATGAACAGGCAATGGTCCGTTTCAACGGCGACTTTGATGAGCGTAATAGCCGAATCCTCTTTCTCTTTCACCAGGTAATAGCAGGCATTTTCCAGCAGATCATACGTGTACATGGTTCCTCCCGTTTTAAAATTTTTCCGGACAATCAATAAATACAACATCTGTTGACCTAATGGGTCAGTCAGCAAATCAACTTCAGGATGTACTGGGAGAATTATAAGGGGTTAGAAAGCGAGACAAAATTACGGAATCCCCAGAGTGAGCAACGGGAGAATCCTCATTAAAATATTAAAACGCTGATAAAATTTTATTACTCGTTGATTTTCAAACGATAATGGTATTATAATAAAGTTTTAATTCAGGCATTTGAAGGTCTCGATCAACTGGGTTTGCCTAGCGATCCTGTCCCCGGCAACGCGGATCCGGCTCTGGCTTTCGCGGACACTCCTGGTGATTGAGCGGAGATTTTCTTCCGGATCGTAGGGGTTCATCCGGCTACTGATGTCGCCCGAACCGTCATCGATATCAAGCATGAGGGGAAGAGTGGGGCAGTCAAATTTCAATTCAGAAAAGGAAAGGGACCGAATCCCCCGACTGACATTTGTACGAAACCGGATCTCTTTGCGGTTGATGTCATAGACGATCTGCCACCTGGTGAAATCACCCTGGGCCAGCTGCTCCAACGTCGCAAACGCATAGTCAATGGCGGAAGTGCCCGAAGGGGCAGCGTGGAAGGCGGTCACACGTTCACAGGCTTTGGCGAAACGGCTGTGCGAATTGTTACGCGTGGTGTTGCCGGACCGGAATGCGTCGAGAGAAGCGGTGTAGGTTTCGTTGGCAAGCACAGGTAATTGGAGTGTGGCACCGGTATGAACAACCATTTCTCCCTTGATAAATTCGATGGTAGCTGAGGCGCCGGAGCTATCTGCAATAAAGTAATGAAGCGGTGCATCAGGATCCTGTATGCGAACGCTTTTGTTGGATGCGATCACTTCAGCTACCGTCGCGTGGCAGTCGAGCTGATACTGGATCCACTGCAGTACTCCAAGTGCAGGACGGTGGTCCGGCGTTGGAAATTGGGAGCCATCGAGCCACATGAGTTCGACGACAAGTCCTTTTTCATTCATTCCTCCGGTCGGGAATTCCTTCCCATATTGGTTGAAGGTGATACTGCCATACTGGGAGGTCCAGGTAAGTGCGGAATCAGCCCCGGCTGATCCGCTGCGTTTTTGAATATTACGAAGGTTGGTGTTCACGATTCCGTTGCCGGTAACCCAATCGTAATTTCTTCCAAATACGAGTTCGTTCCCACGTTTCAGCAGAAACGTGGTGCAGGTATGAGCGTCCGCTATACAGAGACTGAAAAGGACAGAGAGAACAAATTTCATGGGTTGAGAAGTAAAGAAGGCCCCGCGGCAGGTTCGTGCGGCGGGGCCTCGCGGCTTAACTAAAGAGGCATCTTTTCTTACATTCTTTCTTAACGTCTTTTGTTTCCTGCTTTTTTTCCATCACCTGTTTTGAATCAGAATTACTGCGGAGGCTGGCATATGCCGCTGCGGAAATGCCACCTGCGATCACGAGTGCGATAATTGCCTTTTTCATCGGAGATGTTTTAGATGCAGAAGTTACGAAGAAAATTAAAGCTGACCTAATCCTCTACCTCAGGGCTAGCGGCTGCTCCGTGACAGCGGGCGCAGGTAGTGAATCCCGAATCTCGCCGCCAGATCGCTGGCTTGTTTCACGCACAGCACGCAAAGTGTGCAAAGCACGCAAGCGTCCCTGATCCAGCATCCTACCTACGCTTCGCTCCGGCAGGCAGGCCCGCATCCCGATCTCAGCCTCGGTTCATCTGGCTATTGTTTCTGGTGACGATGCGATTAATGTAAAAAGTTCCAAAAGGAATGAAACAGGCGAGGATAAGCATTGCCACGGTGCGCCGGGGCCAGTTTTCTGCAATTGCTGCTTGCATGGCGTTGAGCAGGAACACCAGGAAGAGCGCGCCGTGTATGGGTCCCATCCATTTTACCATTGCCGGTTCGTTGAGAAAATATTTCAGCGGCATTGCGAGGAACAACAGCATAAGCAATGAGGCGCCTTCGAGGAAGGCATAAAGCCTGAGGCGGGAGTTGCGCCTGGTTTGTAATTTTTTCATTGTATTAAAACGGTCTGATGAAGGGTCTGTGTGATAATGGGGAAAACGGCCACGGTATGGCAATCAGGAGGATGAGGAAACCGATGGAATACCAGGTAAGTGTTGTCATGAATTTCACCCTGTCATCTCCCCGGCGTTTAACCAGTGCTGATCCGATAGAAATGATAACCACAGCTGCGACCATCAGCAGCAGATGGATCAGCGCAAAGAACGCAGGGTCACTGGCTTTTGGGGTGTCATTCACCGACCAGTAATAGGCAACCAGGGCGCTCTTGCTGTAGAGCACAATGCCGATTATTAGTTGCATGTGCATGGCTGTCGCCGCCCAGTGCCGAAGCAAATTATCCGTCTTGGAAAAACTTCGCTGATGCCTGATCCCATGGACAGCATGGTAGAGGTTCAACAGGAGCAGCATCAATATTATCCAGCGAAACAGGGAGTGGAGGGCCAGGAGAAAGGCGAACATTTATACAATCATTTGCTTGAGGTGTCAAAAATAACTAAAAACATACTAGTCGGTATGTTTTTAATCAAAAAAAATTATTTGAGTTGTTCGAGGTAGTGTTTCAGTTCGCGGAGGTACGGGAGATAGACTGATCGGGAGTTGGCCAATTTGCCCAGGTTTCGAATGCCCCAGTAGCCGGATAATATGAACATCGTGCTTTGTTTTGGATGGACATGATTATTAACCAGGCCTGCTTTCCTGCCTCGCTCCAGGGCCTTTGTCATGGCCTTTTCCAGCGATGCTGTCAGTTCGTTGAGGGCAACTGAAAAGTCGCTGTTCCAGGGTGTCATCTCCTGTGTTAGGTTGGAGGCGGGGCAACCGAATTCCACCTTCATCTGATCGTTGTGAAGGAGTACATTTTCCATCACCTTGTAGATGGCTTCGAGCGGGTTGGTGGCTTTGTTTAGTGGTTCTATGAAATTCTGGTGGAATCCGGGTTTCAGTATTTCTTCGATGATGGCGATACCCATTTCATCCTTATTGCTGAAGTGATAGTAGAATGCTCCTTTCGTCACTTTGGTGGTAGCCAGGATGTCATCGATGCTGGTTGCCTGGTAACCCCGCGTGTAGATGAGTTGAAAAGCTTTCTGTAATATAGATAACCTTGTGAGCGCTGCTTTTTTCATAAAATACTATCCGGTATGTATCAAAGTAAGTAATAATCGGTGAATCATCACCTTATTTGGTGATCTGCGAAACAAAAACGGATCAGCATTGGATCACTACATTTGTTTTAATTTTTTATTTTTTTCTATGATCGATCAGTTATGCCATTCAAATCATAATCGATTCTTGCCGCTACTGCGGCTCCTTACTAGCAATAATTGTTGTCCGCAATGAACATAAGAGCGATTCGGTTACCACCGGTTACTGCGGTATTGCTGGGGATCATCAGTGTGCAGGCGGGTGCTGCCATTGCCAAGGGATTGTTCCCGGTGCTTGGCCCGGCGGGTACGGCGAGTGTGCGGATAGGATTCTCTGCCATTATTCTTGTGCTGTTTGTCCGCCCAAATCTTACCCGGCTCACATCCCACCAATGGCGGGCGATCATTCCTTATGGTGTTGTGCTGGGGTTGATGAACTATCTTTTTTATTTATCCCTCGAGCGGATTCCGATGGGTTTGGCTGTTACCGTTGAATTCATCGGGCCATTGGGAGTAGCGCTGGCCGGATCGCGGCGGGCAATAGACCTTTTGTGGGTGATACTGGCTGGAACGGGGATAGCGCTCATTGCTCCATGGAACGGGCAGGGCGTGGATTTACCGGGTTTATTATATGCCCTGCTGGCGGGGGTGTGCTGGGCGGCGTATATATTATTAAGTAAACCCGCAGGAAGGTTGCTACCCGGATCACTGGCAGTGGCAGTGGGGATGATGTTTGCGGCACTGCCCGTGGTACCATTTGGAATCATTGAAGGGAACCTGTTTTCGATGACGGTAACGTTATTGCTGTTGGGTCTGGCTGTGGCGTTGTTTTCAAGTGTGTTGCCCTATTCGCTGGAAATGCAGGCGCTTCGGTCTATGCCGGCGAGAACATTCAGTATCCTGATGAGCCTGGAGCCCGCGGTGGCCGCGCTGTTGGGGTGGTTGCTGTTGAAGGAGCATTTGGTATTGCAGCAGTGGCTGGCGGTGTTGTGTATCGTTGCAGCCAGTATTGGGGCGGCGGCTCTAACGGGGAAGGAGGGGGAGAAAAAAGTCCCCCTGGCAAAAAAATAAAACCCGCGATAGTCGCGGGTTTCTGGTGACCCCCCTGGGACTCGAACCCAGGACCTACTGATTAAGAGTCAGTAGCTCTAACCAACTGAGCTAGGGAGTCGTTTTGTTGGGAGGGCAAAATTCAGGGTTTTTGTCCATTTTTCCATAATAAATTTGAAACGTCTGGCGGAAAGTATATCTGTGCCCTGGTGGCAGGGTCGCGTATAATTAATGCGTCACGCTCAAATCTATCCGAATGCCAAAGGAAGCTAATACGGAATACGTTTATCTCGGCGACCGCCATACTGATCCTTCGTGGAAGAATCGGTCCTGCCTGGCAGTCCGGAATAGCCGGGGCAAATGCATACGTGGCCGTAACGGGAACATGCTTGTGGTGGTTGATGGCAGGAAGGTGGTCGTTCAGGCGCGCCTTCTCCGGAAGCGTGGAGAAAAGCAACGGTAGCCCTGGTTCATTTGCCCATGGAGTCGGTATGCCCGGGCAGTAGCTTGCTGTATGTCAGTCCCAACCCGGGTAGTTTGCGCGCCGCATTCCGGTGAGCACTACCATATTTACAATCGTACCAATAACCGCGAGCCTTTATTTCGCAATGATGAGAACCGCGGTTTTTTTCTGAGATTATATCATGATCGTTTAAGGTACCTGGCAGATACGCTGTCATGGAACCTGCTTCCCAATCATTTTCATTTTGTGATACGCGTGAAGCCGGAGGCTTCGGTGAGAGGCCAGCTTCTGGCGCAGCCGCCGGCTTCGCTGACGAGTGTTGAGCTGGCGTTTGTACTGGGAGAGAAAACGATAAGTGAGTTGGTAGTTGATGCGTTCAAGCGCCTGTTTCAGTCGTATGCGCAATCGTTTAACAAGGTTTTTCAGCGGAAGGGGAATTTGTTTTACAGGCCGTTCAAGCGTGTGCATCTTACGCCTGGGCTGCAGTTGGCGAAGGCGATTGTGTATGTAAATGCGAATGCGCAGCGGCATGGGCTGGTGGGGGATTTTTCAGAATGGAAGTGGACATCCTGGCATGAGTTGCTGGGCTCAGGGTTGACGTTACTGGATCGCGAGGCGGTGTTGCGGTGTTTTGGTGGGCGGGAGGAGATGATTCGGGTGCATCGGGAGATGACCGGATTGGAGGGAGACCCCGCGAAAAAGTTGTCAACCTTTTAAAGGTTGACAACTTTCGATTTTGCGTGGTTTAGGACGCTTCGAACCGAGGAAAACACTACAACAACCTGTTCTCCTTCGCCACCCGCAACAATTGCTGCAGATTATTCACCCCAAACTTTTGCATCAAATTTTTCCGATGCGTCTCCACCGTATATGGACTCAAAAACAACTTTCCCGCTATCTGCGGGCCGGTCATTCCGTCATGCAACAACATCAAAATTTCCTTCTCCCGACGCGTCAGCACGGGCGCATTTTTCATGGCATCATTGACCGATCCAAAATGCTCCAGCAACTTCTCATTGGCATCACGGCTTAAATACCTACGGCCATCCATCACCTGATTTATCGCGTCCAGCAATTCTGCCCGCTCCATATTTTTCAGCAAATATCCATCTCCGCCATTTTGCAGGAACTGCACAATCAACCCTGTCTCATTCGCCGAAGTCAGGCCAATGATCTTTGAAACCTTATTTATTTTACGGATTTCCCGGCAAAGATCCAGGCCGTTCATATCAGGCAGGCTGATATCAAGGAGTATAATTTCGGGTTCCTTTTCACGCAAAAAATCCAGCGCTGCCGCAGCAGACCTGCAGGCTTCCACTATCTGCAACCACTCCAGATCCCGTGTCATCGTCGCAATGCCGTCCGCAACCAGGGGATGATCATCTATTATCAGTATTTTGATCATGTTGTATCCATGAAAATACAAAACATGACCCAAACCTCTAATCCATCTTATCCTCCAGCAAAAAGTCCATCATCACCGTTGTTCCCAGACCATCTTCCGATTCAATCGCCATCTTACCATCAAGGTACGTAACACGGCTCTGAATCGTAGCCAGACCGGCATGTTTACCCTCACCCACAGCATCAAAGCCCCGCCCATTGTCCTCCACAGTAATCGTCAACCTGTTTCCATTGCGGTTAAACTGAACAATCGCTGCGGTTGCACCTGAATGACGGATGATATTGTTGATCAACTCCTGCAAAATTCTATACAACATGATCTCGGTTGCAGCAGGCAGCCTACGTTCCATTCCATATGCCTGCAGCGAGATATAAAGCAATTTACCTGCATTCACATGATTACACATATCATTCACAGCATCTACCAGTCCCATCTTCATCAACACCTCCGGCATCATGTTGTGCGCTATCCGGCGTATCTCCACCGAGGCCGTATCGACCAGCTTCACGCTTTTCTCCAAAAGTTCATTTTTGCCTAATTCCTCCCGTTCATGGCGGAGACTACTGAGATGCATCTTGACGGTCGAAAACAGTCCGCCCAACCCATCATGCAGGTCTTTTGCTATCCTCGATCGCTCCGTCTCCTGGCCATTGATCATACTTTGCAGAGAAACTACCTGCTGCTGCTCCCTCAGCAATTTCATCTGCTCCTGTTGCAGCCTGTTTTCCTTCTCCGCAATGATCCGCTTTTGCCTGTTGGTCCTGCCTACGAAAAACATGATAAGCAAAATCAGCGCCGCGCCAACCCCCAACAATAGCAGCAACCTGTTGCGTCGCAAAAGGTTCAATTCGTTTTCACGGTTTGACAATTTCAATGCAGTGATCTCACTCTCTCTTCGTTGGTCCTGGTACTTCGATTCCAAAACCAGCGCTGCCTTCCGTGAGTCCGCCGTTCGGACACTGTCCCTGTATCCATTGCTTCGGCGTTCATATTCCAGCGCCGCTCTGAAGTCGCCGGATTGTTCGGATAGGATTGATAAAACGGCAAGGCTGTTTGCCACAACCCTGTAATGCTTCAGGCGTAAGCCAATGTCTGAAGCTTCGCGCGCGAAACGCCGGGCTGCTGACAGATCCTTTTTCGATAAATACAATCCCGCCAGGTTTTCCGCCACTTCGGCCCGCAGATAATCCGATCGTGATGTGTCGGTATAACGATAGGCCCTTTCATACGCTTCAAGCGCCCGTAGCGTATCATTAGTGAGTTTATAATAAGATCCTTCAGTGTTTGCCACCAATGTGCGAAGCTGAATATTATTCAGTGTTGCATTTGTCACTACCGCGGAATCCAGGTATAACCTGGCCTGCGAATAATTTCTTTCTTTCATGTACACATCCGCCAGGGTCAGATATGCTGAAACCCTGAACCTGTTTTCGTCGGGATAATTCCTGAATTGCAATGATTGCTTTATGTACCCGATCCCTCGGTCGGTTTCATCCATCGCAATCAGGTTGAATCCGATATTCGAGTAGGTCTGTGGCTCTATTGCCCGCGCCCGCGGATTATTGCCAGCCTGGGTAATGGTCAACTGCTGCAAGAGGTAATCAACCGCTGTACGATGATCTGACTGATACTGTGCCGAAAGCGCCAGCCCTTGCAGTGAGTGTGCAATCAATGCAGTATCTCCGCCAGCCCGTCCCATAGATAAAGACTTCGTCAAATAATACGCGGCACTGTCATAGCGGGTAAGGCTGGTGTTGGAAAGGCCAAGATTGTAGTATGCCCTTCCCATGTTCTTTTTATCATTATTGGCCTCTGCGATCTGTAATGCTTGCCAGCTATATATCCTGGCAGAATCGAACTGTCCTCTGCCATAGTAATAACGGGTGATGGAAGTAAGGGCATTGATCTTTCCGGTATCAGTCGCGGCCAGTTGTACGATCGACAGCAGGCTGTCAAGAGTCTTATTCGAACGTGTCTGTGCGAACGAGATATTGATCAATGATGTAGAAATAAGCAGTAGCCTGATCATGCGGTGGAGCATCGCCGGGGTTTGCTACAAAATACGTCTTTGCTGCAATCCCGGCCTACCTCCATTCAGGTATTTATTTCATCAGTAATCCGCCTGATTCAGGTATAGCCCGGCAAGCGGCGGAAAAGTAGTTTCACCACATCAAATTGTACGCGCATGCTGCTCATCCGTAACAGCTTTCTTTGTCTCTGCATTCTTGTTGTTCAGACAAGTTTATTACATAGCCAGGACAACGAGACCGGACCCCCACGTTTCTCACCAAAAGAATTGAGTATTCCTGCCTCCCCGGTATTTGACCTGATGGGTGTTACGCCATCACAAATAAATCGCACCACGGATATCAAGGACTTCAAGGTAGACTGGTCATTCAAGTCCTGGCGCCTTAATCCCAATCTCGCCATCCAGTCGCAGCCAGTCTGGGAGTTATTTTACAATCGCAAAGACCTTCGGAAATACCAGGCGGCCAGCCTGTTCATGCGCAAACTTGCTTCACTGGATGTATCCATTGGCACGGTGCAGAATGAGGAGAGTGATCGCAGGATAGGATTTGCTGCAAAATTAAACCTGTACCGGCAGCGGGATCCATTGATGGCGGAAGGCCTCTATGATGACGTGGGAACTTCATTCGCTGAACAGCGCGCTGCGCTTGAATCGGAGCTTGCAGCCACCAGGCTGAAACTTGATACAACCTCCAACATCTTGGATAAACCTGCGCTGAGGGAACAAATGATCGCGCTTGTTACAGAATTACAGGCTCTGAATGGTAAGCGAATTGACGAGATCAATCGCCGGGCGAAAATATTTGTTGCGGAAAATTGGAACGCCGCCTCGCTCGACATCGCTTTTGGCCGCGTATATACCTATGCAAGTGATAGCGCCGGTTCGTTGAAAAAGCTTCGATTGAATCGAAACACAGGCTGGGGCTTGTGGATTAACGGTGGTTTTCCCATAGGTAAAAAATTAATGATCTCCGGGCTTGCCCGCGCTACCTTTTATGAAGAAGAACTCTCTTTTCTCCTCACCGATGACATTACACTCGATCAGTCTGAGGCTCGCGCATTGGCAGCCAACCGGCTTTACACACTCGGAATGAACATGCGCTATGGAGGCGCAGCTTATAGCTTTTTCGCTGAATTTTTATATGAGAAAAAATCACTCGAAACACCCGTAGCAGCGCTCGATAAAACATTTACTGCTCCTTCAGGATTTTCCGTAGTGAGCAGCTCTGTTCAATGGGCACCTGTGCATCCAAATACGTTGAGCATAGGGGGAGACTGGCGCATCAGCCGCAACCTCGTAATCAACTATGGACTACGATGCGTATTCAGTGATAGCTGGAAAGCCGAAACGTTTACGCCGATTGCCGGTATCTCCTGCATGATGCGATAATCTATATTTCCATTAACCATAAATCTTAACACGTGAAACAAACAACAATTTTAAGGGTGTCGATAACCTGTCTTATCGTAACCGGGGCGACGACGGTTTTTGCCCAAAAGAAAAAGCTGGACAGGAACCTGTTTGCGCCCGCCAGTGCCACACCAGTAAACTTCAGGCCGTTCAAGGCCACGGATTTTGCAAAAGGTTCACCAACCGGAAATGAGGTAGTGACACTGCCAAACAAAAGGACAATAAAGCTTGCTGATTATGTGAATGCGATGAACAAGGTAGAGGGCAACCTGGCGACCATTGGCTTTTCACGAGATCGCACACAAAAAATAGTTGTTGCATCTAAATTCAAACCGGCTTCAATTTCCGGTAATGCAGTGGTGGCAGCGAACCTCAATACCCAGGCTACGCTCAAGCCGATCAATGCGGCGCTCAATACCCGGTTTACGCCCGAGTTGACTATGAACAAAAAGATTGCAGGCAAAATCGAAAATAAGTTCACTGCTGCCCGAAAACTCGAGATAGAGTCATTGCCTAATGAAAAATTTGACCGGACCTTCAACCTGACGCCACCTGAGTTTCGTAAGGGAGACTATGGTGTAAAACTCGTGGTCAGTAGTTATCTGAAGGGAGAGAACGATCCGTTTTTCATTCAGTCATCGCAAATGCGTCAGGATTCACTGACAAAGCTGATGCGGGAGACCACTGCTTTTTATACTGCGGGGATGAAGCTTGATGTGAGCGCAGCTATTCCAGAGATCGGCACTATCACGGCATATAAACTCGAGTCAGAGTTTACGGCACGCAGCAACAAGAATCAAAAACACAGCAGCAAAGCAAAACTGCAGGTTTTGCAGACGGTATTGCTCAATGAGAATAAGCCAGCCATCACCGGGGAGGGCTATACTTTTGAAGAGACACGTCTGTACCCGGTATCCAAACTGATTGGAGGGGCAGATATATACACGTACGGGTTGAATATGCTTATGCCTGTTGATTTCTATATGACGTCGATCGGCGTAGGGGCGGGCCTGGATGTAAAAATGAGTCGCACGGGCATATCCGGCTCTATTGGACCCAGGTTTGCGCAATCTATCATTATGGAAACATCTGCTACAGAAATGCTCGGCCCTGGCGGTGAAGCGCTGGCCACGATTGGTGATTTCGGGGTAGGAGGCGAGATCCGTTTGGTTGAAGCGGGAGTTGATTTTGGATTTTCCGCAGGAATGAAAATTCAAAACGGCCGACTTGTATTTTCCGATGACATGGCCGCCACTGCTGAACTTGAATTTCTCCGGGGCAGGATATATACTTTTTACGAATATTTGAATTTCAAGTGTGACAATATTGTATTGCAGGGATTGAACGTGGCATGCTGGGAGACAAGGCGCGTAGAAAATGAATTGTTCAATTCGGGCTCTGCCTTGCAATTTTCCAAAACGATCGTGGACGAAGATAAATCAGTGTATGTCACCTGGTAGATTTCTGATAGGCGTCAGCCTGTTTGTTTGCAGCAACTGGTGTAATGGGCAGGTGGCTGAACAGGGGGAATATCGGTTTAATTACGCTGAGCGCCTGGCTACAGATTACGGTGCGTTGTTTGGAGGAAGTGCCGCGATACGCCGTGACAGCACAATCCACACAGGTACGATCCTTCTTCAGCGCATGACAGATACGGCTTACCGCTTTGACCTGCGCACGGAAACTTATAGAAATTCAATTACAAAAAATAGCTCCCGGCCAACGCTTGGGGGCTATTTCATATTGGATAGTCAATACCGCGTAAAAAGGATCATTGCAACGGATACCGCGGGAAATATACTTTCATTGATCCGTCCCTGGATCAGTGAATTGAATTTTGGATTATACAAGGGCATCGTCTCAGAACAAAAGCCGGATGGTCTGCTTGATGTGGAGTACATGATAGTGCGTGACGGGGGTTCACTTGAGAAAAAAAATGCAGAATATAATAATCCATCGCACGAGCGAGCAGTTCTTGTGCTTGATCGATACTTTTGGAAGGCGGTATTTGGCCAGCGCGGGGGCATATTGAAAACAATTCAATTTGCGGAAAGAAAGCGGCAGACGGTAGGCCGAAGGGTTACGGCACTCGTGGAGCGATCATTCCAACTCGAAAGAATAAGTCATGGAAACGCTCCTGCAATCGCCATTAAAAATGGCTACCTGTTTGAATTATATCCCGGCGCGGCGCCGGCCGATCGTGCCCTGGCCATTGCACGTTCACTGCTGAAGACGGACTCAATGGCTTCATTACTGAAATTGGCAAGCCAGGTGGATTCACTTGAGTTAGAAGAGCGATTCCGGTTGAAATCCAGGATCAGGTCAGCTTTGCAACTTCTCCCGACTGCACATGATGAATTGATGGATGCTCTGAAAAGCACCCGGAGCGAGGCATTGCAACAGTTACTCGAAGATGCCGTGATTGAAAGCCGTACCGAGCAGTCCGGTAAGCTGTTAACTGAATGGGCCAGGAGCGTGAAGGGTGATTATGGGAAACTAAAGGACCTCGTGGTCAGGATCTCACTCGCGGATGCAATAACGGATGAGCTGGCAGAAGAGTTATTACGGATAAAAAATAGTGCGACAGAAGAAAACACCCTTAACCTGGTTGAATTGGCGCTTGCGGCTTATGCAGGATCGATCAGGGTGAAAGAGCCGGAAGAATATGAGAAGCTGGTGGCGCACCTTCAGCGTCGATATAAGTCGGGCATTACGGATACCTTACAATATTTGTATGTGGTGGGCAATGCAGGAATGAAAATTGCAGAAGGATTTATAACTGGAGCTTATGAAAGAGGTGACTCCATGATGCGCGGTGAGTTGGTCTATGCTTTGAGAAATATTGTTACACCTGGTGCAGACAGCCTGATCTTTCAGCACTTATTGCGCACAAGCCCTGGTGCAGACGTGATGGGCGCGTTGCTGCTCCCGCGCAAATTGCCTCGCGATCTTTTAAAGAGACTGATGCAGCAGGTAATCCAGGCGGATGAGGCGGGGGATACGTCGAAAATAGGGGTGATGGTGTTCCTGCTGGACAACTCTTACAGGTTAAAAATAGAAATGAATGAAATGAGAAGGAAAAAATGGAAAATGGAAGTTTATCGAAGGGAGATGGAGTCCTATACCAGCCAAAGGTTGTCAACCTTTTAAAGGTTGACAACTTTCGATTTTGCGTAGTTTGGACGGCATCCTGGTCGTGAATTCCTCCTAACATCCCCAATAATCGCCCCGAGCTTCCTTTTTTTCACCGTTCGCCGGCCAGCCGCATGGCTTATTTTGGACACCGATGAAAATAATATCCTCCTGTTTACGCTGCCATACACCGGTACGGCAAGAATTCAATTCGCCTGACACCAGGTTCCTGTCACATCTTTTCAAAAAAAAGACTATATCCAAGAAGCCAGCTTCGCCGCCAAAGGTTGTCAACCTTTTAAAGGTTGACAACTTTCGATTTTGCGGGGTTTAGACGGCATCAGAACGGTGAACTCCTCCACCACCTCCACCAATCATCCCACTTTTCCCCGTTGTTCAGCACTTGCCCACCATCAGTTTATGCCCTATCTTGGTCACCGATGAGAATCACTATCCTCCTGTTTGCACTGCTATTCACCGGCACACACGTCTTCTCCCAGCAAGAATCCAATTGCCCTGACGCCAGATCCCTGCTACAATTGCAATTCAGCAAGAAAAAAAACTACTACAATTACATCCACGAGACAAGCTTTGCATTGCCATCTAATAGTTTTTACACCCTTGACAACCTTCAATGGCTCTTTCAATCTTCGCGGGAATTTATTTCTGAAGTGAAAGATAAACGCCCCCCACAGGAATGCTGCCCTGTCAATGAATTTCTCCCAGATATACCAGCTATTTCCAGCGATAAAAAACTGCTCCGGCAACTACTCCGCAACTTTGCCACAGACGATATCCGACAATTGTTCAATATCAATGCAGGCAATATTTATACGGCTATCGATGATGAACGATTCATCATCTACCGTAACAAAGAGCATGTCCTCGGAGAAGCGGTGATTCGCAGGGAAATCTTACTCCGCGACAGCTTCCTGGTCATTCGTACTACCGAAGAGGGCAGTGCCAATGGCGAAGAGATTAGGAAGATGTTTCTCAACCGTAAACTGATGGATGAATGGTGGAAACAAACCGATAATAAGTTCATCAATTTTGTGCTGGCCTATCCACGCACGTTTGATCAGACATTCGCGCACCGCAACAACATTTTATTTCAATCATCGCCTGCAGCTCGTTGCCGCATCGAAAAGATCATAGGCCAGCAATACCACGGTGATTTTACCTATGATCCTTCGGGCAGGATATCTGCGATCTCCATCATCGATGGAAAGGATTCCCTGCTGTACCGGTATGTTTATGCGGAAAGTCAACCAAAGCCTGTCGCCCGCATTTCCGGCCTGGATACGTTAACCTATGCATACGACATCGATGGGCGCATCTCGGCCCTGGAGTATCATCACGCAGCAAGACCCGGACACAGGCTTGATCCCACGCGGATCTTCATCCAGTATCCTGCACCCGGAATCGTAGCCTGGGTATACCCCTCGGATTTTGGCGAGTCGTTGAAATATGAGTACCGTGCAGACAGTAGCGGGCTGGAAACTGTCTACTCCACCTTCGTCAACTACGAATCCAGGGCGATCGAGAAATCCCGGTCACGGACCAACCTGTTGCAGCATTGCGGACAGGAGGTACTCAACCCGCTGAACGCTTTATATGAGAACGTCCTGGGGCCAATATTTGAATTTCCATTGTTCTATTTCCCCGAAACGAGGAGCCCTCTCACCAGCGGCACAGTGGCAGAAAAGATCCGCGTGATTTCAGTCAATGAGTTTGGCTATCCCACGTCGATTCAACTGCCAGGAAAAGAGCCCTGGCAGCTAACCTACGAGTGCCGCTGATCATTTTTTGCGGGCTGTCTTCCGCGCCGTTTTCTTTTTTGCCGACTTGCGCGCAGTCTTTTTCGGTGCCGATCTCTTTGTCGCTGTTTTCTTTCTTGCCGTTTTCTTTGCTGCGGTTTTCTTTTTCGCCGCCTTCTTCTTCGCCGGAACTTTTGCACCACGTTCGCGGGCTTCTGACAGCCCGATCGCGATGGCCTGTTTGGGGTTGGTCACTTTTTTTCCGCTCCGGCCGCTTTTCAATTTGCCCTGTTTCATCTCTTTCATGGCCGTTTCCACTTTTTTGGAGGCCGCTTTTCCATACTTTGCCATAATGGGTTTTTCGGAAATGGGATAAGAATTGTGCCGGAATTGAGGCTGAGTCAGAGGTTAAGGTTGAGGATCAGGTAAATGGCGGGTGCGCCGTGCGAAAGTGACAATACCACCTGTTTCTGCTCTCGTCCTCGTTTTCATTCTTACCTCCGCAACCTGCGCTCCACACACCATCCTTCGCACTCCGCCAATTTTTCCCCACCCTGTGAGTAATTCAAATCCGGGCCGGAGACGGGCGTTTCGTTATATTTGCCCGATTGTGGCGACTGCACCGCCTGGGCTTCAAACATCCAATTCACCTATCCGCCGCCGATAATGAATGAATGCCTCCCGGAACGGCAGCTCCGTCACCTCTAAAGCACCCGGGAAAATGGCAAAAGAAAAAGAAACGAACCTTTTTGAATACACCGAAGACAGTATCAAGTCGCTCGACTGGAAAGAACATATCCGGCTCCGGCCAGGTATGTACATCGGTAAACTGGGCGACGGTTCCTCCCCTGACGATGGGATCTACGTCCTGGTAAAGGAAGTCCTCGACAACTGTATCGATGAATACACGATGGGATACGGCAAAACTGTCGAGCTCACCATTAATAATAAGGAAGTCACCATTCGCGACTATGGCCGGGGTATCCCCCTTGGCAAAGTGGTGGATGTTGTCAGCAAGATCAACACGGGCGCCAAATACGACAGCAAGGCATTCCAGAAATCGGTTGGTCTGAACGGGGTGGGTACAAAGGCCGTCAACGCCCTCAGTAATTTTTTCAAAGTAACCTCCGTTCGTGAAGGGAAGGAAAAAACCGCAGAGTTCGAGCGTGGCGTCCTCATCAAAGAGCATAAGGAAGCGAAAAGCGGTGAGCAAAACGGTACCCTGGTCACCTTTATCCCCGATGATACCGTTTTTAAAAATTTCAAATTTCACCCCGAATTCCTTGAAAGCCAGATCTGGAATTACTGTTTTCTGAATGCAGGTCTGAAGATTATTTTCAACGGTAAGACCTATGTCAGTAAGAACGGCCTGCTTGATCTCCTTCTTCGGAAAACAAACGAGGATGAGATCCGTTACCCGATCATTCACCTGAGCGGCAATGACATTGAAGTCGCGATTACCCATAACAACGATTATGGTGAGGACATCTACAGCTTTGTCAATGGCCAGCACACGACCCAGGGCGGTACACACCAGCAGGCTTTTCGCGAAGCATTTGTGAAGACAATCCGGGAATTTTATAAGAAAGATTATGACGCTTCCGATATACGAACCGGCATTGTTGCCGCCGTATCGGTGCGCGTGGTGGAACCGGTATTCGAAAGCCAGACTAAAACCAAGCTCGGCTCGGTTAACGTAGATATCGAAGGACCGACGATGAAGCAATTCGTCAACGATTTCCTATCGAAAGAGCTCGACAATTTTCTCCATAAAAATCCCGCGGTCGCCGATGGCCTCAAGAAACGAATCGAGCAAAGCGAGCGGGAAAGGAAGGAAATGGCCGGCATCAAGAAGCTTGCGAATGAGCGGGCCAAGAAAGCCAACCTGCACAATAAAAAGCTGCGTGATTCGCGCTATCACCTGAACGATGAACCGCCTTCGAAGAACAAGGAAGAATTCATCGCAAAGCAGCAGGAGACAACGATCTTCATTACGGAAGGGGACAGCGCCAGCGGATCCATTACCAAGTCACGTAATGTGGAAACGCAGGCGGTATTCAGCCTTCGCGGAAAGCCACTCAACTGTTTCGGCCTCACAAAGAAAGTGGTGTATGAAAATGAAGAGTTCAACCTGCTTCAACATGCACTCAATATCGAAGAAGGCCTTGAAGGCCTCCGATTCAACAATGTCATCATCGCCACCGATGCCGATGTTGATGGTATGCACATCCGGCTCCTCCTGATGACCTTCTTCCTGCAGTTTTTCCCGGACCTCGTCAAGCACGAAAAAGTGTATGTCCTTGAAACGCCACTGTTCCGTGTGCGCAACAAGAACGAAACCATCTACTGCTACGACGAGACAGAGAAGCAGGCTGCTATCAAAAAACTGGGCAACAAACCCGAGATCACCCGTTTCAAAGGGCTGGGTGAGATCAGCCCACAGGAGTTTGCCCGGTTCATCGGGCCGGATATGCGCAAGCAACTCATGCGCCTGGAACACGGCGATCATATTCAGCAACTGCTTGAATATTACATGGGGAAAAACACCATGGAACGCCAGGAATTTATCATTGGTAACCTGCGTGTTGAATTGGATAAGGTAGAATAATATGACGAAGCTGGATATCATAAGGAAGTCGAAATCGTTGTTCATGAAATGGCGGCTGCATGGAATCGTGGAGCCTTTCACGCCATTCCTGCAGAACCTGCTGTACATGTCCAAACTAAGCAAATGGCGACGCGATACGGAAGTAAAAGGGTACAATGACTGGTATCGTTCTGATTGGGATTACAATCGCCGGTTGCTCCTGTATGATGCGATCAGCAAACAGGAAGGACTGCAGACCCAGCCGTTCGATTATCTTGAGTTTGGAGTATGCGGCGGATTATCATTCAAATGGTGGCTCGCACACAACCAACATCCCGAATCCCGGTTCTTCGGATTTGATACCTTCGAAGGTTTGCCGGAGGCTTTTGGTTCTTTTGGAAAAGGATCAATGGCCGTCGCTCTGGAGTCACTCGACATTACTGACCCGCGAGCAACTTTTTACAAGGGACTTTTCCAGGATACCCTGGTTCCATTCCTGGAGCAATACAACAATGGCCGCAGAAAGCTGATCCATATGGACGCGGACATCTTCAGCGCCACACTCTTCAGCCTTTCACAATTGTACAAATATCTCAATGATGGGGATATCATTTTATTCGATGAGTATGCCGTACCGACTCACGAGTTCATGGCCTTCAAGATTTTTACAGAAAGTTTTTATGTAAAATACGAGGTGATTGGTGCAGCAAATAATTATCTCTTCCTGGCAGTCAGGATCAGGAAGTAATAACCTATAAAAACGAAATTTTTCCGGATGATACACATTGTCTTCAATGAATCAGAAGTTGAATTGATGAAGAAAGTAATGGAATTGGAACCTTCGCTGGAAGGCGAGGTGTTGCTGATCCGTGATGATTTTGCCGTAGGCCCATTGTCCAGCCTCGACACCGAAGAGGGTTGGAATGCGCGGGTGCAATGGTGGCATTCACTGCTGGAAGGTTCGCCTTATAATACGGACACTGCAAGCAGTTTTGATGACCGGCTGACTGTAGCGGGTATCCGGGAAAAGTTGGCTGGGGATGAATCAGAAACCGTTCGGATCTGGATGGGGCAGAACCAGCATGACGTGATGGGATATTATTGGCTAATGCCGCAATTGAAAGATTTCCAGGGGCGCATCCATGTAATTTATATGAATAATCTACCCTGCATCAATGAGAAAGGGCAATTGTTTTATCCTTCATGGCTTCATGAGATACAGCCCCGTGAACTTGTAAAGGCGAAGATTCTCACTCGAACTATCACTACCAGTGAATTCGAGGTTGATCCGGATGAGTGGTTACGCCTTTCACAGGAAAATGCCACCGTGCGTATTCTTGAAGGAGGAAAAAAGATTGCGGGTCAGGATGAAAGTTTTTATGATAATGAGCTCCTGAAAAACATAACCAGTGAATGGCAGAAATCCTGGCGCGTACTATCCAATACACTGAATCGCATGAAAATAAAAACCGGCGATGTATTCATCATGTGGCGCATGAAGAAACTGATTGCAGAGGGCAGGATAGAAGTGACAGGTGAATCAAAGACCTGGAAGGACTTCGACGTGCGTATCGCCGGCAAGCAACAGGACGCTGCAGTGCCAGCCGATACGAGCGTGAGCGCATAACCATAAGTGTACTTATAAAGAGATCGATTCGATATGGCGAAAGAAAGAAATTTAGCCCAGGTGCAGAATAACGACAGCGGCTTGTACGGCCAGTATAAAACCTGGTTCCTCGACTATGCATCTTATGTAATCCTGGAACGCGCAGTTCCTGCAATAGACGATGGACTGAAACCCGTTCAGCGACGCATTCTTCATGCCATGAAGGAAATGGACGATGGGCGATTCAACAAGGTGGCAAACATTATCGGCCAGGCCATGCAATACCATCCGCATGGTGATGCATCCATCGGCGATGCACTGGTGAATCTCGGGCAGAAAGACCTGCTCATCGATACGCAGGGTAACTGGGGCGATGTGCGTACAGGAGATGATGCTGCCGCGGCACGTTATATCGAAGCGAGACTCAGCAAGTTTGCACTCGACGTAGCTTTCAATGCCAAGACCACCGAATGGCAGTTGAGCTATGACGGACGGAAGAACGAGCCTGTCGCCCTCCCCATGAAATTCCCCTTGCTGCTGGCGCAGGGCGCTGACGGGATCGCTGTTGGTTTATCAACGAAAATACTTCCACATAACTTTTGCGAACTCATCGAGGCTTCGATAAAATATCTCCGTGGAAAAAAGTTTGAGCTCTACCCGGATTTTCAAACTGGCGGCCTGATCGATGTTGCCGATTATAATCATGGCAAACGTGGTGGAAAGGTAAAAGTCCGCAGCCAGATCGAGGAGGTGGATAAGAAAACACTTGCCATTCGGTCAGTTCCATATGGAGTAACGACCTCACAACTGATGGACTCCATCGTCAAAGCCAATGACCAGGGAAAAATCAAGATCCGCAAGGTGACCGATACCACCGCTGCCAACGTGGAAATACTGGTGGAGCTTGCGGCAGGTATCTCGCCTGATATCACCATCGATGCGCTGTATAAATTCACTGACTGCGAAATATCCATTTCACCCAACGCCTGCGTGATCGTGGATATGAAACCCCAGTTCCTTGGCGTGCAGGAACTCCTGAAACTTTCAACTGATAGAACGCGTGACCTCCTCGATCAGGAGCTGAAGATCAGGCTGGGAGAGCTCCAGGAAAAGTGGCATTATACCTCGCTGGAAAAGATATTCTTCGAAGAAAAAATATACAAGGAACTCGAAAAGAAACACGAGACCTGGGACAAGGTCATCGAAGCCATCGATAAAGCGTTTACTCCCTTCCGCAAACAACTTCGTCGTGACATCACGCGGGAAGATATCATCAAGCTGACAGAAAAACCGGTGAGAAGGATCTACCGGCTTGATATTGATGAGTTGAATGCGCAGATAAAAGGACTCGAGGCTGAGATCAAGCAGGTGAAATATGACATCGCAAACCTTACAGACTATGCGGTCGGATATTATGAAGCGTTGCTGAAGAAATATGGCAAGGGAAGAGAGCGGAAAACCGAGATCAAACAGTTTGAAGTGATCGAGGCCAAACATGTTGCCATTGCGAATACGCGCCTTTACGTCAATCGTGAAGAAGGGTTCATCGGTACAAGCCTCAAAAAAGACGAGTTGCTGTTTGAATGTTCTGACCTCGATGATATCATCGTGTTTGCGAAGCGCGGCATCATGAAGGTGGTACGCGTACAGGATAAAGTGTTCATCGGAAAGGATATTCTCTATGCAGCGGTTTTCCAAAAGAACGATGAACGCACCACGTACAATATGATCTACGCCGACGGCAAAGGTGGTACCAGCTACGCAAAACGATTCAATGTAACTGGGATCACACGTGACCGTGAATATGATCTGACTAAAGGTGATGAGAAAAGTAAAGTTCACTATCTCAGCGTCAATCCCAACGGAGAAGCGGAAGTGGTGAAGATCGTGCTCACACCCGGCTCTGCAGCACGGGTAAAGGAGTTTGATTTTTACTTCGAGGAACTCGCCATCAAAGGACGCAGCAGTCTTGGCAACCAGGTCACGAAATACCCCATTCGTTCCGTAAAATTCAAGGAAGCCGGCAAGGCTACGTTGAGTGGTAGGCAGCTCTGGTTTGATGATAAATTCGGAAGGCTGAATGCTGATGGCAAGGGCATTGAGCTTGGCAGCTTTGAACCCGATGATAGAATTCTGGTGATATATAATGATGGCTATTACGAGATCACTGACCAGGAAATGACCCAGCGGTTTGATGCGGAAAATATCCTGCTCATTGAGAAATTCGATCCGGAAAAAGTGATATCGGCGATCTACCTCGATAAAAAGAACCTGCAATTCAATGTGAAACGATTCCGCATTGAAACTACCACACTGCGCAACAGGTTCCTCTTCATCAAAGAGGGTGATGGCAACCGCCTCGAGGCGGCGTCCACTGACGCGGAACCCGTGCTCGCCGTTCAAAGCGGCCGCGGTGACCAGGTAAGAAAAGCCAAATTCAAGATCGCAAAAACAACGGAGGTGACAGGCTGGAAAACTGTTGGCACGAAATTGCTGGACTTCAGCAAGAGTGTGGAAATGGAATGGGTGAAGGACAAAAACGACAAGGCTCAGCAGGAGTTATTCTAGTAAATTGCAGGTATGACCGATCATTGGGAAATACTGGACCTTTATAAAGCACTGATTGCTCTTGCAGCAGGGGTTATCCTCGGTCTGGAACGTGAGCTGAAGGATAAAGCAGCCGGGCTGAAGACCATTACGGTCATTTGTCTTGGTTCCGCACTTTTTGCGATCATATCTTATAAGGTTGGGGGACCAGATAACGAGTCCACCCGTATAGCCTCCTATATTGTCAGTGGTGTCGGATTTCTTGGTGCCGGGGTGATTTTCAAAGATGGAGTGAATGTATCCGGGCTTACCACTGCCGGCATCATCTGGCTGGCAGCCGCAATCGGTACGGCCATTGGATTTGGTGAATTTTTCCTTGCCTTAACCTTTATGATCGCCTCCATGTCGATCGTTTACTCAAGTCCATGGATCAACAAGGTATTCAAGCCTAAGAAGCAAACGCGGCAACTGGTACTAACCATCGACCGGCAAAACCTGGAATATAAGCGACAACTGCTGAAGGACCTGAGGGATATGGGCGTAGCACTGGAAGAAAAAAAAGTGGAGGCCAGGAATAACCATTTAATCGTGTCCGTGGATACCGTGATCCGGCACCATGATATGGATGCGGTGGAAGAATTTCTGGTAAACCACCCGCACGTCATTACTTTCGCACTCTGATAATTTCAACTGAAGTTTTCCCGGCGAAATTAGTGGGGGATTTTTACAATCGTTTCATTCAAAAATAAGCATTGACGGACATCAGGAACAGATCGGCTTACCATGAGTTTTTCATCGATGCAAAATACGATGCAGGACTCGTACTGACCGGTACCGAGGTGAAATCGATTCGTGGAGGAAAGGTCAGTTTTAACGACAGCTATTGCCAGCTTCACCAGGGGGAGCTATGGCTGAAATCGCTGCATATCGCCGAGTATTCCCACGGGAATCTCAATAACCACGAGGCCTTGCGCGATCGAAAACTCCTGCTGCAAAAGAAGGAGATCAGGAAGATCGAAGGCAAACTGAAAGAAAAAGGCTATACGCTGGTTCCTCTCCGAATCTATTTTAATGAGAAAAACCTTGTTAAAATAGAGATCGGGCTTGCTAAGGGTAAGAAACTGCATGATAAGCGTGAAACGATCAAACAGAAGGATGTAGAGCGTGAAATGAAACGCTATTTAAAATAATAGCAGTCGCCCCGACGTTAAAAGCAAGCATGATTTTTGACTACATCCCCGCAAATGAGAAAAATTACGCTTTTTGCATTCCTCCTGCTGGCTCTAAAAGCTGATGCCCAGTCAGTATTTGGATACTGGTATGGTTACGCTAACGTGAAATCCAATAGCTCCGCAAACAATTACCTCGTTGAGATCATTCTACAGCCTGAAAAGGGATATGTAAAAGGCATTCTCAATTATTATTTCAAAAATACCTATCGCAGCATACAGGTCAAAGGCAATTATGACAATGCCACGAGGCAGCTTAGCCTATATAATATACCCGTCACTTATCATGGTTCGCTGCCAAACATGGAGATCGACTGCATCATGAATCTACAGGCTACCTTGTTGGCGGCTAAGGCCGGCAATACATTGAAAGGGTCTTTCGTCAGTTTACCTGAAACGAAATACACCTGTCCGGACATTAATTTCAGCTTTGCATTGGATAAAGAGAGCAACCAGGATTCTGTACTCCGCGCGATCCGTGAATACAAGGAAACCTACCAGGTTTGGCGTCCAACAGCCGCTGACACACTCACTGCCGCTACGGTCATCCAGCGTCGCGTGATCAATTACGTGGTAGAAGCGCAGTTCAAGGAGCGGGAAATAGAGGTGGCGAATGAACTGGAAGTCTTTTCTGACTCGCTGAAGGTTGATTTCTATGATAATGGTGAGATCGATGGAGATTCGATCTCGGTATTTTTCAATAGGCAACTACTGGCTTTTTCACAAAAGCTGAGTACCCGGTCAATACATTTTGATCTTGTGCTTGACAGTACGAAGGAGTATAATGAACTGAGCATGTTCGCCGACAATCTTGGCTCAATCCCACCGAACACCGCCCTGATGATCGTGAGCGATGGAACAAGGCAACATGAGATAAGGCTTTCCAGCAACCTTCAGAAGACCGGTACGATCCGTATTCGGCGGGGAAAAAAGCAATAGCGGGTTAGTTCCGGAATAGTGATATCACGGTGCCGATCTTGTCCCGAAGTTCCTTTCGGCCGACGATGAAATCGAGGAAGCCGTGTTCAAGAAGAAACTCGCTGCGTTGAAATCCTTCCGGCAGATCCTTTTTGATCGTTTCCTTGATTACCCTTGGACCTGCGAAACCGATCAATGCACCCGGCTCAGCTATATTGAGATCCCCGAGCATACCGAATGAGGCAGAGATACCGCCAAATGTAGGATCTGTCAGCAGCGATATATAGGGGAGTTGTGCATCGCTGAGTTGGGATAGCTTGCCGCTTGTCTTGGCCAGTTGCATCAGTGAGAAGGCACTTTCCATCATCCGTGCGCCGCCGCTCTTGCTGATCACCATATAGGGCAGTTTGTGCTGGATGCAATAATCCACCGCCCTGGAGAATTTCTCACCCATCACACTTCCCAAAGAACCACCGATAAATTCGAAATCCATACAGGCGATCACGATCTCCTGGCCCTGCACCTTGCCCACAGCCACGCGCATGGAATCTTTGAGGTCAGTTTTGCTCCAGATCTCATCAAGCCGCTGGCGATAAGGTTTCAGATCTGTGAACTCGAGAAAGTCGCGGCTGCGAATATTCTCGAATAGTTCTTCGAATTCTCCGTTGTCAAACAGGATATCATAGTATTCGCTGCTGTTGATACGGTGATGGTAGCTGCACTTGGGGCAGACGAAAAGGTGCTCGCGCAATTCCGTCACCGTGCAGATATAATTACATTCGGGGCATTTCGTCCAAAGCCCTTCAGGAGTCTCTTTCTTTTCAGAGGTCTTGGTATTGATGCCTTTTTTAATCCTTTTGAACCAACTGCTTTTCGTTTCTTCCGTTTTCCCGTCTTCGCCGGCCAGGTTCGCATCAAAATCTTCGACTGGTTTAGCCATAGCTATTTTGTTAGGGTACAAATATAGTGCTACCTGCCGAAGAATGCGCAAACTTACATGGCAGTTTTGCCCACCCGACTGGCTGATTATGAAGCGATAGCAAAGACAGTTCGGGCCGACTGGCAGTGCTTGATCATCATTCGGCTATTTTAGTACGGTCTCAAATAATTTCAGGATGCGTTTGTATTCATCCGTCCAACTGGATGGCTCGACAAATGCGTGATCTTCCATTGGATAGGACGCGAGTTCCCAATTATCTTTTCCCAGCTCAATGAGTCGTTGCGACAATTTCACCGCATCCTGGTAGTGAACATTTATATCCATCATACCGTGGCAGATCAACAGATGACCTTTCAATCCATCGGCGTGGTAAATCGGTGAACTGCGGCGGTAGGCGAGGCTGTCGTTGAAGGGCTCATTCAGAATGTTGGACGTGTAGGGATGATTGTAGTTTGCCCAGTCTGTCACTGGCCGAAGCGCAGCGCCGGCGGCAAACACATTTGGTTCAGTAAACATGGCCATCAGGCTGATGAACCCACCATAAGAGCCGCCATAGATGCCGACTTTTGTTGAATCTATCGCGTGCGTGCGAACGAGGTAACGTACGGCATCAACATGATCGGTCAGGTCGCTACCACCCATGTGTCGGTAGATACCAGTTCGCCATTTCCGGCCATAGCCTGCACTGCCGCGATAGTCTATATCCAGCACATAATAGCCCTTATCAGCAAGCAGATTGTTGAACATATATTCGCGGAAATAGCTACTCCACCATTTGTGTGCGTTTTGCAGGTAGCCTGCACCATGAACGAAAAGTACCGCGGGTGCGCCGGGCTTTGGAGTGCGCGGTTTGTATACCCGCGCATAAATCGGTTGGCCGTCGCGTGCGGGAATGGTAATTACTTCAGGTTCTCTCCATGCGTATCGGTTAAATGAATCTGATCTGGACATTTGCGTGATCCGCGAGGGTAGGGCTTTCCGCCTGGCATCCTGCAGGTAAAGCTCCCAGGGTTGCGTGATAAAAGAGTGGAGGACGGCCATCTTTTTTTCATCGGGTGAAAGGCTCACCTGGTTAGAGCCCGGCATCGTTGTGAGTTGCTCGCGGATACCTGTGCTGATGTTCATCCGGTAAAAATGTTGCTCACCCGGATGCACTTCGTTGGTAGTTATGTAAAAATATTTTTTATCGGTGGAAAGCTGGCTTCGTACGACCTCAAAGTTTCCGGAGGTAAGAGCCGATTCTTCGCCGGTCAGCAGGTTGTATGTGTATAAATGCGAATACCCGGTTTTTTCAGATTGGTACCATAGTGTGTGATTGTTAATCCAGCCAGGAGTCGAGAATATGCCCGGCCCGCCGATCCACGCATTATCATGCTGTCGGTTGATCACCTTCAGCGCACGGGTAGCTGTATCCAGCAAGATGAGCCAGCGATCTTTGTTGTCATCTGCTCTCACATCCAGCACCAGGTATTTTGAATCGGGAGACCAGGAGGGGGAAAGAAAACTCAGCTTTCTTGCGGCTTTCGCCTCCACCGCCTTTTTCTGCGCGCCAGGATAATCGGCTAGATAGTCAGGCAAATCACGGATGCCTTCGATGGAATCTGTCTTTACCTGGTAAGTTGTATCGCGGTCAAGATCATAAATAAAAAAAGAAGCTGTTCCACCTGCACTGCCTACTTTGGTGCGGGTGGTGACGGGAGTTGTAAATCCTGATTCCGTTACATAATCCGCGACAATCGTCGTCTTCGGTGAGGCAGCGGGTTTGGAAAGAATGTAGGTCACGATGCGGCCATCGGGACTAATTTGCAAAGATTGAAGTACCTGGTCATCGATGTACACAGGCTTCAGCGATTTTGTCTTAGCCTCCGCAGAAGCTTTCTCACCGGCTTCGCGCTTCTCCTTGCGGGTGCGCAATACGTCGAACGTTGCGAGCTGATCCGCCTTTAACCATTCTTCCTGGGTGCTGCCTTTCTTTGTGCCGGCGGCCGGTGCTGTGCCGCTCCTGATGTTGGTAAGCTGAACGGTTTCACCGCTTCGAAGATCCCAGGCATAGAGGTTTTGGTTCCTGTTATAGATCACCCTTGAATCATTGAATGAAAAGCGGGGCGAAGATTCAATATCCATGGTCTGCGTTATCCGCTTCGTGTGGTTCCTGGCAATTTCCGTAAGAAAAATATCTCCTTCCCGGCTATGGAGATACATGGTGCGCGCGGTGTTATAAACAACATTGCTGCTGGTCACCAGTTGCTGTCTTTCCCTTTGTGTCACCTTACGCGGAACGGCATTGGTCGAAGTGATCACGTAGAGTGAATCTGCCGGTGAACGGTCGGGGTTCCAGTTGAAGTACAGTTCCTTTCCATTGACTGACCATACAGGTGAGGAAGGTGAACTGCCGATCCACTTTGGATCCTGCATGATCTGCTCCACCGTCAACTGTTGGGCGTAAAGAAAGGAGGGGAGAAGGAGGAGGGGTATGAACCGGAGCATTTGAATTGAGGTTGAGGTAGAGGTTAAGGTTGAGGTTAAGTTTAAGGTTGAGAGAGAAAATCAAAACGTAAAAATGAAAAATGATCTCAGGTATTCAAATGTGCCTTTTGCCTTTTAACTTTTGCGTTTTAAGTTTTGACTTTTGACTTTTTAAAGTCTTTCAGTTTCCCCTCCCGCCAGTATTTCTTCCACATTCTTCCGGATATTATCTGCCAGTTTCTCTGTAGGTATATCATTCTGATCACCGCCAAATGGATCTTCGATCTCCTCAGCGATCAGTTCAAGACTGGCCAATACATAGAATACAAAGGCAACGACTGGCACGACCCAATACCCGAGATTGAACACATACCCAAAGGGAAGGGTCATGATGTAGATGAAGATAAATTTTTTAATGAACACACTATATGAAAATGGGATGGGCGTATTTTTTATTCGTTCACAAGCTCCGCAGATATCGGTGAACGACTGGAGTTCACTATTGAGAAACAGTAATTGTTCACCCGATAATTTGCCATCGGCATGCAGTTGATGCACGTGCTTGTACATGAGAAGCGATATCTGGTTGGGAACATGTTTCTCGTGATCGATCTTTTTGAAAAGGTGTCCATGCTCAGCATCATTGGCGAGTTCGAGCCGGGTGGTTTCGCGCCGCAGATGGGTATGTAATGTGCCGGCAAAGGAAGGGATGATCTTACGGAAAAATGACCGCTCGCTTTCGTTGTCTTTTGTCAGCATGGCATCAAGTTTCATAGCCAGGTTGCGGCTGTTGTTAACGAGCGAGCCCCAAAGCCGACGCCCTTCCCACCAGCGATCATAGGCTGTATTGGTACGGAATACGAGCAGCATGGAAATGGCGAAACCCAGTAGGCTGTGCATCACCGGTATATTTTTGACATAACTGGAAGAGGAAAGTTGCCAGTATTCCAGTTCCAGGTAGGCAATGATCGCGGAATATACACTGATCCCGATAATGAGGGGGAGGAGTTGACGAACGGTATCTGCCTTGTGAATTCTGAATATATAAGTGAACCAGTCTTTCGGGTTGTATGAGATCATATTCGGTTGTTTGACCAAAGATAACTAACTGATAGTTACGTCATCACAAGGCTGCAGGGCAACCTTCTGCTCCTGGTAGGTGTTTTCCTCAGGCGTGTAGAGCAACAACTACTTTGCAATAATATGGTGTTCTATTTCTGGCGGCTGCAGATCGCCCTTACTTTGTGCTATCAAACAAGGGAAATATATAACGTTAAGGTTCTGATTTAAATCCCTCCTTTGAAAAACCAACCAATCCAGTTCCGAAAAATCCTGATCCAACATCCGAAAGACCATTGATCTCAATCCTTTGAAAAAACCAACCAAACCGATCCGAAAAACCTGATCCTTTATCCGAAAATCCGTTGATTCCGATCCTTTGAAAGAGCCAAAATTCCTTATCCGGAAGAACCAACATCCATCCAGTATCTGATCCTGAAAAATCAATCCAATGAAAAACCGGTGCCCATGGCCGGTTGTTTTTTTTGGAGGTTGGCATCTTGCATCGCCGGCATTCCGAGGTTAGGGCCCTTCGATACGCGCATTCGCTGCGCTCATACGCTACTCAGGGACCCGGGCGTAGTTATTTAATGGGTAACAGCCTTCCAGCATCCAGTTATCCAGCCATCCAGTCCCCAGCCATCCAGTCCCCAGCCCCCAGTCCCCAGCCATCCAGCCCCCAGCACCCAGTCCCCAGCCCCCAAAAAAAAAGCCCCACACATGGTGCAGGGCCTTTGAGAACTGTTTAGTTTAATTATGCATTCCGGTTGATGCAATTGAGATCTTCGAACGCTGTTTCGAGGCGTTTGATGAAGCTCTCCTCACCCTTACGCAGCCATACGCGCGGGTCATAGTATTTCTTGTTGGGTTTATCTTCTCCCTCCGGGTTGCCGAGTTGCCCCTGGAGGTAGGCTTCGCTTTTCTTGTAATTGCCTAATACTCCTTCCCAGAATGCCCATTGGAGATCGGTGTCCAGGTTCATTTTGATGGCACCATAACCAATTGCCTCGCGGATCTGGTGTTGCGGTGAGCCGCTGCCTCCGTGGAATACAAAGTAGACAGGCTTGGGGCCGGTCTTCAATTTATCCTGGATATATACCTGGCTGTTGTGAAGGATCTCCGGACGAAGTTCTACATTACCCGGCTTATATACCCCGTGCACGTTACCAAAGGCAGCAGCCACGGTAAACAATTTGCCCACTTTACTGAGCTCGGTATAGGAGTACTCGACATGCTCGGGCTGTGTATACAATTTATCATTTTCAACATCGCTGTTATCCACCCCGTCTTCTTCACCACCTGTAACACCAAGTTCGATTTCAATGCTCATGCCCAATGGCTGCATGCGCTTGAAGAATTTAACGGAGGTCTCTATATTTTCTTCCAATGGCTCTTCGCTCAGATCGAGCATGTGTGAGCTGAATAAAGGCTGACCTTTTTCCTTGAAATATTGTTCGCCCGCATCCAACAGGCCGCTGATCCACGGCAGCCATTTCTTCGCGGCATGATCTGTATGGAGCACAACGGGTACACCATAATATTTAGCCACATTGTGAATGTGCAGGGCACCGGAGATGCCACCGCTGATATTTGCCTGGAGATGGTCATTGGGCATTCCCTTACCCGCGATAAATTGTGCCCCACCATTGGAGAATTGAATGATCACGGGTGAATTTACTTTTGCTGCCGCTTCAAGTGTGGCATTTATAGTGTTGGTGCCGATTGTGTTTACGGCAGGTAGCGCAAATTGATTTTCTTTTGCATCGTTATAAAGGGCTTCCAGTTCTGCGCCGTGAAGAACCCCGGCTGAATACTTTTTCATGATGAGAAATGACTTCGTTTAGTGAGTAAAAATGGTTAAAGTTCACTGGCAAGATCATCTAAAGAGCGCTAATATAGTTTATTCCTTTTGCATGGGCGTATGTGGGTGAAAAACGTTCAGTCGTTAGTCTTGCCGATATTCCGTTGTACCAACAGCAGATTTTTCTGCAATGTTTGTTTCAGGTGTCGTTTTACTACCTGTCCCATGGATTGGCAACGTGAAAAATTAGTCGTGGCAAGGTGCGCATTGAGTTCTGATTTCAGTTGTTCAATTTTTTCGCGTGTAGATATCTCGTCCTTGCTCATGATATCCAGCAGTTCCTTGATGCGGTACCGCGACGAAGCCAGGCGGAATGTGATCAGCGTGCGTTCTTCGGCCTGGTATTGGGCGATGGATTCTTTGTTCAGGTGCGCGAGGCAGAGTTCCACGAACGGATAATTTTCCTTGAAAAATTGTGGCAGGTAAAGGTTCTTTCGCCCTTCATACGATTGCTGGTCGAAGTCAATTGCGCGGATCCGGAACTGGTAATCTTCGATGTCGGGCGTGATGTCCACCACAAAATTGTAGCTGCGCATATCGCCAAGGAGACGCACAAAACAGCGTTCATTGAATTTGACAAACTCTTTTGCCAGCCTGATCTTGTTTGTATGCGGATCGTCCATCATCTGGCGAATGAAAATGTCACCGGGCACGCCGGGTATATGTTCTTCCACAAGCGTATCCCTGTCGGTGAAAAACGTTATCCGGTTTGGGGAAAGAATGTGTTCCAGTTCAAGACCATATATCCTGGACGCATCGGCTATTTTGATGTAGTAATGGTCGTAATTGTCATTGTACTTGTTTACGATCCGTATACGGAAAGGGTGCGAATTTCCGAAGGAGCAATAATCAACGCGTGCAACGTCAAGATGGCTGGTGAAACTAAAATCTCCTTCGGTCTTCAGGATCGCATAGATCTTTACAAGGCCTTCACGGATGAATTCCCACTCTCGGTTATCATACACGGTTTTTTCCCAGAGGGTGTCTTTGCCATTCTTGTCTTTGATGGGGACGGAAAAAGTATAGTTGAGCAGGTTGGTATAGGTCACGGGCAGCTTCACTTCCCGGCCATGCAGGGAGAGGTAATGGCGCAGTTCGCTATTGACCGGATACATGGGTTTCTTGCGGGAAGGCTTATCGGTTCCGTGTTCCTGTTGTGGCGGTGCCTGAAAACTCATAAGGGAAGTTAAGGAAAATGGGGTAGGGAGGGGAATTCCTTAGCGTAGGACAAGTCCGGTAACCCAGGGGTTTATCCCGGGGTTAGCTGGCGGATTGCGACCACGCGATGAAGAATGACAGGTTCATTGTGGTGAGGTTGATGTTCACGCCCATGCAGGAAGAGTCAGACATGGATCATCCCTGACCCCGGGATAAATCCCGGGGTTAATTGTGATGAAGGATAATGTTAACGAAGGACAAGACCGGTGACCCCTGGCGACAGAGACATTTTTGTGGGCTTCACGGCCAACCAGGATCGAATCCGTTGATCTGGCTGAATACATCGACCAGCATCTTCAGAAAACAGTAGACCAGGTATCCCAAAAAGGAATCAAAGACAAATATTTAAAGGCGAGTGAGCGGGAGATTATTTATGTCTAAACGTTTAACCCAGCCTTTTGATTGGTGACCCTGGCTCATCAAAGAGACCTTCCTGCCTGTAATGATCGGCCAATTAAGCCCCCGGTATGAAACCTGACTGAACATACTGATCCGCAGCACCAACATCCTGAGTAACGCCCCTTAACCATCATCTTCACACTGCGCCGATACGGGTCCTTAGTTCATGGAAATACCGGGGTGCCTGCAGCAAACGACTGCCATACCAACTGAACAATTCACCATCTACCAGCAGGATCATTGTGTCGGGAAGCGATGCGCGAAGTTCAGCTACGTGTTTTTCTGCAAAAGGATATGGCTCTGATGACAGCAATAGCAGACGGCAGGGTGGCAGGCCCGTGTCGCCGGCGAGATCGGCAACAGTAATGGAAGGATAGCGGGGTATATCCCGAAACATGTTCACCAATCCTGCTGCCTGCATCATGGAATCGATAAAGGTGCCACCTCCGGCGGCCATGTATGGTTCCCGCCAGATAAGGTATGCGGTATGGGGTATGGGTGCCCAGGCTTGCGTTATGCGGAAATCATCGCGGATATCAGTAACGAGCGCCATTGCTTCCGCCTCGCGGTTGCAAATCGTGCCGACAGAACGGATCATGTCATAAGCACCGGCAAGATCATTGACATCAGATATCCATACCGGGTGCTCACGGATAAGTGCTTCCACCTGTTCGCGGGTGTTTTCTTCCTTATTGGCCAGTATGAGGTCAGGATTCAATTGCCGGATGGCCTGTACATTCAGGTTCTTTGTACCACCTACACGTTTCTTGCTGTGAAACCATCGGGAGGGATGAACGCAGAATTTGGTGATGCCAACCACTTCTTCTTCCAGACCGAGATAAGCCAATAGCTCCGTTTGCGATGGAACGGTGCTGATGATTCGCCTGGGCGGAGTATCAAGGTGAAATGTTCTACCGGTCTGATCGGTCATCGTTTGCATAGCAGGAAAATGTAGTCATCAGATGCGATGCAAGGTAAAAAATTAAAAAAGGGAAACTTAAAAGAAGGGTGGGAGAGGATCACCGCGCCTCCCGCTAGTGTTACCTGGCGGGAGGGGTCCGGATTTAAAACTTTTCAAGGATTTTGGACACGGTGACTTTCTGTTTTTCCAGGATGGATGTTTGGTTTTTCGTGGATCTGGATCAACTGGTTTTTCGGATTTGGACTGGTCTTTCGAACGGATAATGGACGTTTGGTTTTTTCGAAGGATTGGATTTAAATCGTTTTGTCAAAGCCTTTTAAAAAAGTAGAAGTTGACTGATACTG